>JANYEE010000163.1 GCA_025363275.1 Burkholderiales bacterium | reverse complement strand
GCCACGCCAAAGTCTTTCGCAACCTGGCGCAGGTTGTTGCCGTAGTCCACTACTGCGATGCCCATAGCATGGAAATCCAACATGGCACGCACATGCACGGCGCAGGATTCGCCGGCGGCTTGTGTGAGTGCGGCGTGTTGTGCCGGGTCTTTTTGGGCTGCTTTCCACTGCTGCACGCTCCAGCCCGATGGCAGGTAGCCGTTGATGATGTCGTGGGCGGAGGTCTGGTCGGTGACGATATCAGGGCGTGCCAAATTGCCGCCAGCGCCACCGGCTTTCACGCGGCGCACCAGCTCCGGCACGATGTCGGCTGCGTTGCCACACAAGGCGATGGACACGGCTTTTTTCTCGGCGGTGTACTTGGCAATGCGGGCCAGCGCGTCGTCCAGGTCGGTGGCTTGTTCGTCCACGTAGCGGGTGCGTAAACGGAAATCAATGCTGCTTTGTTGGCATTCAATATTCAACGAGCAGGCTCCGGCAAACGTGGCCGCTAGCGGCTGCGCACCGCCCATGCCGCCCAGGCCCGCCGTCAGCACCCAGCGGCCCGACAAATCGCCATGGAAATGCTGGCGACCGGCTTCTACAAACGTCTCATAAGTGCCCTGCACAATGCCCTGCGTGCCGATGTAAATCCAGCTACCCGCGGTCATCTGGCCGTACATCATCAGACCCTTGCGGTCCAGTTCGTTAAAGTGCTCCCAGTTGGCCCACTGCGGCACCAGGTTGGAGTTGGCAATCAACACGCGAGGCGCGCCAGTGTGGGTGCGGAATACGCCCACGGGTTTGCCAGATTGCACCAGCAGAGTCTCGTCTTCCTTGAGTTTTTTTAGCGAATCCAGGATAGCCTCAAAGGCCGGCCAATTGCGCGCTGCCTTGCCAATGCCGCCGTACACCACCAGCGCGTCGGGGTTCTCGGCCACCTCGGGGTCGAGGTTGTTTTGCAGCATGCGAAAGGCGGCTTCGATTTGCCAGTTGGCGCAGCTTAGATCGGGTCCACGCGGAGCGCGCACAGGGCGGGCGATGGCGTTCGCAAAGGGGGGTATAGAGGGAGTGGTAGACATGGGTGCCAATTCCTTAAAGACAAGCAGAATATGGGCGGCATCGTACTTGTCTATACAAGTGCTGTCAATCACGTTAAACTGCGCCCATGCCCTCCGTACCCAATAGCCATTTACCTGCCTACGGCCAAGTCAAGGCCTTCATTCAAGCGCACATCAGCTCCGGTGCCTGGAAGCCGGGCGACCCGGTGCCCAGCGAAGCCATGCTGATGAAACAGTTTGGTGTGAGCCGCATGACGGCCAACCGCGCGCTGCGCGAGCTGACCGACGAAGGCCTGGTAAACCGGGTGCAAGGCCTTGGAAGTTTTGTCGCGGAGCTGCACCGCATTTCCTCCACCATCCGCATTCGCGACATTCAGGAGGAAGTGACCGAACGTGGCCATGTGCACACCTGCCGTGTTTTGCGCTCCGAGGTGAGTAAGGCCACGCCCGAGCTGGCTCAGATGCTGGGCTTGCGTGCCGGTGCCAAGGTGTTTCACACGGTACTGGTGCATCTGGAGAGCGGTGTACCTATCCAGTGGGAAGACCGCTATGTGAACCCTGCTGCCGCGCCGGATTATCTGAAGACCGACTGGGCCACCACCACGCCCACGCACTACCTGCTGACCCATGCCCCGTTAACGCAAGCCAGCTATTCGATAGAAGCCTGTGTACCCACGCCCGAGCAGGCGAAGGGGCTGGAGATTGCCGCTACCGAGGCCTGCCTGGCGATGGTGCGCCGCACGGTGAGCGGCGCCAATGTGGCCAGTTTGGCGCGTCTGATTTACCCAGGCTCGCGTTACCGCTTTGCCGGGGAGTTTCAGTCGTGAGTTGGAATGTAGTGCGTCTGGCGGACGTAGCCGCTACGCCTTGGCGCAATGGTGGTGGGGTGACGAGGGAATTGGTGGCCTGGCCTGCCGAGGGTGAGTGGCAGTGGCGCATGTCCGTGGCGGAAGTAGAGAGCAGCGGGCCGTTCTCGCGCTTTGAGGGTGTGCAGCGGTGGTTTGCGGTGCTGAGTGGCGAAGGCGTGGCGCTGGATGTAGACGGCCAGTTGCACACACTGACTACGAAGAGCGCGCCGTTGATGTTTGATGGGGCTGCCTCTACGGATTGCTCGCTGATCGATGGCTCGACCCAGGATTTCAATCTCATGGTGCGTGGGGCCGGAGGGAGGGCGGCAGTACGTTCTGCTCCGTGTCCCCCGCCCGCGTTGCGGGCTCCTCCTTTACCTACGCAGAACGCACTGCCGCCCTCCCTCCTCGGTGGTGCAAGTGAAGCTGAGTCACGCATGCTGCGCGTTCTTGTGCCCTCTCACTTTGTTGTAGATGCTCCTAAAGTGATAGCTGTATGGGCAATAAATACAAGGGCCACAGCCCGATTTGACTCCGAAATTATCAAAATACCGCCCCAAAGCCTGGCCTGGTGCCGTTTGCCATATGCAACGACCTTTGGTCTGGAAACCGAGGGCGCACTCTGGATGGAGATCGCTGAATGAGCCTGCAACTCTGGACCCATGCCCGTATCGCCACGATGGCGGCTGACGCCACCCAGGCCTACGGTTTCATTGACGAGGCCGCCCTTGTGGTGGAGGGCGAACATCTGCTCTGGGTGGGCGAAGCCTCCAAACTGCCGGCCGATTTATTGGAGCGCTGTGATGTGGTGCACGACGCGGGCGGCGCGTTGATCACCCCCGGCTTGATCGACTGCCACACCCATCTGGTCTACGGCGGCGACCGTGCGCATGAGTTTGAGTTGCGCCTGCAAGGTGCCAGCTACGAGGACATTGCCAAGGCGGGCGGTGGCATTGCGTCCACCGTGCGCGCGACCCGCGCCGCCACAGCGGCCGAGCTGGAGCAGGCCAGCGCCAAGCGCTTGCAGGCGCTGGTGAACGAGGGCGTGACCACCATCGAGATCAAGTCGGGCTACGGCCTGGCGCTGGAGCATGAACGCAAAACACTGAGCGTGGCCCGCGCGCTGGGCCGCAGCCATGCGGTGGACGTGCGCACCACGTTTTTGGGGGCACACGCTGTACCACCCGAGTACGCGGGCCGCACCGATGACTATGTGGATGCAGTGCTGGCGATGCTGCCGGTGCTGCACGCCGAAGACCTGGTCGACGCGGTGGATGGCTTTTGTGAACGCATTGGCTTCAGCACCGCGCAGATGGAGCGCGTGTTCCAGGCTGCGCGGGCGCTGGGCGTGCGCGTGAAGCTACACGCCGAGCAACTGAGTGACAGTGGTGGTGCCCAGTTGGCCGCGCGCTACCAGGCCCTGAGCTGCGACCACCTGGAATGGCTGAGCCCGGCGGGGGCACAGGCCATGGCGGCCAGCGGCAGCGTGGCCGTGTTGCTGCCCGGCGCGTTTTACTTTTTGCGTGAAACCCGCGTGCCGCCCATTGACCTGCTGCGTAAGCACGGCGTGCCTATGGCGGTGTCCACCGACTGCAACCCCGGCAGCTCGCCTTGCACCTCGTTGTTGCTGATGCTGAACATGGCCTGCACGCTGTTTCGCCTGACCCCCGAGGAAGCCCTGGCCGGTGTCACGCGCCACGCTGCGGCAGCACTGGGCCTCACAGACCGTGGCGTGCTGGCTGCGGGCCAGCGTGCCGACTTTGTGCTGTGGGATGTGCAACACCCCGCCCAGATTTGCTACGCACTGGGTGCCAATCCGCGACTCCAAACCGTTTTCAAAGGCCAACCGGTATGAGCCCCAACAATCTCCCTGTGTTCCAGTTGCAGCAGGGCAACGTACCCCTGCTGGTCAGCATGCCGCACATCGGCACCCATATCCCGGCAGACTTGCAAGCTGGCTTCGTACCCCAAGCCCTGCAAGTAGAAGACACCGACTGGCACCTCGACCAGCTCTACAACTTTCTGGGCGATATCGGCGCCAGTGTGCTGATGCCCAGCACCTCGCGGTACGTGATCGACCTGAACCGCCCGCCCGACGA
>JANYEE010000137.1 GCA_025363275.1 Burkholderiales bacterium | reverse complement strand
CTCCGACTTTATGGGCCAGCCCTTCCCCGGCTCGGCCCACCTGCTCACGCTGGCCGACGACATTGAAGAGATCAAAACCATCTGCGCCTGCGGCCGCAAAGCCACGATGAATATCCGCACCACCGACAGCGGCGAGCGCGTGCGCGAAGGCGAGCAGGTGGAAATCGGCGGCAATAACCGCTACCAGCAGGTGTGCGCTCGGTGTTTTTATAGCGGGGCTAGCTAGCCGGGCTTGCCCACTAAATCCCGAATCTGCTGCAATGCGGCCGGGTCGTCCATGGTAGTCAGATCCCCGGCGTCCCGCCCCTCGCACACCGCCTGGATGGCACGGCGTAGCAGTTTGCCACTGCGGGTTTTGGGCAATACGGTGACAAAACGCACCCGGGCCGGGCGGCCCACGGCGCCAATGGTGGTGTCTACCAGCTTCATGACCTCGCCTTCGAGCTTCAGGTACGCCGCGTCGTCGGTCAGCAGGGTGGCGTCTTTGACCACTGCAAACGCCATAGCCACCTGTCCTTTGAGCTGATCGGCCACCCCCACCACTGCCACCTCCGAGATATTGGGGTGGCCGGAGATGCTTTCTTCGATTTCCCGGGTGCCCAAGCGGTGCCCGGCCACATTAATCACGTCATCGGTACGGCCCAGGATGAAGAAGTAACCGTCTTCATCCCGCACGGCCCAGTCAAAGGTGCTGTAAATCAGCTTGCCCGGAATGCTTTTCCAGTAGGTATTCACAAAGCGGGCATCGTCGCGCCACACAGTCTGCAAGCAGCCGGGTGGCAAGGGGCCTTCGATGGCGACCACGCCTTTTTGGTTGGCACCGGTCAGTTCTTCGCCGGTGCTGTCGTCAATGAGTTTGACGTTGTAGCCATACATTGCCACGCCGGGGCTGCCAAATTTGCTCGTGGCTTTTTCCACACCATTGGCGATGCTGAGGATGGGCCAGCCGGTTTCGGTTTGCCAGTAGTTGTCAATGATGGGCTTGCCCAGGGCACCACTGATCCACTTCGCGGTGGGCTCGTCCAGCGGCTCGCCCGCCAAAAACAGGGCGCGCAGGCTGGACAGGTCGTACCGGGCCATGAGCGCCGGGTCTTGCTTTTTGAGCACCCGCACGGCGGTGGGCGCGCTGAACATGACGGTGACTTTGTACTTCTCCACCAGGCTCCACCAGACGCCGCCATCCGGGCGGGTGGGCAGTCCTTCGTACAGGAGTGTGGCCATGCCCGCAATCAGGGGGCCATAAACGATGTAGCTGTGGCCCACCACCCAGCCGATATCGCTAGTGCAAAAATAGGTTTCGCCCGCGTTGCCGCAGAAGATATTGCGCATGGACGACGCCAGCGCCACCGCGTAGCCGCCCGTGTCCCGCTGCACACCTTTGGGCTTACCGGTGGTGCCGCTGGTGTAAAGCGTGTAGCTAGGGTGGGCGGCATCCACCCACACGCAAGGCACGGTATCGCCCAAGTGCTTTTGCCGCAGGGCGTCCCATACCAGGTCGCGGCCCGCCACCAGCTTCATGGCCGCTAGGCCCCGGTTTACCATCAGCACGGCGCTGGGTTTGTGACTGGAATGGGCAATGGCTTCGTCCAACAGGGGTTTGTATTCCACCACCTTGCCGCCGCGCGATCCGGCGTCTGCACTGACGATGACCGTGGGCGAAGCATCCTCAATGCGCGAGGCTAAGGATGCGGCCGCAAAGCCGCCAAATACCACCGAGTGGATGGCCCCAATGCGGGTGCAGGCCAACATGGCAAAAACCGCCTCGGCAACCATGGGCATGTAGATCAGCACGCGGTCACCCTGCTTCACGCCCAGTGCCAGCAGGCTGGCGGCCATGCACTGCACCTCCACATGCAACTCGGTAAAGGTGTAGACGCGCTCGGTGTTGGTTTCTGTGGAGACGGCGATCAGTGCCGCCTGATGGGGCCGGTCTTTCAGGTGCCGGTCTACCGCGTTGTGGCACAGGTTAGTGGTGCCACCGGCAAACCAGCGGGCGAAGGGCGGGTTGCTGTAGTCGCATATTTGTTGCGGCGGGGTGTGCCAGTCGATCAGCGTAGATTGCTCGGACCAGAAGGCATCGCGGTCCTCAATGGAACGACGGTGAAACTCGCGGAAGCCGGTGTTCTTATGTGTCATGGCGTGTCTCCATCGGGCCTGTCAAACTGAATTCATAATTATGAAGATGCAACTTGCACAGTCCTGACTCGGCGACCGACAACTGTCTTCAGAAACAACACAGGGAGCCCAAGCTCCCTGAAAAAAACCGCTAGGTGACCTGGGTCAAACGGGCTATTTGATCAGCGCCTGCATGGCCTTGAACTCGGGGTGCTCAGCGGTCCTAATCCACTCAAACGCCACCATCTCGGTAGTGACCAGCTCCACACCGGCACCGGCCAGACGGTCAAAAGCAGCGTCGCGGTTGCGCTCGGTGCGCGCGCTGCAAGCGTCGGTCACGACCCACACCTCAAAGTCGTCTTCCAGCAAATCCAGCGCCGTTTGCAGCATGCAGATATGCGCTTCGCACCCCGCCAGCACGATGGTGCCGCGCTCGCTGCCAGCGGCAGGCTTTTGCAAATGCTTGGGCAGACTGCGGGCATTGCCCTGCACTGGTTTGGCCGGTGGGCGCAGCCATTCGCCCAGGCCCTCTTCCACGGCACTGAATTGCATTTTGGATAAAACCCGCGGCGGCACCTCAAAGGCCTGGCGGATCTCAAGCACGGTTTCACCGAGCTTGGGCGGGTTTTGCTCGGTCAAAAAAGCGGGCACATCGACCAAGGCGGCCAGCTTGGCAAGGCGCACTGCATTGGCAATTGCCGTGGCAGAGTCCAGCATGACCGGCATCAGGCGGATCTGGTAGTCCACCAACACCAGTTGGGATTCTTCAGCGTCTAGCAACATGGCAATCTTTCAGAATGGAATGCCAAGAGCATACCCAAACTCACCGGCCTGTCCTCTAGCGCTCCCGGCCAATGGTGCGTTCAACGCCAGGTCGCACTCCGCCTTCCAACATCTCTCACCCAATCGTAAAAATTTGTTTTTCATATATATATCAATAAGTTACATTGAATTATTGAAGTACTTTATAGCTTGACACCGTATGACACTTCCATTACAGTCCGCCGATGCGTTTTAAAGCCCTCGTTCTCATCGCCCTTTTGCTTGCCAACACCGTGCAAGCAGCACCGGCGGTGGGCAGTGACGATGCTGCGACGTTTCGCCAAGACCGCGGTCTGTTGACGCGTCTGGGCGACCTGACCGACCGTGTCGAGGCCCGCGCATCGGAACTGGTCATTAATGCCATGGGCTTACTGGGTGTGCCCTACAAGCGCGGCGGTAACTCGGCTGAAACTGGTTTTGACTGCAGCGGATTTGTACGCAACATTTATGAGCAAACCGCTGGCCTGCTGCTGCCTCGCAGTGCGGCGCAGCAAGCAGCAGCCACCCAAAAAATTGACCGCGCTGACCTGCAACCCGGAGATCTGGTGTTCTTCAACACCATGCGCCGCGCCTTCAGCCACGTAGGCATTTACCTGGGCGAAGGTAAATTCATCCACGCCCCCAAACCGGGGTCCGAAGTGCGGGTCGAAGATATGGGCGTGTCGTACTGGGCACGCCGCTTTGATGGCGCACGCCGAGTTGCCATCGGCGCAGAGCCCGCTGAAAAGCCAGCCCCAGCCAGCCCCACGCCGTAAGCGCATGCACTACTGGCAGTCAAGTTACGACTGTGTCTGAGGCAACTCGATTTCAAACCGGGTGCCGTGCCCCAGGTCTGAGCTAACCCGAATAGCACCCCCCAGGGTTTTGACCACCAGGTTGTGCACAATGGCCAGACCCAAACCCGTACCCCCTTGGCCAATCTTGGTACTGAAAAAGGGCTCAAACAACTTGCTCAGGTTGTCAGGTGCAATGCCCACCCCGTTGTCTGCAAAAACCAAATGCACCTGGGTGTCTGCCAAACGCACGCGCACGGTGAGGAGACCTGGTGTCTCATGGTCAAAGGCGTGCAAGTAAGCGTTGTTGATTAAATTGATGACGATTTGGCCTAGAGCGCCAGGTTGGCTGTCCATAGTGATACCCGAAGGTATGTCCAAAGTGACGCGGTGTGGAAATCGCTTCAGACTGGGCTGCAGGGTATGCAGAATTTCTTGGATGGTCTGCGCCACATCAAACACACGGCGCTGCTCACTGGCCTGGTCCGCGGCCACCTGCCTGAAATGGCCCAAAAGTTCATGGGCTCGGTGCAGATTGCGCTGAATCAAGTCTGTACCCTCGCCAATGGTGGCCACGAATGCCGTGAAGTCTGACCTTTTTATGGCTCCGGCTTCCACCAGGCCCTGAAAGTCACTCGCCCGCTCTGCCAGGGTGCTCGCAGCCATAACGCTATTGCTCAGCGGCGTGCCCAACTCATGGGACACGCTGGCCACCAGCAGGCTCAAAGTTGCCTTGGCTTCACTGCTGGCCAGACTGTCCTGCGACGCGCGCAACTGCTCCAACGCGCCCTCCAATTCGCGGGTACGGGCAGACACACGGGCCTCCAGGTCTTCATTGAGCAGCTGGACTTGCTCGAGGCTGGCGCGCAGCAATAGGTGTAACCGCACCCGCGCGCGTACCACCGCAGCATTCACCGGCTTGGAAATGAAATCCACCGCCCCGATTTGTAAGCCCAGGCTCTCGTTTTCCGGGTTGTCTTGGGCAGTCACAAAAATCACGGGAATGTTACGGGTCGCGGGATTGGCCTTCAATTGGCGGCACACCTCGTGGCCGTCCATATCGGGCATCATCACGTCCAGCAATACCAGGTCCGGGTATTGGTTGGCGCAGACCTTCAGGGCCTGCGCGCCAGTGGTGGCCATGAACACTTCATAGTCGGCACTGAAAATCGGAAACAGCGTTTGAATATTGATAGGCTGGTCGTCTACCAACAGCAATTTCGGCCGTCGCGGTACGGAGAGGCTAGCGCTAAGGACGGTCATAGGTGTTCAGAGCAAGGTGTCGCGCAAGCTCTGACACTGGCTGAGGGCTGCGTCAAATGCCAGTTGCTGCACGACGGCATTCAGATCGGCCAGAGATTCTCCCGCCATGCCACCAAACCGCCCCACCAGATCGGCACTGAGAGCGGTCGAGCGCATATTGCTGTCCTGTAAGAGGGCTTCGAGCTCAATGAGCGATTGCAACAACGCGAGACGATCCGCTTCTGTCAGCGGTTGAGCCCGTGTGCGCGGGAGTACCTGGGCGGGTGGGTGCGGCAGCAGTACCTGCAAAGCGGCCAGCGTTTGTTGCAAGTTGTGATTTAGCACAGACAGCACGGCAGCCACGGTACCGTCAGGTATGAAGTCTCCCCGCACAGCCGCCTTGCATTGCACTTCTG
>JANYEE010000112.1 GCA_025363275.1 Burkholderiales bacterium | reverse complement strand
CGGCCTCGACCAGCGCGGTGGCATAGGTGACCAGGCGATCGCCGTACAGATCCAGCGCTTCGTGCGAGGCCACCAGCTGCGGCCGGATGGCCGAGAACACATCGCCCGCGACGTGCAGCATCATGCCCAGCCCGGCAATGGAGAAGCACAGGCGGTGGATGTCATCATCGGCTTTAGCCAGGCCCAGGTGGCGGCAAATCACACCTACCAGGGCCATGTGGGCCGGTTTGATATTGGTGTCAATTTCTTCCTGCCAAATGCCGGTGGGCTCCAGCATTTCCCGGAAGTGCAGCTTCATGCACTTTTGCATCAACTCGCCCTGCTTCAAGGGGTCGACAAAACCGCGCAGCATGCCATTCAGGGCTTGGTCCAGAGTCAGGCTGGCGCTTTCAAAGTCGGCGGCGTGCACATCAGGGCTGCAGCGCGGGTCGAGCCACACCGCGCGGTACAGGCCGGCTTTGTCACCAAAGTAATAGCTGATGGAAGCGATATTGACCTGGGCGGCCTGGGCGATCTCGCGCGTGGAGGTTTTGGCAAAGCCCTTCTCGGCAAACAGCACCATGGCGGCATCGAGCAGGCGGTTGCGGGCCTCGATGCCATCGCTACGAAGCGGCTTGCCGCCGGCAGCCGCACCGGACGCGGCATCGGGCGCATCGGCGGAGTTGGAGGATGAAACGGGCATGGCAGACATGCCGCGGATTCTACACAGTTAAATCAAACGATTGATTTAACTAAAAAATGCAGGAAATTTATCGCAATACAGTGAATTACTCACGTGCAAGCCCTCGCAACACGCCGCGCAAGGCGGCAAGCGACAAGCCCTCGAGTACCATAATAGCTGTACTAGACTGTGACCGTCAAGTGCCCGCATTACATAAAACTGAGGGAGGAAATCCATGAAATTTAGCCATTCTTTACTTGGCTGCGGCATCGCAGCGCTTCTGGGCGCCTGCGGCGGCGGTGGCGGTGGCACTACAGCAGCGCCTACGCCACCCGTTGTTTCCACAGTGATCAACGGAAATGCCATCAAGGGGCCGATGGGTGCTGCAAAGATCAGCGTCTACAAGACAACGGCTGATGGAAAACAGGGCGATTTGTTGACCGAGACCACATCGGATGCGTCCGGTCGTTACACCATCTCGATCTCCGCGTACAGCGGCCTCGTCATTATTGTTGCAAGCGTGGTACCCGGCACCACCATGTATGACGAAGCCACCGGAACCGTGGTTACGCCAACCGCAGGCTTCGCGATGCGAACTGCCCTTTCGACCGAGGCGGGCAAGACTTACAGCGCACAAATTAACCCATTTACGGAATTAGCAACTGCACAGGCGCTTGCCGGTACCAGCGGTTTAACTGCCACCGCGCTGGCGCAGACACAGAAGGATTTGTCGGAGACCTTGGGATTTGATCCCACCAGCACTACCGCCGAATTTGATGCAACTAGCAAGTTGCCCAAAAACCCACTGGCTTTGTCTCTCAGCGCGGTGTCAGAGATGGCGAAGGCCGGAGAACTTGGTTGCGCCTCCGGAAGCCAGGCCTCTCGCGTTGAGTGCGTGGTCAAAGGCCTAGTAGCCAAAGGCCTGGGGGATGTTGCCGTAAAGATCGCGCTGCAAGCACAGTCCGACACCGTGGCTGATCGCGCCGGCATTCCGGTCCTCAAGATCACACAGCCTGCGGGCATACCTGTAACGCAAGCCTCTGCCGTTGCGCAAGCCAAGGTGTTTTTCGGCACCTTACGCAGCAATGCCAAAGCGCTAGATGCAGCCGACTTGTCACTTCAGACCGAGTTGAAAAAAGTCTCTGAAGATATGTCAAACCGGACGGTGACCATTGCCAGTAGCGGCGTGGACGCGCTGAGTTTGGCGTTCCAGGCTGCGCAACTTTGGAATGATGTGATCGGCACCGCCAATGCAACTTTTGTAGTGTCGAAAACGTTTACCAATAGCACGCTGGCCAATTCGTCCTGTAGTTTTTACTCAGATAGCAACTATTCAACAGCTGCAACGTCCAGGGCAAACGCCAACTTTTTGGCATGTTCAGTGACACAACTGACTCGAACCCAGAACGCATGCTTGACTACAGGTGCTTGGTGCTTCACCGCAATGAGCACACGAATCCGTTTGCACCCGAACTTGTCTGATGCCAATAAATTTACGATTTACAGCCAAACGCGCAAAACAAAGCTGAATCGTCAAAGCGATGGCTTCATACGCGAGACCGTCAATGCGAACGGCAGCTTTGTAGATCGGATTGAATACGGTGCGCCTTTTCCGGGTAATGCAGCGACTCTGGCAGTGTTGCGTGATGCGAATGGCAAGGTGACGTCGGTAGGCCTCAAGGGCGAGTTGTCGCCGTCCTTTTCTGTTGAAAGCGGAATCGCCGCAGATGGTGGACCCGTAGTAACGGTATTGGGTGATAAACACAACGTCGCTTTGAATGCAGTGCTCGCCAAGATTGGACCACTCAACAAGCTGGCTCTCTCTGGCTCGATTGACCTGATCAAAGCCGGTGCGCTGGATACCCGCCTGGAGCTCTCGGAAGGGTCGAATGTGCAGGCCACCGTCACCGCCGACGGCCTGACGTCACCCTCCGACGGTAGCCAAGAGATCTTTTTGCGACTCAAGGCAAGCACCTTGAATAGCGCGGTCATTGGTGACCTGAAGCTCAGTGCGTTCAAGTCGGATGCCAGCAATGTGTATGCGCCGACTTTCATTAGCTTTGGCGGAAGTGTGCAGCGCAATGGACTCAACTTTTTCGAAGGCGCATTGACCATTGAGCTGCTCAACACAGCGGCATTTCAGAGCGCCATTCCACGTAGCGCCAGCAACGTGCAAATTATCCGCACTGGATTTTCTGGCAAGGTCAGCATTCCAAACCGACCAGCGCTCAACCTCAACGTCACAGTTATCAATCGTGATGCCGGCAGTGCGGCCAACAACACTTCCGATATCAGCGGCCAATACCGGCAAGGTTCGATTGTGGTCAATATGCTGGGCAACACGTCTGGAACGTCCGAGGTCCTCAACTTGGAAAGCACCGAAGGCGTCAAGATGGTTGTTGATAGATCCAAAGCCACTTACAGCCTCACCAAGGGAGCTGACTCTGTGGGCGAATACTCACCCGCCACCAACCGAATTACATACTCGGATGGAACGTTTGAGCAGTTCTAAATCAGCGTGAATGCTGTGCCCCATGCCCGCGCCGCGCGGGCATTGTGCCCCAATTCTTCGTCTGCTACGGTGCATGTGATGCGAATCGCAC
>JANYEE010000110.1 GCA_025363275.1 Burkholderiales bacterium | reverse complement strand
CGTGGCTTGGTTGCGGCGGCGCTGGCCGTGTTGCTGGTGATGGGCTGGCTGCCCTTGCCCGACCTGGGCCTGCGAGCCTTAGAGGGCCACTACGCCGAGATTGCGCCTGATGCCGACTTGTCTGGCTACGCGGGCGTAGTGCTCTTGGGCGGTGCCCTGGGCTCGGGCAACGTAGCGCAAGCCCACAGCCAACCGGTAGTGAATGATGCCGCAGAACGCATGGTGGCCACTGCAGCCATTGTGCGGCGCTACCCCCAACTGCCCGTGATATTCACTGGCGGTGAGGGTGCACTACTCGGCACAGGCCCCAGTGAGGCCGACCGGGCCAAGGTGTTCTTTGACAGCCTGGGTATTGCGCCCGACCGGGTTCGCTATGAATCGGTATCCCGCAACACGTTTGAGAACGCCGTGCGGACTGCGCGGATGCCGGGGGTAGAAAAGACGAAGAAGTGGCTGCTGCTCACCTCCGCTTGGCATATGCCACGCTCCATGGCCACGTTCGAGAAAGCTGGCTGGAACGTCACCGCCTACCCGGTGGACTACCGCACGGGTACCAACACGCCCTGGACCGAATACGACCTGCAATCCGGGTCAGAACACTGGCAAATACTGCTGCATGAAGTGGTCGGCATGCTGGCCTACCGTGTAATTGGCAGGCTCTAAGTCGCAGCAGGTGCGCGCGCCAACACCGTGTCGATACGCCGCCCTTCCAGCGCCGTAATTTCAAACTCCCAGTCTTCGCAAAGAATACGCTCGCCCACAGCCGGCAAATTGCCGCTAATGGCCATCAGCAAGCCCGCCAGCGTGTTGTAGCGACCACGGTCCTCGTCTGGCAGCGCGTCGATATCCAAACGCGCCTTCAGCTCTCCCACAGGCATCAGGCCATCCAGCTCCCAGGAGCCATCGGGCATCAGCGTAGCCCAGGCCTCGGTTTGCAGGTGGGGTTGCAGTTCACCGGTAATAGCTTCGAGCAAATCGTGCGGCGTCAGCAGGCCTTGCAGATCGCCATACTCATCCACCACAAACACCATACGCGCCGACTGGGTGCGAAACTGCTCAATCAGCTCCATCACGCTCAAAGTCTCGGGCACATAAGTGGCAGGCTCGACTACAGATTCAATCGTCTGGACATGGCCTAAACCCAGCTGCAATAAATGCCCCACGCTAACGATCCCGACCACCTGCTCTAACGAGCCCCGGCACACCGGGTACCACGAGTGCGAGCCCTTGGCCCCGCCGGCGCTGGCTTTGTCCAGGCATTGGGCCACGGTGCTGTCAGCATCCAGCCATTCAATATCGGCCCGCGGCAGCATGATGGAGGTGAGCGGCCGGTCATCCAGGTGGAACACGTTACGCACCATCTGGTGCTCGTGCTGCTCGATGATGCCGGCGTCCACGCCTTCTTCGAGGCTGGCAGAAATTTCTTCCTCAGTCACGCCGCGGTTGTCAGTCACGTCAATGCGCATCAGCCTCAAAGTGCCGTGCGTGCACATGGCCAGCAGGCGCACAAAAGGCTTGGCACCGGTGGCAAACCAGGTCATGGGGCGCGACACCCAGCGCGCAACCTGCTCGGGGTACAACTGGCCGATGCGCTTGGGCACCAGCTCGCCAAACAAAATGGTGATGAAGGTGATTAGCGTCACCACGATGGCGGTGGCCGAGATTTCAGACGCTCGGTGCGAGATCGGTAGTGTGACCTCCAGCCAACGGGACACGCCATCGCTAAATGCAGCCTCCCCAACGATGCCGTTGAGCATGCCAATGGAGGTGACACCAACCTGTACCGATGACAAAAATTGCGTTGGGTTACCCAGCAGCACCAAGGCCGCTTGGGCGCCTTTGTCCCCCGCCTCCGCCATGTTGTGCAGGCGGACTTTCTTACTGGCAGTGAGTGCGAGCTCCGACATCGCAAACGCACCATTGAGCAAAGTCAGCACAAAAATCAGCAAAAAATCCATGAAACCCAAGCGAAAATAAAGACCATGGCAATGTACCTTATCGGCGATGTGCAGGGCTGCGATGACGCGTTGCAACGTCTGCTGGACACCCTATCTTTCTCTGCGAGCCGCGACTCGCTATACCTGCTGGGTGATCTGGTTAATCGCGGCCCCCAAAGCGACAGGGTGCTACGGCGATTGATGGCCTACGGGAGCAGCGCGCACTGTCTGCTGGGCAACCATGATCTGCACCTGCTGGCCGTGGCCCACGGCGTGCGCAAGCCGCACCGCAACGACACCCTGGACTGCATTTTGCAAGCGCCAGACCGAACGGCGCTTTTGGGCTGGCTGCAACAGCAGCACCTGGCGCTGGAGCTAGTGACACCGCAGACACGTTGGCTGATGGTGCACGCGGGCGTGCTGCCGCAATGGTCTGCCGACCAGACCCTGGCCCTGGCGGCGGAGGTAGAAGCCATGCTGCGCGGCCCGCAGGCACTGGATTTTTTCCAACAGATGTATGGCAATGCTCCCGTGGGCTGGAGCGATGACTTGCAGGGCATGGACCGGCTGCGGGTCGTGGTGAATGCGCTGACCCGGTTACGCTTTTGCAGCGCGGATGGTGTGATGGAGTTTGCAACCAAAGAAGGCGCGGGCGCTGCGCCTGCTGGCTATATGCCTTGGTTCGACGTGCCGGCCCGTCGAACCCAAAATTGCACCCTGGCTTTTGGGCATTGGTCGACCTTGGGGTGGCTGGGTCGCAGCGATATGTTTTCTCTGGACAATGGCTGTGTTTGGGGCGGCTGCCTGACGGCCCTAAAGATCAGCGCCGGGACCGAGATGGCCGCACCGCAGCGCTATGACGTGCACTGTGAGGCGGCACAAAAGCCCGGTGTGGTTGACTGAGAAGCAATTAGCTTGCTCCTAAATTAGGAGCTACTCAGGCAGGTTTTACCTGGGCCTGCGGCCTATTCGGTCTTAAAAAGCGCCGCGATCATGCGTTTGGGCTTGATATTGGCTGAAATACCGCGGTTGACGGGCCGCGCACTAGCTTCCCATGACGGCATGGCGGTTACATCGGCTACCACCGGTTCTTCGTAAGGCTTGTCGAAGAACGGATCGCGCGGGGCTTGCACAGGGCGCGAATACTCACGGCGTGGCGCGCGGCTGGCGCTGTCGTCACGCGGGCCACGGCCCTCATTGCGCGCATCACTGCGTCCACCTGGGCGGCTATCGTTGCGTCCACCAGCACGGCCGTTGTCCCCGCCCGATTCGCCGCGACTTTCGTCCTGCGAATACATGCGCCGGCCATCGTTGATACGACCCTGCTTGCGGATATCCGGGCTGTCTTCGTCAAATTCAATGGCTTCGAGATCGATCTTGGTTTTGATCAACTTCTCGATATCGGACAGCAGGCGCGCATCGTTGCCGCCGCCCACAAAGGTCACTGCCAATCCAGCGGCACCCGCGCGGCCGGTGCGGCCAATGCGGTGCACATAGTCTTCGGCGTTGAAGGGGATATCAAAGTTGAACACCGCAGGCACATCTTTAATGTCCAGCCCGCGGGCGGCCACATCGGTACACACCAGCAAATCCACTTCACCCTTTTTGAAGGATTCCAGCGCTTTGAGGCGCTCGTCCTGGCTCTTGTCGCCGTGCAATGCGGCCGTCTTCAAGCCTTCGTGCTCCAAAGAGCGGGCCAGGCGGGCGCAACCCAGTTTGCTGTTCACAAACACAAAGGCTTGCTTCATGCCGCGGGTCTTCAAAATCTGGTGCAGCGCGTGGCGCTTGCCGTCTTCAGGCACGCTGTAAAAGTGCTGCTCTACGGTGGACGCAGTGGCGTTGGAGCGCGCTGTTTCAATCGTCACCGGGTTCTGTAGGTAGCTGTTGGCCAGGCGCTTGATCTCCGGGGAGAAAGTGGCCGAGAAAAGCAGCGTGGTGCGCTGCTTGGGCAGGTGCGACAGGATGCGCTGCAAATCGGGCAAGAAGCCGATATCGAGCATACGATCCGCTTCATCCAACACCACGTACTCCACCTGGTTCAACACCGCGTTTTTGGCTTCGATGTGGTCCAGCAGACGGCCGGGTGTGGCCACCAGAATTTCGACACCTTTTTTCAGCTCCAGCGTCTGGGGCTTCATATCCATACCGCCGAACACCACCGCGCTGCGCAGATTGGTGTACTTGGCGTACAGCTTGACTTG
>JANYEE010000104.1 GCA_025363275.1 Burkholderiales bacterium | reverse complement strand
CCCGCGCATTGAAGTTTCGGGTGATCGGTGATCTGGGGACCCAAGACGCGCTGCACCTGGCTTACCGCTACTACTGGGACACCTGGGACATCAAGGCCCACACTGCAGAGGCTGGCTACAGCCGCCACCTGGGTGAGCAATGGCTGGCCGATGCCAGCCTGCGCTATTACAAGCAAGACCGCGCGCTGTTTTACAGCGACAACGCGGCCACCGAGACAACCTATATCTCGCGCAACCGCCAGCTCAGCACCTTCAACAGCGTGGGTCTGGGTGCCAAGTTGTCGTACACCTTGCGCAAGACTGCGCGCCAGATGGATATCAAGCTCAATGGCGCAGTGGAGACCACGCGCTTTCAGTTCAGTGACTTCACCGATATCCGCACCGGCGAGGCCTATGCCTACAACTCCAGTGTGATTCAGTTCTATGTGTCTGCCAATTTCTAAGTCATCCACCATGCACCGCACACTTTGCAAGCTCTTGGTTTGTTTGCTGATGGGAAACATCAGTACCGTCTGGGCCGCGCCCGAAGAGCCCACGCCAACCCAGCCATTGGATACCCGTATTCAGGACGTCAAACGCGATGCCATCCAGCTCAACCGCGATCTCTTGGTGCTGGAGGAAGAACTGCTGTTCCCGGCCAATACCCAGCTCGCGGTTTTTGTATCGGTGGATGTGGGCAAGATGTTTGTACTCGACTCGGTGCAGATCAAAATTGATGATAAGCAAGTGGCCAGCTATCTGTACACCCCGCTGGAAGTGCAGGCCCTGCACCGGGGCGGCGTACAGCGCCTGTACTTGGGCAATCTGCGCACGGGGGAGCACGAGCTGGTGGCCTACTTCACGGGCGGCGGACCCCACGCCCGCGACTACAAACGTGGCGCCACCATCAAGTTCACCAAGGACACCCAGGCCAAGTACGTGGAGCTGCGCATACGCGACTCCATGGCCAAGCTGCAGCCTGAGTTCGACATCAAGCTCTGGCAGTGAACCGGCATGCGCCTGCAGTCCCTCACCCGTTCTCTTTCTCTGGGCCTGGTCGCCGCCTGGTGTCTAGCTGCCCCCGGCGCGCATGCCCAGACCACGCACGAGGTTTTGGACCCGCACTACGGAGACACGCTATTTCAATTCTTTCAGGACCGCTACTTCACCTCCGTCACCACGCTGATGGTGTCCCAGCACTTTGGCCGCGTATCGCACCACGCCGAGGAGGCTGAGGTTTTGCGCGGCGGCATCTTGCTGTCGTATGGCCTGCACCGGGAAGCTGGTGCGATTTTTGAAAAACTGATCGCCATGGGTGCCACGCCCCGCACGCGCGACCGGGCCTGGTACTACCTGGCCAAGATCCGCTACCAGCGTGGCTACCTGTCTGAAGCCCAGGATGCTATGGGCCGTATCGGCAAAGACCTGCCGCCCGAGTTTCTGGCAGACCGTGGCCTGCTGCAGGCCCAACTGCTCATGGCACGTGCCGACTACGCCGGTGCCGCCACTGTGCTGGCCGGCCTGGACACACAAACACCTGAAGCCCGCTACGCGCAGTACAACCTGGGCGTAGCCCAAATCAAAAGTGGTAACACGACCGGCGGCACGGCAACACTGAATACGCTGGGCCAAGCGCCTGCAGAATCGGAGGAAGCCCGCAGCCTGCGTGACCAGGCCAATGTGGCATTGGGCTTTGCCGCGCTGACCAGCCAACAACCGGAATCCGCCCGCAACTACCTGCAACGCGTGCGTTTGACCAGCCTTCAGGCCAATAAGGCCCTGCTGGGTCTGGGCTGGGCTTCTGCGGCGATGAAAGACCAACGCCAGGCGCTGGTACCTTGGCAAGAACTTGCAGGGCGTGGCCTGGGTGATTCGGCCATGCTGGAAGCGCAAATCGCGGTGCCCTATGCGCTAGCCGAGCTGGGTGCGTACGCCCAATCGGCCGAACGCTACACGCGGGCCATCGAAGCCTTTACGCAAGAGACCCAATCGCTCACCGCGTCGATTGCCGAAATTCGCACTGGTAAGCTACTGGATGCACTGGCCGACAGCAACCCGGCTGATGAAATGGGCTGGTTCTGGAATCTGAAAGACCTGCCTGCCCTGCCCCATGCCAAGCATCTATCACAAGTGCTGGCCCAGCACGATTTTCAAGAGGCGCTGAAGAACTACCGTGATCTGAAGTTTCTGGCGCGCAACCTGGCCGAATGGCAAGACAAGCTGGTGGTGTTTGACAACATGCTGGCTACGCGCCGCAAGGCTTTTGCCGAGCGCCTGCCCGATGTGAAGGACCGCGCGGGCATGCTCAGCGTGGCCCCGCTGCAGGAGCGCCATACCAAGCTCAGTGCAACCGTATCGGATGCCCAAGCTGCGGCCGACGGCGTGGCCTTCGCAGATGCCAGGCAACTCGATCTGCTGAGCCGCATCGCCAGCGTGCAAAGCAACTTGCAGGACACTGCCAGCAATGCAGCACAGCCTGAACTGGCCGTCCTGCGCGAGCGCGCACGCCTAGCCCAGGGGGCGCTCACCTGGCAGTTGGCACAGGCCTACCCCAGCCGGGTGTGGCAGGCCAAAAGCGAACTGCAGGTCACCCAAAACCTGCTGGAGCAAGCCCGAACTCTGGACACCGCACTGCGCCAGGCCCAGCGCGACGAGCCACTGCGCTTTGATGCCTTTGCCCAGCGCATCGCCTCCTTTACACCGGCGCTGCAAGCCATGATTCCCCGCGTAGCGGCGCTGAGCCAGGCCCAACAAATGGCTTTGCAGGACATTGCCGTCGCCGCATTGCGCCAGCAACAGGACCGCCTGGCGGACTACGCAGCACAAGCCCAGTTTGCCGTGGCACAGCTCTACGACCACGGCACGTTGCGGGGGGCTAAGCGTGCGTCACAACCCTAAGCTCAGTTTGCTAGCGCTGTGCCTGCTGAGTGCCTGCAGCAGCAAGCCCAAAGTTGCAGACTACGAACCCACGCTGAAATCGCTGGTGGCCAAGGCCACACCGGCGGCCACCGAGCGCGGCATGGGCACCGACGAAGCGTGGGCCATTGCGGCCTACCGCAAGTTTTTGGCCGTGGCACCCAAAGCTACGCAACGGGCAGAAGCCCTGCGCCGCATTGGTGATCTGGAAATGGACCGGGCCGACAGCGGCAGCGACACGCCCCAAAGTACGGCTGGGCCTGACTACCGCGAAGCCATAGCCCGCTACCAGGAGTTCTTGAAAACCTACCCCAACGACCCGGCCAACGACCGTGTGCTATACCAACTGGCACGCGGACAGGAGCAAAGTGGAGACCTGGGAGCAGCACTGGCCACGCTAAACCGCCTGGTAGCGCAGTACCCCACCACGCCCACCTTTGAAGAAGCCCAATTCCGCCGTGGCGAGTTGCTATTTACTGCCCGCGACTACGCAACCGCCGAGACGGCCTATGCCACCGTGTTGGTGGGCGGCACGGGCAGCCGCTACCACGACCGCGCGCTGTACATGCAGGGCTGGTCCCAGTACAAGCAGGGCAAGCTGGAGGCCGCAATCCAGTCGTTCTTCGGCGTACTAGACCAGAAAATCGGCACGGTGGACGATACGCAGGAAGCCAGCATGCTCAGCCGGGCCGATCGCGAGCTGGTCGAGGACACCTTCCGCGTCACCAGCCTGAGCCTCGCCAGCCTGCAGGGCGCAGAATCCATTCCCGCCCATATCAACTCCGACAAACGACAGAGCTACGAGAGCCGCGTGTACGAGAACCTGGGCGAGCTGTACCTGAAACAGGAACGCGTGAAAGATGCCGCCGACACCTTCGGACAATTCGCCCGCCTCAAGCCCCTGAACGCCCAGGCGCCACTGTTGCAAGCCCGTGTGATCGACGTGTACGAGCGCACCGGCTTTGCCACACTGGCACTGCAAGCCAAGAAAGACTACGTAGCGCGCTACGGCAAAGACAGCGCCTTCCAAACCGCCAACACCACCGGCTGGGCGCAGGCCCAGGGCTTGGTCAAAGCCCATATGGCCGAGCTGGCCCGCCACTACCACGCCAGTGCGCAAAAGAGCAAAACCAGCGCCGACTACCAAGAGGCCGCGCACTGGTACCGCCAATATCTGGAGGCGTTCCCGACTGACCCCGACAGCGCCCAGACCAACTTCTTGCTGGCCGAGCTGCTCTTTGAAGACGGCCGCTTTGCCGTCGCCACCGCCGAATACGAGAAGACGGCCTACGGCTACCCCGCGCACGCCAAGGCGGCGGATGCGGGCTATGCCGCCTTGCTGGCTTACACCCGGCAACTCAAAGCCACG
>JANYEE010000101.1 GCA_025363275.1 Burkholderiales bacterium | reverse complement strand
CCAAAGCGTTGCTATATCCATCATTGCCCGCAGCTGCCACAGGAATAATGCCGGCTAAGCGCAAGTTCGATACAGCGGTGAAATAGGGGCTGTTCGTTAGGGGTGCGTAGAACTTCCCACCACCCAAACTCATATTGACCGCAACAATGTTGTATTGAGTCTTGTTGGCTATCGCCCAATTGATGCCCGCGATGACGTCTGTGTCGTATGCACTTGCGCCACGGAACACATTGAAGGCAATAATCCTTGTGGCGGGGGCGACTGCAACGACCGTTGCTGCAACATTGGTTCCGTGACCTTCCTGAAACCCCAATCCGTCGTTGGGCTTTCCGGCGACATCTTGCGCAATAAGTATCTTGCAGCTTGAGGGCTGACCTGGGCCGCTGCACGAACCAAAAGCAGAATTCGAATAGTCAACCAGGGTATCTAATACGACGACTGATGTACCTCGACCATCTGCTCCCGATGCGAAGGCTTGAGGCTGCCGAACAAGCGGCAAACTCTAAGGTAGATAGAGTTTTCTGCGAACTTCATTCTTGTAAACGCCCAGAACGCCGGGAAGTTTCCGAATCCGTTCGGCTGCATCTACGTCTCGCACAATAATATTGCTGATTGGAAGATGACTGAATTCTGCTTTTTCAAAAAAGTCATTTTTGTCAGCCGCAGCTAGTGCCTGAGTCTTCAATGTCTTTATGCGATTGGCTCTCATTTCAATGAGATCCGTACCTTTAGTGCTGAGGGCACTGCGTTGGTCAGCACTGGCCGTCTCACCATGAACAGCAGAGTCATCGAAAACAACGATTACGTCCGTTTCACCACCAAGCTGTGGGAGGGCGATGGCTTTCACAGGAACTGCTTTTCCAGTCGCTAACGCAGAGGCAGTTACTGGGGTGGGAGTCTGGTTCTCGCCACCACCACAGGAAACTAACAAAAATGAAACCAGAACGCCAAATGCAAATTTCACTCTTGTTACTCCCGTTTGTTTTTTAAGCTCCAGATTTCCGGAGTTGGCGAAAAGTATAGTTTGCCAAGATGAATCGTGCTGTTCGAAATGCGGAAGTCGATCGGATTCGTCTACCAATTGAAAAGCTGCAGAGACATTCAGGCTGTCCCTAGCGTTCGCAAGTGAAGCGTCGACGCAAACCTGTTGCAAGTGAAGGGAGGTTTTTCTGGCATGACAAGGCAACCGCGCTTGAACCGTCGCCTATTGACCGTCATTCACATTCTCAAAGTAAGCTGGACGCTAACGAGGCAAGGCGAGGCCCATGGGTAGATATATCGCCAATTCCTACTTGAGGAATATGAAGAATGAACGACGGTGTCCGGCGCCGCCAAGTACCACGGTCACCGATTCGGCGTACGCCTTGCGCGAAGAGAACGAGCGATTACGCGCGGAGGTGGCGTATCTAAAAAAATTGTAAGCCTTGATCCGGTCGAAGAGATCAGCTGCGCCGACAAAGCGCGTCTGATTGCCGGATTGAGGCAGCAATATAAATTGACGGACCTACTTCAGGTAGCAGGCTTGGCGCGTAGTACGTTCTACTACCATTGCCACGCAGCCCGGCGAGCAAACGCACAGAGCTCCATGGAGCCCAGGATCCGCGCCGTCTATGACGAGCACAGAGGCCGCTACGGATACAGAAGAATTACGGCGGCGCTACGCAATTCAATGGCGGAACCGGTCAACCACAAGTGCGTGCAACGCCTAATGCAGAAGATGGGGCTGCGCGCTGTGATCCGGGCGAAGAAGCGCTCCCGGCATGTCCCAGGTATCAGCGATGCGCAAGTGCCGAACGTGCTAGAGCGTGACTTCAGCGCGGCCGCGCCAAACCAAAAGTGGGCGACAGATGTCACCGAGTTCAATGTAAATGGCAACAAGCGCTATCTGTCTACCTGCATGGACCTCTACAACGGTGAGATCGTCGCGCACCAGATGGCGAGACGTCCCGTCTTCGAGCTGGTAGCCAGTACGCTGTAGGAAGCGCTTTCGCGGACCGAGTGCACTGCGGAGCTGATCGTTCACTCGGACCAAGGCTGGCACTACAAAATGCAGCCCTATCGAGCGCTACTTGCGCAGCGTGGGCTCAAGCAAAGCATGAGCCGTAAGGGCAACTGCTTTGATAACGCGGCAATTGAGAGCTTTTTCGGCACCCTAAAGGCCGAGTATTTCTACCTTGCAGCACCTAAGAACATTGATGAACTCGAAGCGGGCGTGCATGATTACGTCCACTACTACAACCATGAGCGCATAAAGCTCAAACTAAAAGGACTCAGTCCGGTGGAGTACCGGCTGAGAAACGCCGCATAGTTGCTGGAACGGCAACCGTCCAACTTCTGGGGGTCAGTTCAAACCCGGGGCGATTCAGTACCGTATCGGCTGAAAGATAGCTTGGCGTGTTCAATCCCGGAGACTGGCTGTTGAATCGCCGACATTTTCAAGATTTGACAGCGAACAGGTAATTGAGAATCCCACTATGAGATATGAGCGTTTTTTCCTATTTGTTTTGCTGCTTTCAATTGGATCTTGGGCTTGCGCACAGCCTGTCAAACGCGACTTGACCATCGAGCTGCGTCAAACGGAGGAAGGGCGAGACGCAACAGACGGCTATCGCGCGGGCACCGTAGCTGCTAACACTGCATGGTCAACGCAAACCTTGCTGGTTCGTAACGGCGAAAAGGCTTCGTTGCGTATGCAGCAATCCGTGCCTATGCAATGGGTGAAATCCGCGCACTCGCAAAGCAACAGCCTGAAGGCGGGTGGCGCAGAAGCGTCCAGTACTGGCGGTGGTGTTGTCCAGGCTCTGCATTGGTTTGACGTGGGCCAAAGCATGACCGTGACGCCCAAGTGGCCGGGCGGGAAAAAAGACGTAACGCTTGAAATTGAGGTTGAGCAGGCGGATATGCAAACCGTGCACAACGCTGACTTGCCGCGTCAAACCCGCAATCAGATCAACACCATGATTACCGTGCCGCTCAATACCTGGGTAACGATTGCTGCGAGTGGCCGGGGGACAGCACCTGCGGGCAGCTACAGCAGCGAGTCCGGGACAGACCCGCGGCGCTTGCTGCAAGTCCGCGTCACTGCGCCTTGAGGGCAGGTCATCCCACTCTAACCCGCGCCAGTGGATTGGGTGTCGGTTCCGCCACTTTGGTCAACGTATTGCGGTCGGTGTGGTGAAACGGCTCGTCACGGCCCAGGATCTGCAGCACCGTGTCTTCGTCATAACTCCAGGTGCCATCGGCGTTGATGGTCACCTTGATGCGAAATTCGGTGGTCTTGAACGCATGCTGCAAAAAGGGCGCGGAGCAGATGCCATAGGTATCCAGCCCCTGCGTGGCGACCAATTCAAACTCGGTGGCGTCCGCTGCCGCCTGGCCGGCAGCCATGGCTACTTGGCCACGCGGAATCGTCAGCGTGTGGATGATCGTGCCGGTCGCTGGCTCCCACAGCCAATAGCCGACCTGATCGTGGTAGGTCTTGACTTGGTCGGGCTTGGTGATATGGGTGTGGTAGCGCAGGCCATAGAGCAATTGGGGGCCGTTGGTTTGCGGGTCAATCGGTTGCAACTCAATGCGCTCATAAAACGCCTGCTTCTTCGGTCCCTCTGCCTTGGGCTTCACATCCAATCCGCGCATGCCTTCCCATATACCGGCCATGCCACGCAGTGGGCCTAGGTTGGCCAGGGTGTTGACGTCCTGGGGGGAGGGCTCGGTGTAGATGTCTTTGGGGTAGTCACTCATTGGCAGCTTTCTGGATCGGCATTTCGGCCAATTTTGGGTGATTAGACGTGAATCTTGAACGATTTAGGCTTACGGCCCAGGTATTTCCTGCCTTGGAAGCTATCGAATTTATAGCATGCCTACTTTGCCTACTTTGCCTACTTCTTCTCGGCGGCTTCGGCAGCCTCTGCCAAAGCGGTCAGCGCTTGCGCTGCGGCAGCTTGGGCGGGTGCATCCAGCGCTTCGATCTGGATTTGCAGGGCGGTGATCCCTGCTGCACCTTCGCGTTGCAATTGCGCAATGGCCTGACCGGCTACTTTGGGTGATTCAAAGCCGCGGCTTTGCAGCAGCAGACCACCGGTGGAATCCACCAGCTTGAAGTAGAACTGGCCATCCTTCTCGCGATATTGTTTGAAGCTGGCCAGGGCGGCCTTGGCGGTTTTACCGCTATCGGCTTTGGCGGCCGTGTCCAGGCTGCGAAGCCCCACAGCGGCACGCAGTTGCGCCATGAATGGAGTCGCAATGGCGCGCGCTTTGGCTGCACCTTGCAACAGCAGAGCTTCAATGCGCTCGGGGTGGGCCATCAGGTCTTCATAGGCCGCGCGCATGGGTGCGATTTCCTGGTCCACGCGGTCCAGCAGCAGGGCTTTGGCATCGCCCCAAGCAATGCCATCGGCGTAGGCCTGGCGCAGTTTGGCGGTTTCTTCTTCAGATGCAAAGGCCTGATAAATCTGGAACAGGGCCGAGCCTTCGGTATCTTTGGGCTCGCCGGGCGCGCGCGAATCCGTCTTGATACCGGTAATCAGTTTTTTGAGCTGCTCGCGGCTACTAAAAAGTGGAATCGTGTTGTCGTAGCTCTTGCTCATCTTGCGGCCGTCCAGGCCGGGCAGGGTAGCCACTGACTCTTCAATCTCGGCCTGCGGCGGCACAAAGTACACCCCGTAGCGGTGGTTAAAGCTGGCCGCCATGTCGCGCGCCATCTCAATGTGCTGGATCTGGTCGCGCCCCACGGGAACCTTGTGTGCGTTGAACATCAAAATATCCGCACCCATCAGTACCGGGTACATGAAGAGGCCCGCAGTAACGTCGGCATCTGGATCTATACCGGCCGCAATGTTCTTGTCCACCGAGGCCTTGTAAGCATGGGCGCGGTTCAGCACACCCTTGCCTGTCACACAAGTCAAAAGCCAGGTGAGTTCGGGGATCTCGGGCACATCGCTCTGCCGATAGAAGGTCACATGGTCGGGGTTCAATCCTGCGGCCAACCAGCTCGCGGCAATCTCTAATGTTGAGCGCTGGATGCGTGCCGGGTCATCGATCTTGATGAGTGCGTGGTAGTCGGCCAGAAAGTAAAAACTTTCCACGTTTGGGGTCTGGCTGGCGCGTACCGAGGGGCGGATGGAGCCCACGTAATTGCCCAGGTGGGGCGTGCCGGAGGTGGTGATGCCGGTGAGGAAGCGGGTTATCGTCATGGAAAGAAAACTCAAAAATCAGGAAGCCAGCAGAGAAAACGGTGTCAGCAAAAGTTGCACTAAACCAAAAGTGAGCGCCATGACGGGTTGCATCCACAGTGCACTCAGCACGCCGGCAATGACCAATGCCATCACGATAAAGAAACCCCAGGGCTCTATGCGCGACACCGCCACAGCCCACGGCATGGGAAGCAGGCCTACGAGAATGCGCCCACCATCCAGCGGTGGCAGCGGGAACAGGTTGAAGGCAAACATGACAACGTTGACCAACACGCCGCCTTGGCTGACTTTGCTAAAAAAGGGTTCTGTGATACCCAAGGCCTGCAACAGGTAAAACGCAGCACCCCAGGCAATTGCCATGACCAGGTTTGCACCGGGGCCGGCCAGCGCCACCCATACCATGTCACGCTTAGGGTGATGCAGCTTGTCAAATCGTACTGGTACGGGTTTGGCATAACCAAACAAGAAAGCGCCCGAAGTGGCGAAATACAGAAGCAAGGGCATCAGAATCGTGCCCATGGGGTCAATGTGTTTGAGCGGATTCAGCGTGACCCGCCCCAGAGACCAGGCGGTCTTGTCGCCAAAATACATGGCGGCGTAGCCATGTGCCGCTTCATGCACGGTAATGGCAAATACCACCGGCAGCGCGTAGATAGCGATGGTTTGAATCAGTTGTGCGATGTCCAAGGCGTGCTTTCCAGTTGTCGTGTTGGTAGTGGGTTTACAACCCCAGGCGGGCCAAGTCACCGCGCCCCTGGCGAATCACCTCGGGCTCATCGCCCGTCAGGTCAATCACCGTGGTGGGCTCCAGCGCGCAAGCACCGGCGTCTATCACGCCAGCCACCTGGTGCTCGTAGCGCGCCCGAATGTCATGTGCGTCGTTCATGGGCTCGCTTTCACCAGCAGCAATCAGTGTCGTAGCCAGCAGGGGAGTGCCGTGCAGCGCCAGCAGGTCTTGCAAAACCCGGTGCTCCGGCACGCGCAGTCCAATGGTCTTGCGGGAAGGGTGGCTGACCCGGCGTGGCACTTCTTTGCTCGCTTCCAGAATGAAGGTGTAGGGCCCCGGCGTGGCGGACTTCAACAGACGGTATTGCTTGTTATCGACCCGCGCGTAACTGGCAAGTTCGCTCAGGTCACGACACAGAATGGTCAGATGGTGTTTGTCGTCCACCCCGCGGATGCGGCGCAGGCTGTCGGCTGCGGCCTTGTCATCCAGATGGCAAACCAGTGCGTAGCTGGAGTCGGTGGGCACGGCCAGGATGCCACCTTTTTCCAGCAGTGCGACGGCCTGTTTGAGGAGTCGGGTATGCGGGTTTTCAGGGTGAACTTCGAAGTACTGCGCCATGCTACTGAATGCGCGAAGCTAACAGGTCCCACACCGGCGTGAGCTGGCCTGGCAAAAAAGGTAAGGTACCGAGTTCGGTGCGGCTCTCTTCGGGGCTGTGAAAATCGCTACCACGCGATGCAGCCAGGCCAAATTCGCGCGCCGTCTCTGCATAAACCTGGTATTCGGCCACCGTGTGGCTACCGGTGACCACCTCTACGCCCAATCCGCCATGATTTTTAAACTCGGTGAAGAGCGCAAACTCTTCGTTAGGGCTGAACTTGTAGCGAGCTGGATGCGCAATGATCGCCAGGCCACCTGCGCCTGTGATCCATGTCACGGCGTCTTTGAGCGTTGCCCATTTGTGCGGTACAAAACCCGGTTTGCCTTCGGTCAAAAATTTGCGGAAGACTTCATTGGTTTCTTTGCACACGCCACTTTCCACCAGAAAACGCGCAAAGTGGGTGCGCGAAATGAGTTCAGGGTTGCCTACAAACTTTAAAGCACCCTCAAAAGCGCCCTTGATACCCACTTTGGCCAGGCCGTCCGACATTTCCTTGGCCCGCTCCGTGCGGCCTCCCCGGGTTTCGCGCAGCCCCTTAACGAGTTCTGCGTTATCGGGGTCAAACCCCAGGCCCACGATATGCACGGTGTGATCAATGAAGGTGACCGAAATTTCGGTGCCTGTCAGGTAATGCATGCCTTGGGCTTTGGCCGCAGCGGCGGCACGATGCTGACCACCTACTTCGTCGTGGTCGGTGAGCGCCCACAGCTCCACGCCGTTGGCTTTGGCCCGCTCTGCCAAGGCTTCGGGTGTCAGGGTGCCATCCGATACAACGGAATGGCAGTGGAGATCAGCGTTCAAAAATGTAGTCACCGTGCCATTTTAGGCGCTGGCGACTGCTAGAAAGGCGCATCGCATGCAAAGTCCATAGGGGTGCCATGAACGGGGTGGGGTAGTTGTAAAAAAGTGGCGTGCAACAGCAGCCGCGGAGCCCGTGCCACTACATCCGATGGCGCGTACAGAGCGTCACCCAAAATGGGAAAGCCCAAGGCCTTTAAGTGGACCCGAAGCTGGTGTGAGCGCCCTGTGATGGGCTCTAGCGCCAGGCGCGAGGTATTGCTCGCAATGTCTGAGCTCAGAATCCGTACACGGGTCGTGCTGGACTTGCCGTTAACTGTGTCAATCACTCGCAAAGGGCGATTGGGCCAATCCACACGGATCGGCAGCTCGATGGTTTGCCAAGCGGTATAGGCAGTGGGCAATAGCCCGTGCACCACCGCTGTGTAGCGCTTGTGTACCCGGCGATCTGCAAAGGACGCGCTGAGCTTGCGCTGCGCATCCAGACCACGGGCCAGCACCATCAAGCCTGAAGTCGCCATGTCCAGTCGGTGGACGATCAATGCGTCGGCGTACTCCTGCTGAACGCGGGCACTCAGGCAATCCTGCTTGTCGAGACCTTTGCCGGGCACTGCCAGCAGCCCGGAGGGCTTGTTGACGATGATCCAGTGTGGGTCAACCTGCAATACTTGCAACAGGTTGTCAGACATCATGCATTGCTGCCGCTTCGATCAGTCGCTCCACGGTCTCACAAAGCTCATTCACATCGTTGGGTTTGTAAATCAGGGCATCGGCGCCTTCGGCTATGGCACGGCTTTCCAACTCTGGCGTCACATAACCCGAGGCCAGCGCTACGGGCAGATCTGGGCGAATCGCTTTAGCCTGGCGCAGTAGATCCAGGCCGCTGTAGCCCGGCATGTTGTAGTCGGTCACCAGCAGGTCGATACCCCCAGGGTCCGCGCGCAGCGCGGCCTGCGCAGCCTGAGGGTCGGTGTAAGTTAACACCGCATAACCCTTGCGACTCAGCACCCGCTTGACCAAAAACACCAACGCCTGGTCATCGTCCACGTACATAACGGTGTGGCCATTGCCCTTTCGCGAAGCGGAAGGCGGCGTTGCGTTAGCCACCGGCACAACCGCGTCACAGGTGGTGGGGAAATACAAAGTGAACACACTGCCCACACCCTCTGTGCTCTGTACATCCACGGCGCCCAAATGGGTTTGCATGATGCCGTGCACCACGGACAGCCCCAAACCCGTGCCCTGACCCACCTGGCGGGTAGTGAAGAACGGCTCGAAAATACGCGCCAGCGTGTCTGCCGACATACCATTACCGGTATCGCGGACCGCCATGATCGCGTAGGAGCCCGGAGCGACCCCTAGCCTTTCACTGTCGGGCGACTCCAAGGTGTCAGTGCGCAGATCCAGCGTGACAGTCCCTTTGCTATGGCCCACCGCCAGAAACGCGTTGGTGCACAAATTGAGCAATGCTTGCTCTACCTGTGTGGCATCGGCGAGAACTGCGGGGCAATCGGCGGCCAGCTTGACCTTCAACCTTACAGTCGGAGGCATGGCTACCTTGACCAGACGCACAGTCTCCTCGATCACCTCGTGCAAATGCGTGGGTATGCGTTTGGGCGGCTCGTTACGGCTGAAGGTCAATATTTGGCGCACCAAATCGCGAGCGCGCCGTCCCGCCTTGTCAATTTCCTGCAGGCTGGTGAGTGCCGGTGCGCCATCTTCCAGGTCTTGCGTAGCCAGGCTCACGTTGCCCAAAATGGCGCTTAATATATTGTTAAAGTCATGCGCGATGCCGCCCGCCATAGTGCCGATAGCCTGCATTTTTTGCGACTCACGCAATTGGTTTTCCAGCGCTGCGCGTTGGGCTTCTGCCAGCTTTTTTGCAGTCAAATCGCGGGCAAAAATAGTGGTGATGGCGCCATGAGCCCGCAGGTCGCGGCGGCGTTCTTGCGCCAAGGGTGCGGGCGTTGCAGTGGGGTCGCTTGGGTTTGCGCGCCGCTCTGCCGAAACACTGATCTCCACAAAAATCTCCGTACCCTGCAGCGTTGAAGCAGGGTACTCGCCCAATACGGTCTGGCTGGTGAGTTTGCCGCCGCGCAACACGGCATCCACATCCGGCAAAAATCGGGCTAGCGGGCTACCCAGTGCCTGCTCAGGCGGACACTGGAATAAGGCCGTAGCAGCTGGGTTAAACACCGTGATGCACTGCTGGTCATCAATGCACAAAATGGCATCCAGTGACGAGTTGATGATGGCCGCCATGCGGTTTTCACTGACTAGTAAATCCTCATTGCGCTGACGCAGCACGGAAGCGCTCTGCTGCAGGGCTTGTCGCTGGGCCAGTAGCGGCCCCTGGTCAATGATGGCGCAGATGAAGTGGGCCAACTCGTCTTGCGGGTTCTCGATCCGTGCGATGTGCAAGTCGCCCGTAAAACTGCTGTTTGAGCCTGCCAAAAACTCCACTTCACTCACTTCGCTGGTTCCGTGTGACTTGGCGCTCAAGAAAGCCACCGCCACCATATCAGTGTGTTCGTTACCAACAAAAGGTAGCAAAAAATTCAGCGGTGGATCACTTTCACGGGGTTGTAAAAGCCGCAATGCCATGGCGTTGCTGGCCAACACCAGGCCTTCCTCATCCACCACCATCAGTGCCAATGGCACATTCGAAAACAGTGTCGCAAAGCGCTCGGAGGCGCCCTCGGCCTCTTGCTGGCTGTAACGCAATGCCTGGTTTTGTATTTCCAGTTCAGCCTGGTACTTGCGCAGGTCCTGAATCATCTGCGCGGGGGCGTAGCCGTCCACAATCAAGTCTTGGACGGACTTGCCGCCCGGTTCCAGTAGGCGTGCAAGTCGACTGGTGACCTGTAGCTTCTTACGCTTGGAAAGACTTGCCATGGTATTCGTTGGTATGCCGGACGGTGATCTGGACGGCATGCTTCCTGGTTGGGGGTACGCAAGCGTGAAGGGAATGCATGCGATGGGCTAAGGACTTTGCGAAGGACGAAGTTTGCTTATATCAAACTCGCTGACGGGCGCCGCACTGTTGCCCCAAGCGCTACGTACAAAACTCAGCAACGCCGATAGCTCCTGGTTGCTGAGCTGCAATTGAAAAGGCGGCATTCCAAACGGGCGTGGGTTGCTTGCTGTGGCCGGTGCGAAGCCGCCCAGTACGGTTATGTGAATCAGGTTGTTGGGCCGCTGTGCGGTTACCGTAGCGCTGCCAGCCAACGGCGGATAGGCCCCCGCTACACCTTGTCCGTTTTGCCCGTGGCAACTGGCGCAATGTTTGTCGTACAGCCGCGGTCCTAATGCGGTGGGCACACGGCTCGATTGAGCGGACGGCGGCACCGTGATAGCCCCGTAATGCGCCGCCGAGTTCAGTGGGTTGTCGGGCAACAGATAACGCGCCATGGCCGTGGCATCTCTGGGTACGAGATGCTGCATTCCACCCAAGACCACCTCGGCCATCGGTCCGTAGGCGGTTCCATGGGTCGATTGGCCCTCCGTCAGGTATTGCACTAGATCCTCCTGGGACCACTTACCCAACGTGCCGGGGCGTCTGGCGTGTAGGCCAGGTGCAAACCAACGGGTACCCGGCACCTCGCCGCCCTCCCGCGCAGTCGCTTCATCAATGGCACCCAGCCGGTTGCGCGGCGCATGGCAGGCGCTGCAATGGCCCAAGCCATTAACGAGGTAGCCGCCCCGTGCGATGTCGGAAGACACAGGGTTGGCTGGTTCGGCGGCACCCGGTTTGAAATACAGCCAGCGCCACACCGATAGCGCCCACTGGGTGTTGTAGGGCCAGCGCAGTTCATGGGTGGTGTTGGTACGCTCCGATGGCGTCAGACTGCGCAGGTACGCGAAGATGGCGTCCGAGTCTGTCCGCGTAACGTGGGTGTAGTGGGTGTAGGGGAAAGCTGGGTACAGCAGGCGCCCATCCCGAGACTTGCCGTCGTGCATAGCCCGCCAAAAATCATTGGCAGACCAGGCGCCGATGCCTTGGCTCGGATGCGGTGTCAAGTTGCTGGTGTACAGCTTGCCAAAATCAGTGTCCAGGCGCTTGCCGCCGGCAAGCGGCGCGCCGCCGCGTGCCGTGTGGCAGCCTGCGCAGTTTCCGATGCGGGCCAGATAAGCACCCTGTGCCACTTGCGCATCAGCAGGTACGGCTGTCATGGTTGCTTTAGCCACATCCGCCGGTTGAGCGCATTGCACGTTGGTCTGGTTGCCAGCGCGTGGCGGCGGTGGGCTGGCGAGCTTCGCAGGATCTGGCACCGTTTGCGTAGACAGCCAATGCGTCACTGCGTTGGCATCTGCATCACTCAGCTTGCGGGCAATGTCGGCCATGCAATCTGGCGTACGTGCATGCCGCTGACCTGTTTTCCAGCCACCCAGTTGCGCGTTCAGGTAATCGCGTGGTAGGCCCAAGAGACCTGGGGTTTGGGGCAGCACGCCCGTAAGTTGGGTGCCGTGGCACTGGGTGCAGGCGGGCAAGCCTTTGGCGTCATCACCGCGGGTGGCCAACTGCTGTCCACGGCTCAGAACTACTGCGTTCGCAGTAGAGGGTATTGGTTTAGGGTGAGGCAACTCCAAGGACGAAAAATACTGGGCAATTTCCCTCAGGTAGTTGTCGTCCATTGTGTCCAGCAGACCGGTCATCAGCCCGTACTGGCGGCGCCCCTCGCGGAAATTGACAAGCTGGTTGTACAGATAGCCTGCAGGCTTGCCCGCCAGGCGCGGGTAATAACCATCGGGCCCCGCACGACCCTGATCGCCATGGCACGCCGTGCAAGCTTGCAGACGCTGCGCCAGCGTGTTCTCAAATGGAGCCGCCTGGCAGACAGGGGTAAAGAGTAAGAATGCCAGAGCCGACACGAGTGCCGGCAGCCATGAAGTTACGCGCAGGGGTTTCATACCTGCCGAGCATACCGTCGACGTTCCCACCGATACGCTAAGCCCAAATGATGGGTTGTCGCTGCTTTAGCCAGTTTTCATACTCGGCTCCGAAGGCTTCTTCGATGCGCGGACGTTTGACCTTGAGCGTGGGGGTCACAAATCCGTTCTCAGGTGTCCAGGCCGTGGTCACCACAGCCAGAAAGTCCAGCCGCTCGTGTGGTTCCAATTTGGTATTCGCAAATTTGAGGTGTTCCCGAAGGGAGTCGGTCAAAGCCTGCTTCGTATGGGCTACGGCGCAGCGCGCCGCCGCTTCTTGCGACAACATGACCACGGCAAATGGCTGCGCAAAGTTGGCACCGGTCACAGCGCAGGCCTCAATGTCGATGTGCTGTACCAGCAGGTCCTCAATCGGAGCGGGAGCTACGTACTTGCCCTTGCTGGTTTTGAAAATATCTTTCACCCGACCGGTGATGCTGAGAAAACCCTGCCCATCAATCTTGCCCTTGTCACCGGTTCGCAGCCAGCCGTCTGCAGTGAAGGCGTCGGCCGTTTGCTCAGGCTCGCGGTAGTACCCCTGCATCAGTGCGCCATTGTGTATTTGGATTTCTCCGGTCTCCGGGTCAATGCGGCTCTCCACGCCTTCGTAGGGTTGGCCCACACTGCCTACGCCGCGTGAGCCAGGTAGTGTGGAGTGTGACACGCCGCAGTTCTCAGTCATGCCGTAGACCTCGATCAGGTCCAGGCCTAAGCTTCGGTACCACTGCAGTACATCTGCCGGCATAGGCGCTGCGCCTCCCGCGGCAATGCGACATTGGTCTAGGCCCAAGCCTTTCAGGATTTTGCGCCGCACAATGCCTCCCAGAAGGGGAATGGACAGCAAAGTCTTTAGCTTTTTAGCGGGCATCTTGCTGTGTACACCTTGCTGGAACTTCACCCACAAACGCGGTACTGAGAAGAAAATCGTGGGCCTAGCCCGCTGCAGATCTTGCACAAAGGTGTCGAGCGCCTCGGCAAAAAACACGCGGGCTCCGTAGCGCAGAGACGCCTGCTCCACCAGCATGCGCTCGGCTACGTGGGCCAAGGGCAAGTAGGAGATAAAGCGGTCGTTGCTTGCCATGGTGACCCGGCGCGTGGCGCTGGTCACACCCCAGGCTATGGACTGATAAGTTTGAACTACGCCCTTGGGTACGCCCGTGGTACCCGAGGTGTAAATGATGGTGCAGATGCTGTTGAGGTCATGAATCGGGTTGCCCGGCAGTGGCGAATACCTCTTTTGTAAATCATCCCATTGCAGCGCCTTCATCGTAGGTGCCAATGGCAGTGTGATCAGCGGTAGCCCCGCAGGCACACCGTTTTGTAGCGCAATGGTGTCATCCATCTTGCCCACAAAAAGCGCCTGTGCGTCGCTGTGTTGGAGGATGTAGGCCAGCGCTTCGGCGTTGAATGTGGGGTAGACCGGAACCGAGACATAACCCGCCATCCCGATGGCCAAGTCCGCCAAAATCCAGTGCGCGCTGTTCTTGCCCAGGATGGCAACGCGGCTGCCCGCCGGCCAACCTTGGGCCATGAGCCAGCTCGCAGTGCGGCGTACCTGGTCTGCGGCTTGGCTCCAGGTGATGTCTTCAACCACTCCGCCCCCCCGGGGCTGCGTCAGATACACCTCGTTGGCACGCTCTCGCTCCCAGCGGAACAGGCTTTGCAGTGGCATGTCTTGGGGGGATACGGCTATGGAGGTGGTCATGGGCAGTGGAGTTTCCAAAAGGGTTTTTATTTTTGACTCGGCACAGCAACATCGCAATGGTGTTGACCCTAGGTGACGCGGCCTGTTCCATGCATCCGCGGCAACAAACAAACCACTCCATGACCCCTGATGCCGAATGCAGCGACAATCTAGCCTCTTTTTTCAAAACTATTTGCTTGCAAGTTACCGTTTAGACATGTCCAGTACGACTATTTTCAAGGTGCGCCCTGCCACCTTGCGCGACGCCAAATCCATTGCTGAATTGCACAACGCTACCGCTAGCGAGGCATTCAAATCCATGATCGGTGATGTACCCATTGCCGATGTACCTCTCGACAAACGCCAGGCCTTTTGGCGCGAGGCGATTGAATACAGCGAACCCCAAGTTCAGGTAGTACTGGACGACGAAAAGATTATTGGATTTGTGGGCTTTGACCGTTCGCGCGACAAAGGTACGCCACCCACCATGGGTGAAATCTGGGCGATCTATGTTGCCGCCGCCTACTGGGGCAAGGGTGCTGGAGTCGCCCTGTGGGATGCTGCCCGCGAAGGCCTGCAAGACGAAGGCTGTACCCATGTGTCCGTGTGGGTGCCTTTGGCCAATGACCGCGCCGTGCGCTTTCATGAGTTAGCCGGTTTCAAGCGCGAGATGTCCAGCGCCAAAACGGTCGCCATCGGCGCCGTCAAGGTCGAAGAGATTCGCCTGAAGCGCGCGCTGGCTTAAAGTTTTCGTACTACCGCGCTACCAATCGAGTAGCCGGCGCCAAACGAGCAAATCATCCCCACATCGCCCACTGTAAAGTCGGCCTTGTGGCGGTGAAACGCGATGATCGATCCCGCAGAGGCGGTGTTGGCAAATTCATCCAGAATGACCGGCGCGTCGTCTGCGGTGGCCTCGCGGCCCAGCAGTTTGCGGCTGATCAATTGGTTCATCGCTAGATTGGCTTGGTGCAGCCAGAAGCGACGCACGCCAGAGGGCTCCAGGCCCAAATCGGTCAAGTGCCCAGCCATGTGCTCCGCGGCCATCGGGCACACTTCCTTAAACACCTTGCGGCCTTCCTGGCGGAACAGCTGATCGCGTTCCTCAGGGTCACGGTCTTCTGCGCGGGACATGAAGCCCGCGTTATTGCGAATGTTGTTGGAAAAGCTACTGAGCAAACGCGTGCCCAGGATTTCAAAAGCCCCAGGGCTGGCCAGATCTAAGCGTTCCACCAAAACAGAGGTGCACACATCGCCAAAGATGAAGTGGCAGTCCCGATCTTTCCAGGCCAGGTGCGCAGAAGTGATTTCAGGGTTGACGACCAAAATGGCCCGTGCCGATCCAGTGCGCACGGCGTTGACCGCCATTTCTAGCGCAAAGGTGGCCGATGAACACGCCACATTCATGTCAAAGGCATAGCCTTGTACGCCTAGTGCGGTTTGTATCTCAACGCCCATAGCCGGATAAGCGCGTTGCATATTGGCAGCGGCACAAATCACACCATCCACATCGGCGGCGGTTTTGCCAGCGGCTTGCAACGCGTCTTGGCATGCCTTGACACCAATCTCAGCCATCATAGATAACTCGGTGTCGGGCCGTGCGGCGAAGCTGGGGCGCATGCGCCGCGGGTCCAACACACCTGACTTGTTCATCACATAGCGGCGTTTGATGCCTGAGGCTTTTTCGATGAACTCCACATTAGAGTCGGTCAACGCTTCCCGCGCGCCCGCAGCAATCTCGGCGGCGTACTTGGCGTTTTCTAACGCTGCATACGCGTTGAAGGCAACAACGAGTTCCTCGTTGGTAATGACTTCAGGCGGTGTAAACAGGCCGGTGCTGCTGATGGCGACGCGATGCATAGTGGGAATCTGGTGAGATCAGGTGGTGAGGCGCGAGCGCCAAATTCAATTAACGCGCGATTATGCGCTGGCAGCAGATCTGGCTTCAGCCACTCGAGCTCAGCAGGTTTTGGGCCCGGCCGTGGGCTTGATCGTCACCCAGTCGGAATACCGCTACGCTACGCACCAGATCATCGGCTTGGCCCTTTAAGCTGCTAGCAGCGGCGGCCATTTCTTCTACCAAAGCCGCGTTTTGCTGCGTAGCCTGGTCCATTTGAGATACGGCTACGCCTACCTCCTGCACGCCCAGGCTTTGCTCGTTGCTGGCGGCGCTGATCTCGCCCATGATGTCGGTCACGCGTTTGATGGAGCTGACCACTTCGGTCATCGTGGCACCGGCCTTGTCCACCAGCAGCGTGCCTTGTTCCACCCGCTCTACGCTGGCGCCAATCAGGCTCTTGATTTCTTTGGCGGCCTCTGCACTGCGTCCGGCCAAAGATCGAACTTCACTGGCCACCACCGCAAAGCCTCGGCCCTGCTCGCCCGCACGGGCGGCCTCCACCGCAGCGTTCAGCGCCAGGATATTGGTTTGGAAGGCGATTCCATCAATCACCCCGATGATGTCCGAGATTTTGCGGGAGGCCTCATTAATGCCTTTCATAGTCTCGACGACTCGACCCACGACTTCGCCACCCTGCACAGCGACGGTGGATGCGTTCAAAGCCAACTGGTTGGCCTGGCGGGCACTGTCGGCGTTTTGCTTGACGGTGGCACCCAACTGCACCATGGAGGACGATGTTTTCTCCAGTGCACTGGCTTGCTGTTCCGTTCGCATACTCAGGTCGTTGTTACCCGACGCAATCTCGGAACTGCTGGTGGCCACACTTTGGGCGTTGCTTTTGACCGAATGCACAATGCCGGCAAATTTGTGTTGCATGCGCGCCATGGAGTTCAGCAAGTTCATGGTCTCGGCATTGCCACTAGGGTGTACAGGTGCCGACAAATTACCCTCAGCCAATTGGTCTGCTACCCGGACTGCGTGCTCCATGGGGGCTGACATATGTCCCGCCAGCCACAGCGATGCAAACACTAAAACAACCGCGGCAATGGCAAGGCCTATACCCACTTGCAGCTTGGTGCTGCTGGCCCGCGCAGTAGCTTCTTTGCCGAAAGCCTCCACATCTTTTTCAATGGCGCTACTTTGCTCTTGCATCGCCACTTCGAGATTTTTAAACGTTTTCTGAAAATCGGGCATTGCAGCTAACGCACCTGCGGCGTTGGTAGTGGCCATTTTTTGCACCGCAGTGGCAGATGCGACATAAGCCTGCAGCGCTGGCCCTACCTTGGTTACTACGGACTTGGCGCTATCCGAAATAGGCAAGGCCTGCATCTCTGCCATGGCTTTATTAAACGCGGTGGAATGCTCCACCAGGTCTTTTTGGGCCTCGGCCAAACCTGCTGCATCCTGGGTTTGGCTACTCAGTAGCGCCAGCAGCACGTCGCCGCGGATAGCGTCGTGCATCATGTCTGCTTCTTGGCTTTTTTGCAGCGCCAGGCCCATGTTGATGGAGTTGTCAAAAGCTTGCGACAACCGGTTGGCATTGAGTAAGCCGGTTCCCCCCACCAGCACCGTCATGATCAGCCCGACAACGCCCAAAGCCAGAATTTGCGTCCGCAGTCTCATGGATAGCTCCTATCTATGGTGTTTGTTGTCGGTCATCTTAGCCAGCAAATGGGCTGGTATCAATGTTGGCCGCGCAGGCGTAACAGGGTCAGTTGTAGCAGGCGGGCATCAGCACTAGCGCGGTGGCGCTGCGCGCCGCGTTCGCGGGTTACTTCGGCCTTCACCACATGCCACTGATCAGCCTCGGCATCACTGAGCAGCGCGCGCAGATTTTCGAGTTTGAAGTTCGGTGTCATATCTGCGGCGTCAAACAGAGCGCCCAGCCAGCTGTAATCGTTAGCCCAGCCGTCGGAGTACACCGTTTGGCCGGCCAGCTGCTCGTTCAACTGGCGCGCTACCGCCTGCACGGAAAGGCCCCGATCCACCACGATATTGCGTGGAATATGGTGGGTGGCCTCAGCCTGCTGGTCCCAATGGGTCCAGTTGGCCTCGGGTTTGATAAGGCTGCAATAGGCGTGGCCGTTGGGCAGTACAAAGCCAATTTCAATCGGGTAACTGTTGCGACCAAAGCCCGAAGCCTCCACGTCCAGCACGGTGGGGGCAGGCAGCGCTGCGTAGGCTGTGGTCGCCTTGGTATCGTTTCGGGGTGAGGAATCGGGCTCGGTCATAGCTGGTAAATTATGTTCTATGGCTTCTACGTTACTCGCTCTTATTGATGATATCGCCACCGTGCTGGACGATGTTGCTGTTCTTTCCAAAGTGGCCGCCAAAAAGACGGCTGGAGTGCTGGGCGATGATCTCGCCCTGAACGCCCAGCAAGTGTCCGGCGTCAGCGCGGACCGCGAGCTGCCCGTGGTGTGGGCCGTGTGCAAAGGCTCGTTGGTCAACAAACTCATTTTGGTGCCCGCCGCGCTGGCCATCAGCATCGTAGCGCCGTGGCTGGTTACGCCCTTGCTGATGATTGGCGGCGCCTACCTGTGCTTCGAGGGCTTTGAGAAGTTGGCGCACAAGTTCATGCACAGCGCCCAAGACGAAGAAGCACACGCCGAAGTACTGCTGCAAGCTTTATCGAGTCCGGAGGTGGACTTGCTGGAAGTGGAGCGCGACAAGGTCAAGGGCGCCATCCGTACCGACTTTGTACTGTCGGCCGAAATCATTGCGATTACGCTGGGTACGGTGCAACACCAGCCCTGGACCACGCAATTGGTGGTACTCAGCGGCATAGCCTTGTTGATGACTTTTGGCGTCTACGGTTTTGTAGCTGGCATCGTGAAGATTGACGACCTGGGCCTATACCTGACGCGCAAGACCGGTGACAGTGCGGGGCGCAATCTCCAACGTAGCATCGGCCGGGGCCTGCTGGTGGCAGCCCCTTGGCTGATGAAGACTCTGGCCGTGGTGGGTACGGCGGCCATGTTTTTGGTGGGCGGTGGCATTCTGGTGCACGGCCTGGGGCTGGTACACCACGCGGTAGAGGCACTGGTCGCGCAGCTCGCCGGAGCCGGTGCGCTGGTGCAAAGCTTGGCGCCACTGCTGGCCGACGCGCTGGTGGGCGTGGTGGCGGGCGCGCTGGTGCTGGCAGGTGTGCTGCTGGTGCAGAAGCTACGTGCCAATTTTAAGTAAAAAGTGTCTGGGGCCCAGGTGAAATCTACGTTAGCAGCTCCTAAAAGCATAGCAACTGGTCTGACTATGGCTACCCTTGGCGCGATTGCGTTTAGCGGCAAGGCCATCATCGTCAAGCTGGCGTACCGCCACGGTGTCGATGCGGTGACGCTGATCATGCTTCGCATGTTGTTTGCGCTGCCCTTTTTTTTGGTGATGGTGTGGTGGGCCAGTCGTCCTCGCGCTGGTAAAGCCCCCGTGGTGCTGACCCGCAACGATTGGCTGGGCGTCATCGGTCTGGGCGTTACAGGCTATTACCTTGCCAGTTTTCTGGATTTTGCCGGGCTGCAGTTCGTTACGGCTTCGCTAGAACGTTTGATTCTGTACCTCAACCCCACGCTGGTGTTGTTGCTGGGCTGGGCGCTGATGGGGCGGCGCATCAGCCGTTATCAGGGCTGGGGCATGGCCATTAGCTACGGCGGGGTACTGCTGGTGTTTGGTCACGAAGTCACGCTGCAGGGCGCTGATGTCGGGCTGGGGGCATTGCTGGTGTTTTTAAGTGCGGTGAGCTATGCGCTGTACCTGTTTTACAGCGGTGAAATGGTGCAACGCCTGGGCTCGCTGCGACTGGTAGGTTTGGCCACGTCAGTAGCTTGTGTGTTGTGTATTACCCAATATGTCGTGCTGCGTCCGCTGGATTCTGTGCTGTCGGTGGCGCCGCAGGTGGTATGGCTCTCGGTGCTTAACGCCACGTTGTGCACGGTGGTGCCGGTCATGCTGGTGATGATGGCGATTGAGCGTGTTGGCGCTTCGCTGGCAGCCCAGGTCGGTATGGTGGGGCCCATGTCGACGATGCTGATGGGTGTGGTCTTGCTGGGCGAGCCTTTTACGGCCTGGCTGGTGGCCGGCACCACACTGGTCTTGGCCGGTGTTGCCGTCTGTACGCGGGCTAAAAGAGCTGCGTAACCTGCACCGAGTCCGGGCTGCGTTGTACCTGCACCGCGTGCGATCCGCTGTGCGCCAGACGCAGCATCTTGGCATTGCTGGGCAAAATATCCGCCACAAAGCCACGTACCCCCCGCTTGGCCGCATGCACAGCCATACAAGCTTGTAATGCGCAGCCCAGGCCGCAGCCCTGCCAATCGGGATGCACCATGAACGCGGTATCGGCCAGGTTGGTAGAGGGGTTGATGAAATAACAGGCCTGCGCCACCACCTGCTCCTCTTCGCGGCTGCCAGTGGTCGCAATAAACGCAACTTCGTCGTCGTAGTTCACATTGCACAGGCGCTGCACCTCGGCATTAGACAGGCCGCGCACGTGCCGAAAGAATCGGGTGTAAACATCAGCCTCGCTGAGTTGGTGAAACAGCTCGCGGATGCCCTGGGCATCACTGCTTTGGGCAGGACGCAGCAGTACCCTGCGGTTGTCTTTCAGTGTCGTGTTGACTTCTTCTTCGACAGGGTAGGCGCGCAGGTTGTGCAAGCTCTGGTCGTGCCCGATGTAGCCCATGGCCTGGGCCTGGGCAAACAGCTCGGGGCGAAACTTGGGGTGGGCCAGCTCAATCAGTGCGGTGGCCCGCTGGCGGATGGATTTGCCAAACAGGTAGGCAATCCCGTACTCGGTCACCAGATAGTGGACGTCGGTACGGGCAATGGTGGCCGCCTCGCCACTGAGCAGGGTGGGGCGAATGCGAGACGTCTTACCGTCGCTGCTGGTGGAAGTCATGCAAATGATGGGCTTGCCGCCAGGTGAGCGCGCGGCACCGCGTAAAAACTCCCCTTGATTGGCAATGCCGCCGTAAAACTTGCCGCCAAACTGGTCAAGGCAAACCTGGCCCGTGAGATCGACCGCAAAGGCCTGTGCAATGGACACCATCTTGTGCTGCGCGGCAATGGTGTTGGTGTCGCAAATCGTGTCGATGGGGCCAAAGGCGAACAAGGGGTTCTGGTCGATGTGGTCGTACAGTAGTTTGGAGCCCAGCGCCAGGCTAGCCACAATCTTGAAGCGTTGCTGGGTCTTGCTTGCACCGGTCAGGCTACCGGCCTCTAACAGCGGCAATATGGCGTCAGTGATCACGTCTGAATGGACGCCCAGATCTTTGCGGTCTGTCAGGTACTGCACGGCCTCGTGGGCCAGCTGGCCCAGTCCAATTTGCAGCGTGGAGCCATCGTCAATGATGCCGGCGATGTAGCGTGCAATGCGCTGCACATCCTCTTCCTCGTTGGGCGTGCGGCTAATCTCGGTGATGGGTGTATGGACTGGCACCAGATGGTGAATACGGCTGATGTGCAGCATGCTGTCGCCCATGCTGCGGGGCATGGCCGGGTTGACCTCGGCAATGATGAGCTTGGCGCGCGCCAGTGCGGCGGGTGCAATATCTACCGAGATGCCCAGGCTGACATAGCCAAAAGCATCAGGCAGTGACACCTGGATCAGCGCCACATCCACAGGAATGCGACCCAACGAGATCATGCCCGGCACATGCGCTACCGACATGGGCACATAGTCCACCAAGCCCAGTTGCATCGCAGGGCGCATGTCGGTGCTGACAAAGAAGGTGCGATGGCGAAACTGGTTTTTGGCCGGGCTCTCCGGGTGCTGGTTAAAGGCCTTGATGGTCAAAAAGTGCAGCAGTTCCAGATCGGCAGGGGCCGAGGCCATGGTCTCCAGTGCGCGCACGAGGCTCAGCGGCGTGGCGCAGCCCGTACCCACAAACACATGGGCTCCGTTGCCAATGTGGCCCACCGCCACGTCAGCCGTGGTGATGCGATCCGCAAAGGGCTTGAGTGCGGCGTGCGGGTCGGTGGTTTTGGAGAAAATAGGCATGGTGGGTCTTACGTATCATCGACCAGTTTGTCGTGGGCGGCAACACCAACACCGGGGGTTTCGTATGGATTTAGGACTGCAGGGCAAGTGGGCGCTGGTATGTGGCGCGAGCAAGGGGCTGGGCTTGGGCTGTGCGCAGGCGTTGGTGAATGAGGGCGTCAACGTGCTGATGGTGGCTCGCGGGGCCGAAGCGCTGGAAGTATCTGCTACGAAAATGATAGCTAATCAGGCAGATCCCACTAGGGCTAGAGTGCTATTTTGTGCCCAAGACATCACCACGGAGGCTGGTCGGGCTGCAGTGTTTGCCGTGCGCACGCAGTTCGACATTGTGGTGACCAATGCCGGAGGACCTCCGACCGGAGACTTCCGTGATTGGGACCGTGCGGCGTGGATCAAGGCGGTGGACGCCAATATGCTCACCCCCATTGCGCTGATGCAGGCCACGGTCGATGGCATGGCAGAGCGTGGCTTTGGCCGCATCGTCAACATCACCTCCAGCGCGGTGAAGGCGCCGATTGATGCGCTGGGATTGTCCAATGGCGCGCGCAGCGGCCTGACCGGATTTGTGGCTGGCGTAGCGCGCTCCGGGCTGGCTGCGAAAGGCGTCACGATCAATAACCTGTTGCCCGGTGCCTTTGACACCGACCGCCTGCAGGCCAACTTGCAAAACGCTGCCGATAAATCCGGTGTTACGTTGGAGGCCGTACAAGACAAGCGCCGCCAAGGCATACCTGCCCGGCGCTTTGGCAACCCCCAGGAGTTTGGTGCCATCTGCGCGTTCCTGTGCAGTGTGCAGGCGGGCTACATCACCGGGCAAAACGTGCTGGCCGACGGTGGAGCGTTTCCAGGTACTTTTTAGGCAGGGAAAGCGGTTTTTCGTTAGCGTCCAAATTGGGGCGGCGGTGTGGGTTGCCGTAAGCCTTTGCACTATTTACGGGACACAAGGCACGTCAAGGTGCTGACATAAATTTGACACATTAC
>JANYEE010000093.1 GCA_025363275.1 Burkholderiales bacterium | reverse complement strand
GCTGCCTCGGTTGGATGCGTCAAAAGTGGCCTGGATGGTGGCGCGGGTGGTGTCATTCATAGCGTTCAGGGCGTTCATGGTTGGCTTTCAGGCGGTGGGGAGTTCTTTGAGTTGGTGGTGTTGCACCAGGGTCTGCATGGCTTGGGTCAGCGCCTGGCGCTCTGCGGTGGGCAGGTGGCCAAAGAAGTGTTCATCGTTCGCGTCGGCCAGGGCGGCCAGCTTGGGCACCAGCGTCTTGCCCGCTGCAGTTAAAGCCAGGCATTGCTCACGGGCGCGGCCCTCGGCCAGTTGCCGCACAGCCAGCTCTTTTTCTTCCAGGCGGGTGATCACTTTGGACGCCGCGCCCTTGGTCATGCCCAAGGCCACGATCAGCTCGGCATGCGCAGTTTCGTCTTGCGACCAGAGTGTGCGCAGCGCCACCCACTCGGTCACGGTGACGCCCTTCTCCTCCAGCAGTTGCTGGAATCGAATGGATACGTGGTTGGATACGAAGCGCAGCCAGAACCCCAGATGGGCTTCCAGCGGAGAAGGGGGTTGCTTGGGTTTGCGGGTCGACATTAGGTATCTTTGGAAACTAAATCTAGCTTAGTTTCCCAGGAAACCAATGTCAACGCATGGGCTATCCTTTTTGACGATAAGCCCGCGCGAGGCTGATCCATAGCTCTGGTCAACACGCTCTGACCTCGCCCGCTGCTAAAATGTGATCACACTGGATTACCGGATCTTCTATGTCTTCTTCCACTAGCTTGCCCCTGTCAGAACACGCAATGCAAGTCGCCGAGCGTCGTTTCCCGGAGCTCGCGGCCAAGTCGGGGCATGCAGCCTACAAGGCCACGCTGCAGCGCACGGGGGCCGTCGTCGTGAAGACCAGTTTGGGCCAAATGGTAGAACGTCGTGCAGATGGCACGTCCACCGTCATCAAATCTCTGCCCATGGGCAAACGCGTGAAATCCGGCGTCGTTCTCAAGCGTGTCAAATAAGCCGACAGGCAGCAAACCGGCGGCAAAGCCGTCCTCCTCTTCCAAGCCGCGGGCGCAACCCCGGCTGCGTGTACTAGCTGGCCCCAACGGATCGGGCAAGAGCACCATTAAGACCGAACTCAAACCCCAGTGGATTGGTGTATTCATCAACGCTGACGAAATTGAGCGCGCCCTCAAGGACTCCGGTGGCGAACTCAGCCTGGCCAAGCTCGATATCACTGCAAAACCCGCTGCCGTACTGCGGCGGCTGGAGCAGCACATCAGGGGCTCTGCGTTTGCCAAGAAGCTGGGCCTGCACGCATTGCTTGGGCAGATGACGGTGAACGCATCTTTGGTACTGAGGGTGCCCGGCCCGTTTAACTCCTACCTCGCATCGGTGCTGGCTGACGCCATACGTCGCGAGTTGCTACAGGAAGGCAAAACCTTCACGTTTGAGACAGTCATGTCATCGCGGGATAAGGTTGATTTCATGAAAGAGGCACGGGAGCGGGGCTATCGCGTCTACCTGTATTTTGTTGCTACAGATGATCCAGACATCAACCTGGACCGTGTGCGGCGCCGTGTCATGCAGGGCGGCCACCCGGTGCCCGCAGACAAAGTCAGAAAGCGTTACCGTGAATCGATCGACCTGATGACCGAGGCCTGCGAGGTGGCGCATCGTGCTTACATCTTTGACAACTCGGGCTCCAGGCACAAACTGCTGGTAGAGGTCGACGAACTGGCGGTCAAAGGCGCTATCAAGCTGCGCACGAGTCGTCTCAACCCCTGGTTCGTCAAAACAGCTCTGTGGCAGTCTTTCGCCTGACCTGACCGGTGGGTGCCGTACAAGCACCGAGCAATAGATCAATAGTTCTGGTGCAGCAACGGCGCCACCAGCCGCGGATCGCGCAGCTTCTCCACCCACCACTGCAGCGCAGGCCCGGCGCGGTGCGAATGCCAGCCGACAAACAGCAGATTCGGCTCGCGCGGGTCTTGCGTCGACAGCGCCACCAGCGTGCCGCTCTTTAGATGCGCACGCACTTTTTCCAACGGCAACCAGCCCACGCCCAGGCCCGCCACCTGGGCGGCGATCTTGGCGCGCATGCTAGGCATGGCCAGGCGCTCCTGGTGGGTCTGCACGCCGTAGCTGCGGGCAACGGCCAGGCGCGATGTGTCGGCCACCACGACCGAGCGATGCTCGGCTATCGCCTCGGTCGATAGCGGCTGCCCCCTCTTGGCGGCGCGGGCCAGCGGGTGCCGTGGCGACACGGCAAACACCCACTCCAACTGCGCCAACTCAAACCATTGCAGATGCGCCATGGCCGGTGGCTCGTTGGTGGCGGCCACCACCAGATCGGCGCGCTGGTCCAGCAGCGCCTCCCAGGTGCCGCCCAGCACCTCGTGCGCAAAGCGCATGCGAACGCCGCTGTCCAGCGCGTCAAAGTCAGTCACCAGCGGCAGCAGCGCTTCGATGTTGACCAGCTCGTCCGTCACGATGTGCAGCTCGGATTCCCAGCCGCGTGCCACCTGCTTCACGCGCTCGGTCAGGCGCTGCGCCTGTGCATGCAGCTGCGCGCCTTGCTCGACCAGCAGCAGGCCCGCTGGCGTCAGCGCAATGCGGTAGCCGGCCCGGTCAAACAGCAGTGCGTCCAGCCGCTCTTCGAGCTGGCGCGCGGCATACGACACGGTGGACGCGGCCTTGCCCAGGCGCTCGGCCGCGCGCGACAGGCTGCCAGTGGTGCGTACAGCCTCCAGCAGTTGTAAATCTTCCAGGCTCAACATGTTCGATAGTTTCGCACAAGTTCATCGAAATTATGGCGTCTGTAGCAGGGTCAATCGCAAGACACTTCATCTATCAGCCCTGCAGTGGGGTTGAAAACCCCGTAAATCATCAACGAATCAACTGAAGGAAACATCATGAACCGCTTTGAAGGTAAAAACATTCTGGTCACCGGTGGCAGCAGTGGCATTGGCGCCGCAGCCGCTATCGCTTTTGCCCGCGAAGGCGCCCGTGTGGCTATCACCGGCCGGGACGCTGAGGGCCTAGCCCGTGTAAAAGCCGAGCTGGGACCGATGGCGCTAGCACTGGTCAGCGAGGCTGGCGACGTGTCGGCCCAGGCCGCGCTGGTCGCAACCCTTCAGGCGCAGATGGGCGTGATCGACGGCGTCTTCATCAACGCGGGTGTGGCCAAGTTTGGGCCACTGGCGCAGATTGACGAAGCGCTATGGGACAACAGCTTTGACACCAATGTCAAAGGCCCCTACTTCCTGATCCAACGCCTTGCTGCGCTGATGACACGCGGCGGCTCGATCGTGCTCAACGGCTCGATCAATGCCCACATCGGCATGCCCAACTCCAGCGTGTACGCCGCCAGCAAGGCCGCGCTGATTTCATTGGCCAAGACCTTGTCGGCCGAGCTGCTGCCCCAGGGTGTGCGCGTCAACGTGGTGAGCCCCGGCCCGGTGAGCACGCCGCTCTACGGCAAGCTGGGCATGTCGGCCGACCAACTGCAGGCCATGGCCGCGAGCATTCAGACGCAGATTCCGCTGGGCCGCTTTGGTACGCCAGAAGAAATTGCCGCCACCGTGTTGCACCTGGTGTCCAAGGAGTCTGGCTTCATTGTGGGCACCGAGATCATTGCCGATGGGGGCATGAGCCAGATGTAAGTACAGGCGGTTAGCGAAATCCTGGAGCTACGGCGAATCACTATGCACAGCAAGTTGCGTTCGTGCTTGGCAGTCACTTGCGAGGCCGGGCTCAATCCAAGACAATCGCTACTGATGACAGAAACCAGAACCAGGAGCTTGCATGCGTCAGTCGGTCATGGCCCTCTTGCTGACACTACTCGCCTCTTGGGCAGCCGCCCAGCCTTTGGAGTTGCGCACCTCCAGTCGCGACTCTGAACCCATCTTCTTGGTGCGTGACGGTCAAGTCAGCGGCATGTGCCCCGACCTATATGCCGCCCTACAGCGAATAGACAAAAACTTGAAGATCCGTGGCGTTGAGCGGCAACTGTCGCTTCCTTTGGTTGAACGCGGCCTAGCCAATGGCTCCTTGGATATCGACTGCAGCCTGGGCAAGAGTCCGCGGCGCGATGTTTTTTTGCGTTACCTGGAGGAAATATCGCGGCCCAAAATGGTGGTGGCTGTGCGCACAGACGACCCGATCACGGATATCAAAGACATGCAAGAGCTGGTTCGGCTGTCCCAACGCGGCGACCCCATCATTGTCAGACGGGGCTCCGTGTTTGCAGAAAGACTGGAGCAGCTCGGGGCGCTGATCGACAACCAGTCCACTGACAACAAAGTCAACATAACCAAGCTGATCAACCGCCGTGGCAGGTTTTATTACAACATTGACTATTTTCTAGCAGCCCAAGCCAAGGAGGAACCTGGCTTTGGAAAAATTCGTATTTTGCCGACTTCTTTTGAGACCCAGCCAACCTACATCGTCGTATCCAAAAAAGTCCCAATGAGCGTGGACAAGCGCATTCACGCCGCCATGGCAGAGATGCGCCAAACCGGCGAGTTGCGACACATATTGGCTAAGTACAGCTCTGGCCCCACTGACAGTCCCTAATTTGTTGAAGATGACTGAACTAGCGCACCCTGCGTTGCTTTAGGCCTCACCAGAGGCTTTTTTTCTGCCTATGTATGCCAGCGTACAGACCTCGATGCCGTACGTTATGACACTTGCACTATGTCGTGATCCGTATCAGTTTTTGATTCGCTTGAGCGGCATATTCACAATTGGAAAGTGCAAGCCATGAAAAACTTTAATCGCCAGCCCTTGGGTTGGCTCAGTGCGGCATTGATCTCAGTAGCAATAGTGGGATGCGGCGGTGGCGACAACGGGCGCATTCCTATTTTGGGCGGCAGCGCGGTCGTTGGCATATCGCCCACCGTGGTGTCTGTTGCCCCCTTGGCGCGCGCTACCGCAGTGCCTATTAATACTAAAAAAGTCACGGCCAACTTCAGCACTCTGATGGACAGCGCCACCATCAACGCAACATCTTTTACTCTGGCCTGCCCGCAGGGCTCGGCCGTCGGTGGTGTGGTCAGCTACAACCCCACTGGCAGCCTGGCAACACTCACCTTGCCGCCGCTGCCTAACCTGCCAGCCAACGTAGTGTGTACAGCCACATTGACGACGGGTGCAAAAGACAGCGTTGGTACACCTCTGGCCACCAACTTCGCGTGGTCATTCACCACGGGCTCGGCGCTCAATCCTGACGTCACAGCACCCACAGTTTCCAGCACTTCAAACGCCAATGGCGCAACCGGTGTCCCCACTAACAACAGCCCCAGCGTGACGTTCAGTGAGGCAATGGACCCTGCCACCCTAACCACCAGCACCTTCACCCTCAAGCAGGGTGCAACTGCAGTGGCGGGTAATGTGAGTTATTCGGGTGTCACGGCAACCTTCAAGCCGTCCAGCGCGCTCAGCGCCAACACCACGTATACCGCCACAGTCACCAGCGGTGCTACCGATGCTGCGGGCAATGCCCTGAATCCGCCCTACACCTGGTCTTGGACTACTGGTGCCGCGGCAGACACGACGCCACCTACCGTCACGGGAACGGTACACCCCAACGGCGCGACTGGCGTCCCGCTCAACGCCCGCGCAGGCGCGACGTTCAGTGAGGCCATGGACCCCGCTACCATCAACAACACCACCTTCACGCTCAGCACCGATGCAGGTGTTCTGGTTCCCGGTGTTGTGAGCTACGCCAACAACAACGCGAGCTTTGTGCCCACGAACAACTTGGCTCCCTCCACGCACTACAACGCAAAAATCAAAGGCTCCACAGGCGGAGTGACAGACGTAGCAGGCAATCTGCTAGCCAGCGACTACACGTGGGGCTGGACCACTGCGGCCACCGCCGACACTACGGCACCGCAGGTGTTGTCGGTATTCCCAGTAGAAAACGCGACTGGTGTAGCAACTAATACCACCGTGCGTATTACTTTCGACGAAGCCATTGACCCCTTGACCGTGAACACCAATACCTTCCGGGTAGCCGGTATCACCGGTACGGTGACTTTGAATGCGCTGACCAGTACCGCGACTTTCACACCCGCTGCACTGTTAGCTGCGGGCACTACTTACATTGCAACCGTTAAAGGCGGCAGTGGCGGTGTGAACGATGTATCGGGTAACGCGCTGGCGGCCGACAAAGCCTGGAGCTTCACCACAGCGCCTGATCCGCTGGCGCAGCCCTCGGTCAACCTGGCTTCGGCATCCAACTTCGGTACTTTTGGTGGCACCGCGGGTATGACCAATCGGGGCATCCTGACTCGGGTAAACGGGAATATCGGCACCATTGCCACCGGCACTTCATCCATCACTGGGTTTCACGACAACTTTGGTGATATTTACACCGAGACGCCAGCCAACATCGGCGCAGTGAACACCACGATATTTACCTGCACCAATTCCACGACTGGCCCCACTGCCGCTGGCCCTAACGCAGCGTCTTGTGCGGTTGCCACCCAGGCCCGTCTGGATGCGCAGTCTGCCTACCTGGCGCTTGCCGCCATGCCACCCGGAGCCAACCCCGGAGCGAATCTGGCCAACCTGACACTGGCACCCGGTGTGTACACCTCACCGAGTGGTTCATTCCTGATTGAGGGCGGTAACTTGACCTTGGACGCTCAGGGCAATCCCAACGCCATGTGGGTCTTCCAGATGGCCAATACGCTTACGGTCGGTGGCCCGGGTGCCGCAGCGCCACAAAGCATCGTCTTGGCCGGCGGTGCGCAAGCTAAAAACGTGTTCTGGCAAGTCGGCTCGTTTGCCACCATCAACGCAGCCGGTGGCGGCACTATGGTGGGCACCATCATCAGCCAGACCGGCGCAGCCTTCTCAACTGCGGGTAACGTCAATGTAGTGACCCTCAATGGCCGGGCACTGTCGCTGGGGGGCTCCGTCACCTTGGTCAACACCGTGATCAATGTGCCTGCGCCTTGATTACACGGCTCCACATCAACACCCCACAGGACACACCATGAACTCTATTAAAAACACGGGCCGGCTCACGCTGGTGGCCCTGGCCGCAATGGCCTGCACCTTGGCCCTGGCCGAGGAGCCAGGCTGGTACGGCGGACTCAACGCTGGCCAGTCCAACGCCACCATCGACGACGCCAACATCCGCGCTGGCTTGCAGCAACGCGGCTTTACGACCTCGTCCATGAAAGACGAAGCGCAGTCCACCGGCTACAAACTGTTTGGCGGCTACAAGTTCAACAAGAACTTTGCGATCGAAGGCGGTTACTTCGATCTGGGTACTTTCAAGTACGACGCCACCACGGTACCCGCCGGTAACCTGCGCGGACAAATCAAGCTAAGCGGTATCAACCTGGATGCCGTCGGTATATTGCCGTTTACCGAACGCTTCTCTGCATTTGCACGGCTGGGCGTGCACCAGACCGAGGCCTATGACAACTTCTCTGGCTCAGGTGCTATCAATGCACTGAACCCCAACCCTGTCAAGCGGGAAAACAACTTGAAGGCTGGCGTGGGCCTGGAGTATGCATTCAGCGATCATTTCTCAGTACGTACCGAACTGGAGCGCTACCGGGTTAACGACGCTGTAGGAAGCCGTGGCGATGTCGACCTGGCATCCATTGGATTGGTGTGGCGCGTAGGCAAAAAGACGCCCGAGCCAGCACCCCGGATGGCCATGGTGGAGCCAGCGCCAGCACCACCGGTCGTAGCACTACCACCACCACCGGTAGTGTTCGTGCCACCACCACCGCCACCACCACCCGTGGTGCGCCCGGCGCCACGTCGCGTCAGTCTGGCGGCAGATTCGCTGTTCACGTTTGACAAATCAGCGCTTAAGCCCGAAGGTAAGCAGGCGCTGGACAAGCTGGGCGGTGAGTTGCGTGGCGTGCAGTTTGATGTGGTCAAGGTCACCGGCAATACCGACCGCCTTGGCTCACACGCCTACAACATGAAGCTGTCTACCCAGCGGGCCGAAGCCGTCAACCAGTATTTGGTAAGCACAGTGGGCATACCCGCCAGCAAAGTACAAGCCACCGGCGTCAACAGCAGCAACCCGATCACCAAGCTATCGGATTGCCCAGGCAAGAAGCCCACCAAGGCGCTGATCGCTTGTCTGCAGCCGGATCGCCGGGTAGATATTGAAGTGACTGGAACCCAACAACCGTAAAGAGTTGAGTAGCATCTGTCCAAACCGGATGCTACTTTTTATATAGCAACCTAGGCAATGAATACCCGGGCCACAGCCGGATTTGATGCCAAACTTCGCCAAAAAGCCTTCCAAGAAGGCTTTTTGGCTTTTAAGTGTCACTCAGGCAGGCACTGGCTCCAAAACGCGGGCCAAGGCCAGTACCTCGCGCGCAGACAAGGCTTTCAAGCGGTGGTCGCTCCAGACCTGTCGCCAGCGCCGCGCACCGGGCATGCCATGGCGCAGGCCCAGCATGTGGCGGGCAATGGAGTACCAAGGGGTGCCGAACGCAGCCGCCTCACGCTCCATGTAATCCACCATCTGCTCCTCTACCCTCTCACGGGTCGCGTCATTCGGCGTCGTGCCAAAGAAGGCTGCGTCCCACTCGGCCAGCCACCAGGGGTTGTGGTAGGCCTCGCGGCCCAGCATCACACCGTCCACATGCGCCAGTTGCTCGGCCACTTGCGCAGTGGTCGTGAGCCCGCCATTGATGGCGATGGTGAGATGAGGAAAGTCTTTTTTAAGCTGGTGCACCAGTTCGTAGCGCAGCGGCGGAATCTCGCGGTTCTCCTTCGGGGAGAGTCCCTTGAGCCAGGCGTTGCGAGCGTGTGCAATGAAGACGGTGCAGCCCGCATCGGCCACGGTGCCCACAAAGTCGCGCACAAAGCTGTAGCTCTCTTCTTTGTCGATGCCAATGCGGTGCTTGACTGTGACCGGAATATCCACCGCATCCACCATGGCCTTCACGCAATCGGCCACCAGCGGGGCCTCGTTCATCAGGCACGCGCCAAAGGCGCCGCGCTGCACGCGCTCGCTCGGGCAGCCGCAGTTGATGTTGATCTCGTCGTAGCCCCAGTCTTGGCCCAGTTTGGCGCACTGCGCCAGGTCGGCCGGCTCGCTCCCACC
>JANYEE010000080.1 GCA_025363275.1 Burkholderiales bacterium | reverse complement strand
TGTGCGAGGTGCTGGTGGACGGGCACTTTGGCTACGCGGCCACGGCGGATTTGAGTGCCACCGGTTTGCAGCGCGCGTTTGACACCGCCATTGCCACCACGCGCGCCACCAGCCGCCACAAGGTGCACAGCTTCACCGCCGCGCAGCGCGCAGCAGTGCAGGGGGTATATGAGAGCCCATCGGTCACCAAGCTGGCAGCCACGCCCCTGGCCCAGATCACCGAGTGCCTGCTGGCCGCCTCCAAGGCCATGGCCATCGACGCAAAAATCGTCAACCGCAGCGCGCGGGCCCTGGTGGTGCAGACGCAGATTGACTACTACTCCAGCAATGGCTCCCACACGCAGCAGAGCTTTGACATGGTGGACATCGCCGTGGCAGCCACCGCGGCCGAGGGCGTGCAGTCGCAAACCCGCACCTGGGGCCAGACTGGCCAGCACGGTGGTGAAGTGTTTGACGCCGCCGCCTTTGCGCATCACGGCCTGCGCGTGGCCACCGAGGCGCTGGAGCTGCTGGCAGCACCCAATTGCCCCTCCGGCCCCATGGACCTGATCCTGATGCCGGATCAGATGATGCTGCAGATTCACGAATCCATTGGCCACCCGCTGGAGCTGGACCGCATCCTGGGTGACGAGCGCAACTATGCGGGCTGGAGCTTTGTCAAAGCGGCTGACTTTGGCACGCTGCGCTACGGCTCGCCGCTGATGCACGTGACCTTTGATCCGACCAAGCAAAACGCCTTTGCCAGCTATGCATTCGACGACGGCGGTGCGCCCGCCACGCGGGAGTTTCTGATTGAAGGCGGCGTATTGAAACGCGGCTTGGGTTCGGTGGAATCGCAAGAGCGCTCGGGCCTGCCGGGCGTGGCCAACTTCCGCTCCTCGTCCTGGAATCGCGCGCCCATTGACCGCATGGCCAATGTGAACATGGAGCCCGGCACCTCGACGCTGGAAGAGATGATTGCTTCGGTCGAAGACGGCATCCTGATGTCCACCAACCGCTCCTGGTCGATTGACGACTACCGCAACAAGTTTCAATTTGGCTGCGAGCATGGGCGCTTGATCAAGAACGGCAAGCTCGCCGGTGTGGTGCGCAATCCCAACTACCGGGGCGTCACCGTCGATTTCTGGAACCGCCTGAGCGCGGTGGGCCGCGACGAGGCCACCTATGGCACGCCCTATTGCGGCAAAGGAGAACCCAGCCAGGTCATCCGGGTGGGGCATTCATCGCCACCCTGCCTGTTCAAGGGCGTGGAAGTGTTTGGAGGCCAGTCATGAACGGCACAACCCAAACCTTTCAGCGCGATTTTGTGGATGCCGTGCGCTTGCACTTTGATGCAGTGGCCGACAGCGTGCTCGGTAGCTTGCAGGGTGATGAAGCCGCCACGCTGAACCTGAGTGCCGAAGAGACTTTGTTCGTGCGTTTCAATGGCAACCAGGTGCGTCAGAACACCAATGTGGAGCAAATCTCCATGGCCTTGCAGTTGCAAGGCGCTGGACGCACGGCCGAGGCGTCGCGCACCCTGTCGGGCCAGACTGATACGGACCGCGCTGCCATGTTGGATTTGTTGGCCCAGTGCCGCGCCGAGCTGGCGGTGCTGCCACTTGACCCGCACCAAGTGCCGGTAGAGAACCACGGCAGCAGCGATGAAACTTTCCGGGGCCAACTGCTGGCGCCCGAGGCCGTGGTGGACGCTGTGGTGGGCCCGGCCCAGGGCTGCGACATGGCCGGGTTGTATGCCGCAGGCTCCATCGTCCGCGCCAACCGCAATTCCAAGGGGCAACGCCACTGGTTTGCCACGCAGACCTTCTTCATGGATTACTCGCTGTACAACGGCTCGCGTGCGGTCAAGGGCAGCTATGCCGGTACGCATTGGGAGCCTGCGCAGTGGACTGCCAATCTGGAGCACAGCAAGCACCTGCTGGCGCTGATGGACAAACCCCTGCAGACCGTGCAGCCGGGCCAGTACCGCACCTATCTGGCCCCGCGCGCGGTGGCCGATCTGGTGGGCATGATGGGCTGG
>JANYEE010000067.1 GCA_025363275.1 Burkholderiales bacterium | reverse complement strand
CTAGATACGACTGCTTACGACGAAATTTTTGGCGCACCCTACAGTGGTACCCGCATTGATTTCAGTGGCTATGAGAAAAACGACGTGGCGACTTTGCAATTGACAGCGCGCAGCTCTCCCGTGCTACGTTACGTGGTGGGTGCAGAGATGCGACGTGAGGCTCTGTCGTCGCGCTCGAGCTTTGACCAAGCTGGTGGTGTCAACACCAACTTTCTCCGCTTTTTTGGCAATGCAGAATGGCGTATGACCCCCGATTGGATTTTGAATGCGGGCGCTATGGCTGAACGTATCTCCGACGGCACGAACACCTTATCGCCGCGCTTGATGGTGAATTGGCAAATGGAAGATGGACACACATTGCGGGCGGGAGTGTCCACAGCCAGCAGGCCGCCCAGCGGCTACGAAAAGTACACCGACGTGAAGTACTACGACCGCAATGGTCAAAATCCGCTGGTATGGGGTGTTAACGATGGCCAGCTCGTACCCGAGCGCGTGCTGGTGCGGGAGTTGGGCTATTTTGCGAATTTGCCCAAACTGTCACTGACCGCTGACGTCCGGGGCTTTCACGAAGAGATCTCTAATGGGATCGCTAACAACCGTGCGAGCCCCCCAGAGGTACCCCAAATATTTAGAAATTCCGAGGCATCTACTGTGAGTGGTTTGGAATACCAAGTGAACTACCAGCCCCGAGCCGGGACCCGCATCTTTTGGTCGCAAACCTGGACTTCCATCCATGTCAGCGCTTCGGTAGATCGGGTTCGCATGTACCGCACTGAGAGTGGTGCAGCACCTCGGGCGGCATCTTTGGCCATATTTCACGCCCTGGCCCCGGGTTGGGATTTATCGCTGGGTTACCACTGGTCAGACGGCGTTTCACTACAGTCGGCCGATGCGGGTCAACGTTATTCGTTGCACCGCACAGATGCGCGTGTAGCCCGTGCGTTTCGCATCGGCGGCAGCAAATCTGAGTTGGCCCTCGTAGTACAAAACCTGGGGCCTGGTGCGCAGGATGGCGATCGAAAATTCTATTTTGACCAGCGCGCACTCCTCACGTTGCGCATCGACCACTGAGGACGCCGCGTGCGCTGGACAAGACTCTTACAACTTTTATTCTTATGGGCTTGCGCATTCGCGAGTTTGGGGGAGGTGCGGGCCTCGACCGTAGCTATTGTTTTGTCAGAGCGCAGCGCGGGCTACCTGGACGTCGCCAAAGTCATCACCGCAGAGCTGGAGCGTGCGGGTCTGGCCAACGGCGACGTAACGTACTACACGCCCAGCGAATGGACCAGCAATGAGGCGTCTAGTGGAAACCAGAAAGTGCTGGTGACGCTGGGGGCTGACGCATTCAAGCAAGTGCTGGGTCACGAGCCCCGCGCACCGGTCGTGGCAGCTTTGTTGCCCCGCATTGGCTTCGAGCGCATCGTGCGCGAGAGCGGTCGACGGTTACCGACCAACGTCACCGCCGTTTTCTTGGATCAGCCGTTTGGCCGTAGGGTGGATTTGGTGCGTTTGATTCTGCCGGATGCCAAGCGGATAGGCGTGTTGTGGGGGCCCGAGTCTGTAGTGTCCCAAAGCAGCCTGACCCAGTCGGTACTTAGCCGGGGGCTGGGTATTGAGAGCAGCGTCGTGGCAAGCCCAACCGGCCTGTTCGCCGGTTTGAAATCTGTGTTGGACGAGTCTGACGTATTGCTGGCTGTGGCAGATCCGCAGGTGTACAGCAGCACAACGATTGCCAACATCTTGCTAGCCACTTACCGGGCGCGTATTCCGGTGGTCGCGTTTTCACCCGCCTACGTAAAAGCCGGTGCTTTGGTCGCGATTTACGCAACACCGGTCCAAATCGGCCAGCAGGCGGCTGGGCTGGTACGGCTTAGCCTCCAGGGCGCGGCATTGCCACAGCCGCAATATCCCAACGAATTTGAAATCATCGTCAATGACCATGTCGCCAGGTCTTTGGGGCTGAATCTGGATGCCCGCTCTCTGACCGAGAAGCTGCTCAGTGCAGCTAAGCGCCCATGATGTTCACCACCATTCGCTCCCGTATGCTGGTCGCTACATTAGCCCCTATCGTGCTGATTGTGTTGGTGTTGGTAGGCGTGTTCTGGGCCAATCGGCTGGGCGAGCTCGATCAAGCGCACAACCAACGGGCCAAGTTGTTGATGAGCCAAGTCGCACTGTCTAGCGAATACGGGTTGTTCTCTGGCAATTTGGCCAGCTTGCAACTGGTCGTAAATGCACTGCACCACGAGCCTGATGTGAAATCAGTGTCGGTGTTTGACGCCTCTGGTGTCTTGCTAGTGGTGGCAGGATCACCTCGCTATCAGTTCTTTGCCCAATTTGCACAGGTCGCGCACATGCCGATCGATTCAAAAACAGGTATCGAGACGCTGGTTAAAGAGATTATTTTTCGCAAAGTTCCTCTCGATGACCCTTTTGCACAATCCACTGAAGCCGAGGCTGTGGAACCGACCTTGCTGGGGCATGCGGTGATTGAACTGTCGCGCGACGGTCTGATGAAGCGCCAGCAGCAGATGCTGCAGCTCGCTCTGGGCGTGGGCTTATTGGGCATGCTGTTAGCCGGATTTTTGGCGATTCAGCTGGGGGAGGGCGTTGTTCAGCCGATCTTAAGGGTGTCGCGCATGATTAGCCAGGTGGGCAGCGGCGATCTCCTGGCGCGCATTAAGGAGACACCTGGCGACCCCTTGTATGACTTGCAGGTCAGTTTGAACCAGATGGCTGTGCAATTGGCCTGGGGCAGGGATGAGCTGGAGCAGCGTGTAGCCAATGTGACTGCGGAATTGCGCGAGAAAAAGAACGAAGCGGAGGATGCCACGCGGGCCAAGTCCCGCTTTTTGGCAGCTGCCAGCCATGATTTGCGCCAGCCCATCCATGCACTGGGTATGTTTGTGGCCCGCTTGGGACAACTGTCACTTGACACATCGACGCGGCAACTGGTGGATAGCGTGGAAGATTCGGTTCGCGCCATGCAAGATTTATTGGACGATTTGTTGGATGTCTCCCGCTTGGATGCGGGTGCGGTAACGGTGAATTTGCGGCCCGTCGCGCTGCAGTCTGTTTTGAAATTGGTGCAAGTGGCTTTGCAGCCGTCGGCAACCGAGAAAGGGCTGCGTCTACGGTTTCGGCCCACATCGTTGTGGGTCATGACCGATGCGATTCTGTTGCACCGCATTGTGATGAACTTGGTGCACAACGCGCTACGTTACACAGACGTTGGCACCGTGCTGGTGGCTTGTCGGCGCACGGGCGATGGCCAGCAAGTGCATTTGGAGGTTTGGGATAGCGGTGTCGGCATTTCACAAGAACACCAGCAGGATATCTTCAAAGAGTTTTACCAGATTGGAAATGCTGGCCGCGACCGCGCTTACGGACTGGGCTTGGGACTCAATATCGTTGAGCGCAGTGCTTCTTTACTAGGCCATCCCATGGACCTGCGCTCGGCTCCAGGCCGAGGCAGCCGGTTTGCCATTACTTTGCCGCTGACTGAAGCCTCTCTACCCGCCGTTGAGGCCGCTGGGGTTATGGAGCCTGCACCATTGGTGACGCTGGCAGGTACGCGGGTGCTGTTGATTGAAGATGATGCATCTGCCCGCGCTGCGGTGACTGGCCTGTTGGAGTCGTGGGGTTGCACGGTTTACAGTGGATCGACCACGATGGCGGCGATGTCTGTTCATGACCGACACAGCGACTGGGATGTCATCGTGAGTGATTACAGGTTGGCGGACGGTGATAACGGACTGCTGGCCATTGAGCGCTTGCGGGCCTACGCGGGACGCAATATTCCCGCTTGTTTGATGAGTGGCGATACCGACAGCACGCTGATGCAGGCAGCAAAAGACGCTAATTTGGCATTGCTGCATAAGCCGGTGCGTCCGGCGAAGTTGCGCAGTTTGCTGCGGCGTTTAACGATGGTGACAGACCGGGAATCAGATCCGGTTTGAAGTGGGCTGGCGCGGCGCGGCGCTGTATCCGCTGCGCGCGGCTGCCACGACGGCCTGGGTGCGGTTTTGCACATCGAAGTGGCGCAAAATCGCGGCGACGTGCGACTTCACGGTTTCTTCTGATATCGACAGGGTATCTGCAATTTCCCGGTTGGAGCGACCATCGAGCAACTCGCGTAGCACCAGATCTTGGCGGTGGGTCAGTCCCGCCTTGACGTCTCCTTCTAAGGTTGCCGGGGTGGATCCTGTTTCATCAAATCCGGTCGGCAGGTACTCGCCACCATCCAGTACTTGGCGCACTGCCAGCAACAGCTCATCACTCAACCCAGATTTGGTTACAAAACCAGAGGCACCGGCCTGCAGCACGTGCTGCATGATTTGCATGTTTGCAGATCCCGATAGCATGACGATCGGCAGCTCCGGGTGGCGCATACCGAATACGCCCAATGCCACCAGCCCGGTCATATCGGGGAGGTGGTAATCCAGCAGAACCAGGTCGAGGTCTGGGTGATCATCAGCAATAGCAAAACCCTGCGTGCAAGTCCCCGCCTGCAGGACTTCGACACTTTCTTCCAGGCCTTTGAGAACCTGACAAAGTCCCTCGCGAACCAGTGCGTGGTCATCGATAACGAGTATTTTCAACTTGGGCTACCTGTTGCTTGATTCACCACCTATGGTAGCCGACATAAAAAAGCCCGCCAAGGCGGGCTATCAAGGGCGGTAGTGCTTTTAGCCGCCGTGGATCTTCATCATTAGCGGCACGATCAGCAACGCGACGATGTTGATGATCTTGATGAGCGGGTTGATGGCTGGGCCAGCAGTGTCTTTGTAAGGGTCACCCACCGTGTCGCCGGTGACGGCGGCTTTGTGTGTCTCTGAGCCTTTGCCGCCGTGGTGTCCATCTTCAATATATTTCTTGGCATTGTCCCAAGCGCCGCCACCGGTGCACATCGAGATGGCTACAAACAGCCCGGTGACGATCGTGCCCATCAACAAGCCGCCCAAAGCGGCCGGGCCCAGGACCAGGCCCACCAAGATGGGAGCCACCACCGGCAACAGGGAAGGAATCATCATTTCCTTGATGGCGGCGGTGGTCAGCATGTCCACGGCGGTGTCGTACTCGGGCTTGCCCGTGCCGTCCATGATGCCTTTGATGTCGCGGAATTGGCGGCGTACTTCCACTACCACCGAGCCGGCAGCGCGTCCTACCGCTTCCATCGCCATCGCGCCAAACAAGTAAGGAATCAGACCGCCGATAAACAAGCCAATGATGACCATCGGGTTGCTCAGATCAAAAGTAATGTGGCGACCGTAGGCATCGAGCTTGTGGGTGTAGTCAGCAAATAGCACCAGTGCGGCCAGGCCGGCGGAACCAATCGCGTAGCCCTTGGTCACGGCCTTGGTGGTGTTACCCACTGCATCCAGCGGATCGGTGATGTCGCGCACGCTCTTGGGCATCTCAGCCATTTCGGCAATGCCGCCAGCGTTGTCGGTGATAGGACCATAAGCGTCCAGCGCCACCACGATGCCAGCCATGCTGAGCATGGAGGTGGCCGCAATCGCAATGCCATACAGGCCTGCCAATGCATAGGCGGTGTAGATAGCCACACAGACGAAGATGACCGGCCACGCGGTGGAGCGCATGGACACACCCAAGCCGGCAATGATGTTGGTGCCGTGGCCAGTGGTCGAGGCTTGTGCGATGTGTTGTACCGGTGCATATTGGGTTCCGGTGTAGTACTCTGTAATCCACACCAGGGCAGCCGTGAGCACCAGGCCCACCGCGCAAGCGCCAAACAGTTTCATTTGAGCGCCTACGCCGCCCAAGGCGTTGTCCGGCATCATGGAAGTGGTCACAAAATAAAACGCTATCAGTGACAGCACTCCTGCTACGGCCAAGCCTTTGTACAAAGCAGGCATCACGTTCTTCATACCGGGCGAGGCCTTCACAAAGAAGCAACCGATGATGGAGGCGACGATGGAAACCGCGCCCAGCGCCAGCGGATACACCACCGCATTCATGCCGCTGCCCGACACCAGCAGGGCGCCCAACACCATGGTGGCGATCAGGGTCACCGCGTAAGTTTCGAACAGGTCAGCCGCCATACCGGCGCAGTCACCCACGTTGTCGCCCACGTTGTCCGCAATTACGGCAGGGTTGCGCGGATCGTCCTCGGGGATACCAGCTTCCACTTTACCGACCAGGTCAGCGCCCACATCGGCACCTTTGGTGAAAATACCGCCGCCCAAGCGGGCAAAGATCGAGATCAGCGACGAGCCGAAAGCAAAGCCGATCAGCGGGTTAAGCAAGACGGCCAGATTCTTGTCTGGGGTCAGGTTTCCGTTGCCGGTCAAGAACCAGAAAAATCCGGCTACGCCCAGCAGGCCCAGGCCCACCACCAACATGCCGGTGGTAGCGCCGCCGCGAAATGCGACATCCAGTGCAGGACCAATGCCTTTGGTTGCGGCTTGTGCGGTGCGCACATTGGCGCGCACGGACACATTCATGCCGATAAATCCGCAGGCGCCAGACAGAACAGCTCCTACGACGAAGCCAATGGCGCTGAGTTGGTCAAGAAATACGCCAATCAGAATGGCTAACACCACGCCAACGATCGCAATCGTCTTGTACTGGCGCGCCAGATAAGCGGCTGCGCCGGTCTGAATGGCCGCTGCGATCTCTTGCATGCGCGCATTGCCTGCATCTTGGGAAAGAATCCAGCTCCTGGCCCAAAAGCCATAGCCTACGGCGATCAAGCCGCAGATGAGCGCCAATATCAGCGCTGAGTTGCTCGTCATGTATGTGTCTCCTCGTGTTGTGTCGCTTGAGTGGGGACAACGCCTGCGAAGTCCCCGCGGCGTTGCTTCCTCGCAGCTCCAGCACAACGCGGTGTTGCGGAGACGATTGGCCAACGGGCGGACTGTAACGTGAAAATTTCGCTAAATGGCGGTTCGCAAGAGCTGAGTCAGTAAAATCAGGGTTAATCCTTACTGGAAAAACTTTTTCACTTCAACCAAGAGAGCTTTCATGTCACTCGACGCCGTCACCCCAGGAAAAAACGCCCCCGAGGCCTTCAACGTCATCATTGAAATTCCGATGAACGCGGACCCGGTCAAGTACGAAGTGGACAAAGCGACGGGCGCCATCTTTGTGGACCGCTTCATGAGCACCGCCATGCACTACCCTACCAATTACGGCTATGTGCCCCAGACCATCTCGGGCGACGGTGACCCCGTGGACGTACTGGTAATCACGCCTGTTCCCTTGATTCCCGGTGTGGTGGTAACTTGTCGCGCGATCGGTATCCTGAAGATGACCGACGAAGCGGGTGAGGACGGCAAGGTGCTGGCCGTGCCCGTCGACAAAATCCTATCGCTGTACAGCCAGTGGAAGAAGCCGGAAGATATGAATCCCTATCGCTTGAAGACCATCGCCCACTTCTTTGAGCATTACAAAGACCTGGAAGAAGGCAAGTGGGTCAAGGTGCAGGGCTGGGAAGGCCCGGAATCCGCCAAAAAGGAAATTATGGACGGAATCGCCAATTACAAGAAGTGAAATAGAGCGAAATAGGCCTGTGGCCCGCGCACAATCTGCCTGAGCTGCTACATAAATAATAGCGCCGGATGGGAAACCATCCGGCGCTATTGCGTTGCCGCAGCGATGCAATCGCTGCGGCTCCACTTATTTTCGTTTCGGGTCTGGGAACACGAAGCGCTGCAGTGCGTTGGATCGGTCAAATGCCTTCCACTGGGCTGGCTTCTGTGCCAGCCGGTCGGCCACGGCCCACCAGGCAGTGGGGTTCAGCCCCAAGCCAATGTGGCTGGCAAACACTTCAATGTTCTCAGTCTGCGTGTTTTTGGTGCTGGGCTTTTGGATGCTGGCCGACCAGGCGACTACACCGTCGGTACGCGAGTAAATAGACGTAGTGGGTACTGGGGGCGGGGCGGGTAGGTCAAACCGCGCGGTCTCTTGGGTGATGTCCCGCCCGCTGGTGAGCTCGTACAAGCGCCACGCATTGGTACTCTTGTGAGATCCCGCAAACGGCGTGCCCATGGTGATAACGCCGCGCACGCAGTGCGGTAGCTCTTTAGCCAGCTCGCGGGCGTAAATGCCACCGAGGCTCCAGCCAATCAGGCTGACTTGCTGGCCTGTGGCCTCAAAGGTGTCGTTTAGTTGGCGTTTGGCGGTCTCCAGAATGCCGGCGCGGGGCCCAAAGTTGTGGCCTTGGTTCCAGCCGGATACGTCGTAGCCCAAATTTTTCAGGTAGCCGCGCAGGGGCAAGGTGGAGCCATCACTGGCAGACAGTCCGGGGAAAACAATCACCGGGTGACCATCCCCCGCTGGGGCCTTGGTCAAAGCAGGCCAGCTGGGCAATATTGACCAAAGTTCCCAGGGGGCTCGAAACTCTAGGGCCATCAACAAAGCGCTGGGGGCTGCGTCGGGGGTGTGTACTGCAGTATTCAATTTTTTAGCCATGGAAGCTTGCTGGCTAACACTTCTGCACAGCAATCGGTAAACGTGCGCCTACATTAGCATTACTTGTGGGAGAGGCTCCGACGAAAACAACGGGTTTGATGGGGGCTGCACCGGTTTGCGTCACGTTGGCGACTAAATGCGGTGCGTTTTACGCCGCCAACGCGTGGTGGTGGTGCAGCGTGCGTGGCGGTATGATTCTCTTGACCACCATGCGCCGCAGTCCCCTGCTGTGAGGAAAGAGACACTATGGAAACTTCTACGCCCACCCCTTCAAGTCCTTGCGCAACTGGTCCGAAGCCTGCGGTCAGTGATCGACAGAGTGCACTGGCCGGCCAGTACCTCACACTGCGGCTGGGCGATGAGAGTTACGCCATCGATATCATGCGCGTGCAAGAAATTCGCTCTTACGAGCAACCGACCAAGATGGTCAACTCCCCGAGTTTCATCAAAGGCGTTGTCAATTTACGTGGCGTCATCGTCCCGATCGTGGATTTGCGCCTGAAGTTGCACATCGGCGAGGCGGATTACACCGAATTTACGGTGGTCATCATTTTGAACATCCACGGCACTGTGGTGGGCGCGGTGGCGGATGCGGTATCTGACGTGGTGACACTGAGTGCCGACATGATCAAGGTGGCGCCGCAGTTTGACTCCGGCATTGAGGCTCGCTTTGTGCTGGGGCTGGCGCACTTGGCAGAGCGCACGCTAATAGTGATGGATATGGAAACCTTGCTCAGCCACGCCGAGTTGGGTATTTCGGCCAAATAGGTCTTCTGTGGGGCGTCGCCGCCTCGTGGTCAGTGCGCCTTAAACGGGCTGCGCCCTTCGAGCTCGCCTAGGTAATCCTCAATCCCCTGGCCCTCGCGCTCCAGAAACCGGGCCACTGCATCGGCAAATGCAGGATGCGCCAGCCAATGCGCACTGCTGGTTTTGACCGGCAGCAATGCCCGCGCCATCTTGTGTTCGCCCTGCGCACCGCCTTCAAAGCGCTGGTAACCATTGGCAATACACCAGGCCAGCGGCTGGTAGTAGCAGGCTTCAAAATGCAGGCAATCCACTCGCTCTAGCGCTCCCCAATAGCGGCCGTAGGCCACCAGAGGCGTTTTGGGCGGAATTTTTGAGTCATTTAGGCCTGAGGCCCCAGTGGAGTATGCCTGGATAGCTATCAAACTTGTAGCAATCGACTGGCCGCCGCGCTCTGCAATAAACATCACCCAAGCTTCGGGCAAGCTGCTGGCCATACGGTGGAAAAAGTCACGCGTCAGGTAGGGCGCGTTGCCGTGTTCCAAGTACGTGCGTTCGTAACAACGGTAAAAGAAATCCCAATCGGCAGGGCTGATATTTACGCCTTCCATGCAACGGAAGGTCACGCCCGCCTCCTGAACCTTACGCCGCTCCTGGCGGATTTTTTTGCGCTTGTCTTGGGATAGGGTGGCCAGGAAATTATCAAAGCTGGCATAGGCTTCGGGCGCATTCTTCCAGTGGAACTGCACGGTGTGGCGCAGCATCATGCCCGCATCTTCAGCAGCCGCCGCGTCTTCGGGTTCTCCGAAAAGCAAATGCAAAGATGACATCTGTTGCTCCCGACACCAAGCTAGCAATGCCTTCACCAGCCTGGAGCGTGCCGCGGCGTGCACGGCCAGTAAGCGGGTCGATGGCACCGGTGTAAAGGGTACGGCCACCACGGCTTTGGGGTAGTAGTCCAGCCCGTGTTGGGCGTAGGCATTGGCCCAGGCCCAATCGAACACGTACTCGCCATACGAGTGCGTCTTGGCGTAGACCACGCAGGCGGCTTGCAACACGCCGTCGCGCTCCAGCAAGATGAAGTGGGGTGCCCAGCCAGTGCGGAGGCACGCACTGCCGCTGGCGTCCAGCGCAGCCAGGTAGGCGTAGCGCAAAAAGGGGCTCGGGTTGGCCTGGTTCAGCAGCAGCGCATCCCAGGCCACAGGATCGACCTGCCTGGGCGAAGTGCAGACCCGGATGACATAATCCTCAGACATGACGCAACGGGCCACCTTGCACTGCGCTCAAGCCGGCACCAATTCTGAAAACACGCACTCCATGACCCTCACTCTGTGCATTGCACAACTCAATTTTCTGGTGGGCGATCTGGCCGGCAATGCCCAGAAAATCATCCAAGCCTCGCGCGAGGCCTATGCCAATGGCGCCCGACTGGTGCTGACCCCTGAGCTGTCGATCTGCGGCTATGCCGCAGAAGATTTGTTTTTGCGTCCCGCATTCATTCATGCCTGTGATGATGCCGTGGAAACGGTGGCTGCATCCCTGGCCGACCTGAAAGACCTGACGGTCGTGGTCGGACATCCCACCGGGGGCGATAGCAGAACCCGCTCGGTGGCCGTGCAAAAGCGCTTTAACGCGGCCAGCGTTCTGTGTGAAGGGCGGGTGATTGCCACCTACGCCAAGCGCGAGTTGCCCAATTACCAGGTGTTTGACGAGCGCCGCTATTTCACACCCGGTCACCAGGCCTGTGTGTTTGAGGCTGGCCCGGCCGGTGCCAAGCTCAAAGTCGGCTTGTTGATCTGCGAAGACGCGTGGTTTGAAGCCCCGGCTGCCGATGCCAAAACCGCCGGAGCGCAGTTGCTGGCGGTTATTAATGCTTCACCGTTCCACATTGGCAAAGGCAGTGAGCGCGAAGTCACCATGCGCCAGCGTGTGGCCGCCACGGGCTTGCCCTTGGTCTATGCCCACCTGGTGGGCGGGCAGGATGAGGTCGTATTTGAAGGCCGTTCTTTTGCGCTCAACGCCAATGGTGAATTAGCTGCCCGTGCCCCCAGTTTTGAAGAGAATTGCGCGCTGGTCCGGGTAAATACTGCCGGGGCTGCTATCAAAATGGAAGCGCCCATTGCGCCGGAACGCGCGCCCGAGCAAGACCTGTGGGACGCTTTGGTGCTGGGCGTGCGCGACTATGTTGGCAAAAATCGCTTTCCTGGCGTGCTGTTGGGCTTGTCTGGCGGCATCGATTCGGCGCTGGTATTGGCCATTGCGGTGGACGCGCTGGGTGCCGACAAGGTTCGCGCGGTGATGATGCCGTCGCCGTACACGGCCGACATCAGCTGGATCGACGCCCGAGAAATGGCGCAGCGCATGGGCGTGCGCTACGACGAGATTTCCATAGCTCCGCAGTTTGAGGCGTTCAAGGCTGCACTGGCCACCGAGTTTTCAGGCCTGCCCGAGGACACGACTGAGGAAAACATCCAGGCCCGCATCCGCGGCACGCTGCTGATGGCTTTGAGCAATAAATTTGGCAGCATGGTGCTGACCACGGGCAACAAGAGCGAGATGGCCACAGGCTACTGCACGCTGTATGGCGATATGGCGGGCGGCTTTGCGGTGATCAAAGACCTAGCCAAAACTCTCGTTTTCAAGATGTCGCACTGGCGCAATGCCCATGATCCGTATGGCACCTGCGCCAATCCGATCCCCGAGCGCATCATCACGCGCCCACCCAGCGCCGAGCTGCGGCCCGACCAGAGAGACCAGGACAGCCTGCCGCCCTATGAGGTACTGGACGCGATCATCGACCGCTACATGGAAAACGACCAGAGCATTGAGTCCATCATTGCAGATGGTTTTGCGCGGGCCGATGTAGAGAAGGTGACGCGTCTGATTCAGATCAACGAGTACAAACGTCGCCAAGCGCCCGTGGGCATACGGGTAACCCACCGCAGTTTCGGCAAGGATTGGCGTTATCCTATTACCAACCGGTTCCGCGCGTGAGACCTTGAGGGACAGACCGAAGCGGAGCAAGCTCTGTCCTCAACTGATTAGAAAGACCCCATGAAACAAATCACCGCCATCATCAAGCCATTCAAACTCGAAGAAGTGCGCGAGGCGCTGGCGGACTGTGGCGTAACCGGCCTGACCGTCACCGAAGTGAAAGGATTTGGCCGCCAAAAGGGCCATACCGAGCTGTACCGTGGCGCCGAGTACGTGGTCGACTTTCTGCCCAAAGTAAAGGTGGAGGTGGTTGTGAAATCTAAAGACTTAGACCGCTGTGTAGATGCCATCGTTAAAGCGGCCCACACCGGCAAGATTGGAGACGGCAAGATTTTTGTTACCAGCGTGGAGCGCGTAGTGCGAATCCGCACCGGCGAGCAGGACGAATCTGCGGTCTAAAAATAGGGCCCCCACGCGCCCCACTGCGTGTGGTTCTCTACCCCCCCTTCGAGGGGGCTGAGTGAGTTGGGGGCGGCCCTTCGCTGCGTTCAGGTCATGAAGCGCGTGTAGGCTGCCGCAGCCCAGATCCCGGCGGCCAGCAGTAGGCTTAGCAGTACGGCCGCGCTGCCCATATCCTTGGCGCGCTTGGACAAGTCGTGCCACTCCGGGCCGATGCGGTCAATGGCAGTTTCCACTGCCGTGTTCAACAGTTCGACCACCATCAAAGCGACAATGCTGCCCGCCAACAAGGCAATTTCGACCCAGGTACGACCCAGCCAGAACGCAAGCGGAACTAAAAACACCGCTGCAACCGCTTCTTGCCGAAACGCAGTTTCGCCCCAGCCCGCGCGCAAGCCCGCCAGCGAATAGCCGGCGGCGTGCCAGACACGGTTCAAGCCGGTACGGGCTTTTTGGGGATTGACGGGGACTATCGACATCGGGGGTTCAGCGGCTCAGCGGAGCAGAGTTGACCAGGCGGGTACCTGCCCAAGCATCGTGCCAAAACTGGCGATCAGGATGAAAACGGCTCAGCAGCGCCCAAATTAGCACCCATCCAATCAATAAAACCGATATTTCTCCGCCGGAAAGGTTAAACGGGCTGATCGCAATCAATGGCGGCAAAAACCACAGCCAACTGAGGCAGTAGCGCGCCAACGCCCGTTTTTGAGTCACCGGAGCGTCGTGGCGGTCGACCAGGCGGATATTCCAGGTTTTCATGGCCAAGGTTTGCCCCTTTGCCCAAAACCAAACAAAGTAAATGCCAAAGATGACAAACAGGAAGGCTTGCAGCGCGTGCCGGTTGTCCAGTGCGTTACGTGTCTGACTCAGGGTGCCAAACAAATAGCCAGAAAGGAAGACCACGCCAAACATCAAAAGCCCTTCGTAGAGCCAGCACGCCATACGGCGGCGCAGGCTGGGGGTAGCCATAAATTGCATGAAATTGAGGGGCTGACAAAGTTAAAAAGCAACCGGATTGTAGGGTGCCGATAGTCTGAGCGCGTGTATGCGCCCGCACATGCCGCCGCTTGGCTCCTCAAGGTCTCATTAACTCGCGGGGGATGACGCTGCCGCTTTGGTGGGCTTGGCAGCCTGAGGTAGCAGGGTTTTGCGGTCGATAGTGGGCGCGGTGGCGGTAACGCTAGCCCTTTCTTCCGCTGGCGTACGCCGGGTCACAGGCACAGGTGTGATCTTGTCTTGTGTGGAATGCTTGGGTGCCAGCGCGGCACCTTTGGGTGCACTTGCTGCTTGGGCCGCTAGCTTTTGTTTGTCTTCGGCGGGTAAGACCTTGTAGGCGTCCCAATTGGCCGCTCGGTCCGATGCAGGAACCATCTTGGTTTCTGAATAATTGAGTCGGGCAACAGCGCGCTCACGCGGAGACAAAGCAGCCCATTCCACCATGCGCCCCTGCAATTTGGCTTGCTCTGCGGGTGCCAATTGTGGGTAGGTCCGTGCGACAGCTATCCATTTTTGCTTTCTGGCAGGGTCAAGCGCATTCCAGCTGGGAGCCAATGGAGTCAGAATTTGCTGTTGATTCGCAGACAAATCGCTCCACGCCGGGCCGGCAGCAATTGGGCTAACGGGGGCAGGTATTGCCGAACTCGTGGAGGACTGTTGTCCCCATGCAGGTACAAGCGCGCCCAGCGCTGCAAGTATGAACAATGTCCCGACTACGCGGGGCAGACGCTCCGAACCATGGTCATGGAGGGGGTGATGGAAGGCGGGCAAACGCATGAAAATTATTCGCGGCCCACGGTGCGCAAATATTGGGTAAAACCAGGGTCTGTATAGGCCGCAGGAGGCAGCTCGTCGGTCAACAGCTCCGCATCCACGGAGGCAATTTCGTCCACCAAAAATTCGTCTTGCAGTAGCTTAATCGTCATAAGACCCACTACCAGTGCGATCAGCGGAACAAGGGCAGCCATCCGACCCCACCAGTTAAATTTTTCTCCACCCAAATGCAGGGCTGCAGTCTGTCCCAGGCTTATTGCGCCGGACGCCGTCTCCATCTTCAGAATGTTGCGTTTAGAGAGCGCAACCATGCGTGCCGCTTTGAGGCGCTCCGAAATTTCGTGGGGAAGGTCATCACTGGCATCTGACAACCGGGCGGCGAAACGCTGCCCGAAGCGGTCTTCGGCGCTCATAGCGGACATTTGATGTGTGGTGTTCATAGCGAAATTCCCTTACCCTTCAATGCTTTAGACAAGCTGTGCACTGCCCTCGAGCAGTGTGTTTTGACGCTGCCTTGTGAGCAACCCATAGCTGCTGCGGTCTCTGCAACATCCATCTCTTCCCAGTAACGCAGCAAAAAGGCTTCTCGTTGACGCGCAGGCAGTTGTTGTATTTCTAATTCAATGATATGCAATGTTTGTGCCCGGTCTGTTTGGATTTCAGCACTTTCGTTTTGATCGGCATTGCTGGAGGCATTGAGCATCTCCAAAAGGTTAAATTCGCCATCATCGCCGTCCGACTCAAAGTCGCTCATGTTCGAAAACAGTGCGTTTTGGGTCTTTTGGCGGCGAAACCAGTCCAAAGTACAGTTTGACAGAATGCGCTGAAACAGCATGGGAAGTTCTTCTACAGGTTTGTGACCGTAGTGTTCCGCAAGCTTCATCATGCTGTCTTGCACGATATCCAGCGCTGCCTGCTCGTTGCGCACGTGGTAGACCGATCGCTTGAAGGCGCGCCGTTCAACACTCTTTAAAAAGTCGGATAGTTCGAGGTCAGAAGCCAAGTGTTCAGTGCCAAAGGCGCATAGAAGTTAGTTGTGCGGATTGAGGATTGTGGTTTCGTCCGCGCCCGCGTCCGTACTACGTCCGCACCGAATTATGGCATCCACTATTAATTTCTACACCAAGGTAAACCCCATTGTTGACATTCGGTGCCATAATCCGCCTGCACATTAAAAGGCAAACGGGTCACTGTCCGACGCAGCATTCAATGCGTTCATGGCTTTGATCTTAAGTTTCAACGCGGCTCCACAAGAACTAGCGAAGAGGCACCCAAGGTTTTTCGTTAGAGAAATTCACAAAGGTTCATCATGGAAATTTCCAAAGCCGAAATTGCTTCGGCCAATGCAGCTAACGCTGCTAGCAAATCAAATTCCGCATCGACACAGCCTGTAGAACTCCGTGGCGCTGAAATCCTAGTAAAGGGTTTGCAAGCCGAGGGAGTTAAATACGTCTGGGGCTATCCTGGTGGCGCTGTACTTCATATTTACGACGCTTTCTACAAGCAGGACAGTATTCAGCACGTTTTGGTGCGTCATGAACAAGGCGCTGTGCACGCAGCCGATGGCTATGCCCGCGCAACGGGTGAGGTTGGCGTAGCCCTCGTTACGTCCGGGCCCGGAGTGACCAATGCCGTTACAGGAATTGCGACCGCCTATATGGACAGCATCCCGATGGTGATCATCACCGGGCAGGTCCCCACCCACGCGATTGGTTTGGATGCGTTTCAGGAATGCGACACCGTGGGCATCACACGCCCCATCGTGAAGCACAACTTCTTGGTGAAAGATGCACGCGATTTGGCTGATACGCTCAAAAAAGCGTTTCACATTGCCCGCAGCGGCCGCCCGGGCCCTGTTGTTGTGGATATTCCCAAAGACGTTTCGTTCAAAAAGGTTCCTTACCACGGGTACCCCAATAGCGTTGCCATGCGTTCCTACAATCCAGTGCGCAAAGGCCATGGCGGACAGATCCGTAAAGCCTTGCAACTGTTGTTAGCCGCAAAGCGACCCTACATCTACACCGGCGGTGGTGTTTTGCTGAGCAATGCGTCCACTGAGTTGCGCACTTTGGTCGATATGTTGGGCTACCCCTGTACCAACACGCTCATGGGCTTAGGCGCCTATCCCGCAAGCGACCGCAAGTTTCTGGGCATGTTGGGTATGCATGGCACGGTCGAAGCCAACAATGCAATGCAAAACTGCGATGTTTTGCTTGCAGTGGGCGCACGTTTTGATGACCGTGTAATCGGCAACCCCAAGCACTTCGCGCAAAACGAACGCAAGATCATCCACATTGACATAGATCCATCCAGTATTTCCAAGCGCGTCAAAGTCGATATCCCCATCGTGGGCGATGTGAAGGATGTGCTGACGGAAATGATTGCCATGATCAAAGAGGGCGCTGTCAAGCCTGACGCCGCTGCATTAGGCGCATGGTGGGAAACCATAGAGAGCTGGCGTGCACGAGACTGTATGAAATACAGCATGGGCAAGGGTGACGTGATCAAGCCGCAATACGTCGTAGAAACCCTTTGGAATATGACCAAGGATGCTGATGCTTACATCACATCCGATGTGGGCCAGCACCAGATGTGGGCCGCCCAATATTATAAGTTTGATGAGCCGCGGCGCTGGATCAATTCGGGTGGTTTGGGCACCATGGGCGTGGGCATACCATATGCCATGGGTATCAAACTGGCTAAGCCTGAGAGCGAAGTGTTTTGTGTAACTGGCGAAGGCTCGGTGCAGATGTGTATTCAGGAACTGTCAACTTGCCTTCAGTACAACACGCCCATCAAGATCGTTGCCTTGAACAATCGTTTCCTCGGCATGGTGCGTCAGTGGCAAGAAGTGGAGTACGAAGGCCGCTACAGCCACAGCTACATGGATGCATTACCTAACTTCGTCAAGTTGGCGGAAGCCTATGGACATGTAGGGATGCTGATTGAGCGTCCTGAGGATGTCGAGCCTGCGCTGCGCGAAGCTCGTAAACTGAAAGATCGTACGGTCTTCATGGATTTCAGAACCGACCCGACAGAGAACGTGTTCCCTATGGTGCAAGCCGGCAAGGGCATTACGGAAATGTTGTTGGGATCTGAAGATCTCTGAGCTTTTCGCTCAACCAAGCCCGTCTTTTTGACGAATCTATTGTTTGCCGATTTCGGGTGTTACCGCACCCGCAGGAGGGCGACGAAAAGAGGAATCACTTCTTATGAAACATATCATTGCAGTCCTATTGGAAAACGAACCTGGGGCGCTGTCGCGCGTGGTGGGCTTATTCTCTGCACGGGGCTATAACATTGAGTCTTTGACGGTTGCACCGACGGAGGACCCCAGTCTTTCGCGGATGACCATTCAAACTACCGGCTCGGACGATGTGATCGAACAGATCACCAAACACTTGAATCGTTTGATTGAGGTGGTCAAGGTAGTGGACTTGACTGAAGGCGCTTACATAGAGCGTGAGTTGATGATGGTCAAGGTGCGGGCCGTTGGCAAAGAGCGCGAAGAAATAAAGCGCATGGCAGATATTTTTCGCGGTCGGATTATTGATGTCACCGACAAGAGTTACACGATTGAATTGACCGGTGATCAATCCAAGAATGACGCATTTCTGGAAGCCATTGAGCGCACCGCTATTTTGGAAACTGTGCGAACAGGGTCCAGCGGCATTGGCCGTGGCGAGCGCGTTCTGCGCGTGTGATTTTCGTGGGTCCGAGCGCGCGTTTCGACAGGCTCAACACGAACGGACCTCGGCTAGTGGCGATCAACGACTATCGTTCGCCCTGAGCCTGTCGAAGGGCATTTCGCCAAACCATTTTTAGGAGAAGAGTATGAAAGTTTTTTACGACAAAGATTGCGACCTGAGTTTGATCAAAGGCAAGACTGTTGCCATCATTGGCTACGGTAGCCAGGGCCATGCCCACGCCCAAAACCTGAACGACAGTGGCGTAAAAGTGGTTGTGGGTCTGCGCAAAGGTGGCGCATCCTGGACCAAGGTTGAGAAGGCTGGCCTGAAGGTTGCTGAAGTCAATGAGGCGGTTGCCTCCGCAGACGTGGTCATGATTTTGCTACCGGACGAAAACATCGCTGGCGTGTACCAAGAGATCGAATCAAGTCTGAAGCAAGGCGCGTCTCTGGTATTCGCCCACGGCTTCAATGTCCATTACAACCAAGTTGTGCCCCGCGCTGATCTGGACGTGTGGATGGTAGCGCCCAAGGCACCAGGCCACACGGTGCGCAATACCTACACCCAGGGTGGCGGCGTGCCCCATTTGATCGCCATCCACCAGGACAAGTCCGGCAAGGCCCGTGATTTGGCCTTGAGCTACGCCATGGCCAACGGTGGCGGCAAGGCCGGCATCATCGAGACTAACTTCAAGGAAGAAACCGAGACCGATTTGTTCGGCGAGCAAGCCGTGTTGTGCGGTGGTGCTGTTGAGCTGATCAAGATGGGTTACGAAACCCTGACAGAAGCCGGTTATGCCCCTGAAATGGCGTATTTCGAATGCCTGCACGAGCTCAAGCTCATCGTTGACCTGATCTACGAAGGTGGCATTGCCAACATGAACTACTCCATCTCCAACAACGCGGAGTATGGGGAGTACGTGACAGGTCCAGAGGTCATCAACGACCAGTCCCGCGCTGCCATGCGCAATGCTTTGAAGCGTATTCAGAACGGCGAATACGCCAAAATGTTCATCCAGGAAGGTCGCTTGAACTACCCGAGCATGACCGCCCGTCGCCGCCAGACCGCAGACCACTCCATCGAGAAGGTAGGCAGCCAACTGCGCGCGATGATGCCCTGGATCGCCAAGAATAAGCTGGTCGACCAAACCCGCAATTGATCGCCACTTGCGCGGTATTGAGGGCCACTTCGGTGGCCCTTTTTCATCGCGGGACTTGCAATTAGGCGGGTATCCGTCCCGTTACACTGTGACTGGACCGTCCAATCCGATTCGAAGGGCTCGGTTGTAAGCAAACTGTGTCGGCCACGGACGGATCCACTTTAGGTAAGGAAATACTATGCACGATGGAAACGACATTACTCCCGACCTTACCGAAGGAGTCGTAATCAAAAAGCGCCGAAAAGGCATCTACATATTGCCCAACCTGTTTACGCTGGCGGCCTTGTTCGGTGGGTTTTATGGAATCGTGATGGCTATAAATGGGCGCTACGATTTGGCCGCATATGGTATTTTTGCGGCCATGGTGCTCGATAGCCTGGATGGTAGGGTCGCTCGTATGACCAACACGCAGAGCGCATTTGGTGAGCAAATGGACTCGCTTTCCGATATGGTGTCTTTTGGTGCTGCCCCGGCTTTGATCGCTTACCTTTGGGCTTTAAAAGGTCTCGGGCGTTGGGGGTGGATTGCAGCCTTTCTGTATTGCGCATGCGCAGCATTGCGTCTGGCTCGTTTCAATGTGAACACTGCAGTGGTTGATAAAAGGTTTTTTCAAGGCATGCCTTCGCCAGCCGCCGCCGCATTGGTTGTTGGATTTGTCGGGCTAATGACCGATTTGGGCATCCAGGGCACTGACCGATTGATGGGGCGATTTGACGTGTCGTGGATTGCCTTCGGAATTGCTTTGTTTGCTGGTTTGACAATGGTTACCAACGTTCCGTTTTACAGCTTCAAAGGCGTGCATATGAAACGTAGTGTTCCTTTCGCCGTATTGGTTGCAATTGCATTGGGAATTGCAGCAATCAACATTGACCCTCCCACCATGTTGTTTGGTGTGTTTGTGGCATATAGCCTGAGTGGTTATGTGATTTACGGTTGGCGCAAAGCCAAGGGGCTGCAAACCAGTGTGATCAGCATATCGACGGACGAACCCGACGAACGCGGCCTACACAAATAAGAGTGTTGTGTTACGTTGGATTTATGACCAAGTCGTTGCTAACGTTGTTAACAAAACGTCACAACGGGCGGAACAAGTAGCAGACGCACTTCTTTTCCAAAAAAGGCCCGTCAGCAATCGCAACGGGCCTTTTTGTTTTGTGTCTTTCGTTTTGATCTCAGTGCAGTAACAGTAATGACAGGAGCGCTTCATGTCTGACAAATTAATTATTTTCGACACCACTTTGCGGGATGGTGAGCAATCGCCCGGCGCGTCTATGACGAAAGACGAAAAACTGCGTATCGCTCGCCAATTGGAGCGCCTGAAAGTCGACGTAATTGAAGCTGGATTTGCGGCCAGCTCCAACGGCGATTTCGAGTCGGTTCAGTTAATTGCCAATTCGATCAAAGACTCCACCATTTGCTCCTTGTCGCGCGCCAATGATCGAGACATCTCTCGAGCAGCAGAAGCATTGAAGGGGGCTAATAGCGCGCGAATCCACACCTTCATTGCAACCTCGCCTTTGCATATGGAAAAGAAGCTGCGAATGACCCCTGATCAGGTGTTTGAGCAAGCTAAACAATCCGTTCGATTCGCCCGTAATTTAGTCTCAGACGTCGAGTTCAGCCCTGAAGATGGTTACCGCAGTGATGTGGACTTTTTGTGCCGGGTTTTGGAGGCTGTTATCGCCGAAGGGGCTACCACAATTAACGTGCCGGATACAGTGGGATACGCCATTCCCGAGCTCTATGGCAACTTCATCAAGACCTTGCGCGAACGCATCCCGAATTCGGACAAAGTCATTTGGTCCGTGCACTGCCACAATGACCTGGGCATGGCGGTAGCCAATTCCTTGGCTGGTGTCAAGATTGGTGGTGCGCGCCAAGTGGAGTGCACAATTAACGGACTCGGCGAGCGCGCTGGCAACTGCAGTTTGGAAGAGGTTGTCATGGCGGTCAAGACCCGGCGTGATTACTTCAATCTGGATCTGGGGATCGATACTCAGCACATCCTGGCAGTAAGCCGTATGGTTAGCCAGACGACTGGATTTGTGGTTCAGCCCAACAAGGCTGTCGTCGGAGCCAACGCATTTGCCCATGCCTCTGGCATACACCAGGACGGCGTATTGAAGGCAAGAGATACCTACGAGATCATGCGGGCTCAAGACGTGGGATGGTCTGCTAACAAAATTGTGCTGGGCAAGTTGAGCGGGCGTAATGCTTTTAAGAAGCGCTTGCAGGAACTTGGCGTTCAACTTGAGAGCGAAGGCGATGTCAATGCGGCCTTTGCCCGTTTCAAAGAATTAGCCGACCGTAAGAGCGATATCTTTGACGAGGACATTCTTGCACTGGTGGGAGACGAAAGCGTGACGCATATCACCGAGCAGTACGGCTATGTGTCTTTGTCGCAGCGCAGCGAAACCGGAGAGCGCCCGGTGGCAACCATCGTTTTCACAGTGGATGGCAAAGAAGTTACAGAAACCTCGGAGGGAAATGGTCCTGTGGATGCATCCCTCAAAGCGATCGAAATGCATGTCAAGAGTGGCGCTGAGATGGTCCTGTATTCCGTCAACGCGATTAGTGGCTCTACCGAGAGTCAAGGTGAAGTAACTGTGCGCCTACAAAACAGTGGCCGTGTAGTTAACGGGGTCGGATCTGATCCGGATATCGTAGTTGCGTCAGCCAAGGCCTATCTCAGTGCGTTGAACAAACTGCTTAGCAAATCGGACCGGGTTGCCGCACAAGGCTGATTCAGCATAGTGCTTGGTGCGTAAGTTTCCTGAAGTTTCCCCCGCAAGTCTTTGATATTGCGGGATATTTTCGATAAACTCTTGACCCGGTGTGGTGAGTGTGGCTAAATTGTGTGCATCGCGTTTTTCGCGAATCTGGGGTATGACTTGAAACGACTAATTTTGAACTTGGGTCTTTTGGCCGCTTTAGGCCTTGCGTGCTGGATTCCTGCGCAGGCAGCGACCAAACAATCCAACACTGCCAAGCAGTCGGTTTACAAAAAATCCGCTGGTAAATCGCAGGTGACACGCAAACGAGCCCTTGCGCGCCCGGTTATTGCAGAAAAGCCAACTTTTGGTCAGCTTGCGGGCTTGCATGGTGCAGTCGATGCGTTGGCATTGAAGTCCAGCGTTGCGCTCGTAGTCGATCAAGATACGCACGAGGTACTTTTTAAGAAAAATGAATTGGCTGTATTGCCCATTGCTTCCATCACCAAGCTGATGACCGGTTTACTGGTAAGCGAGGCTAAGCTGCCGATGGATGAGGCCATCACCATCACGCAGTCTGATGTTGATACGGAAAAGGGCAGTTCCTCTCGCCTCAAAGTGGGTGCGACCCTGAGCCGCGGAGAATTGCTGCACCTTGCCCTCATGTCCAGCGAAAATCGGGCTGCACACGCATTGGGGCGCAGCTATCCTGGTGGTTTGCCTGTCTTTGTTGATGCCATGAATTCACGTGCCAGGGCGCTTGGAATGCTAGACACCAGCTATGTTGAGCCCACAGGCTTATCTAGCAGAAACCAATCCAGCGCTCGAGATTTGGCAACGTTGGTCAATTTCGCGCATGGCGATCCCACTTTGCGCGAGTTGTCTACCTCTACGGGCTACCAAGTGGCTGTAGGTAGCAAAACCCTGCAGTACAACAACACTAACCGCTTGGTTAAAAATCCGGCTTGGGAAATTGGACTGCAGAAGACGGGCTACATCTCAGAGGCTGGCCAGTGTTTGGTCATGCAGGCCAAAGTGGCTGGGCGTAAATTGATCATGGTGTTCCTAGATTCCAAAGGCAAACTGAGTCGCTTAGGGGATGCCGAACGCGTGAAACACTGGGTCGAATCTATTGCACCTGTGACACCACCCGTATCCACTTCTTTGGCAGTAACAAAACCGCCAGTTTCTTAGCTGCTTTACCCTCCCGTAGAGGACTGATGGCCTAAAGTTTCCGAAATTTGGCGGGCAGTTTCTTTGAGTTTAGAAAGCCATTGGTCTTCCATACGGCCCGACGGCGCTGAAATTGATAACCCAGCTATCAGCTTATTTTGGTCATCGTAAATACCTGCCGCCATGCAGCGCACTCCAAGTTCCAACTCTTCATTGTCTAACGCGTGACCTGATTGCCGAGTTTTGAAAAGCTCACGTTCCAAAGCATCTATTTGTGTGATGCTATTTTTGGTGTGACCTTGTAGTCCGGTACGAGTGGCGTACGCTCGTGCGCGTTGGGGGTCGTCAGCTGCGAGAAAAAGCTTTCCAACCGACGTCAAATGCAGCGGTGCTCGGCCGCCAATCGCCCGAACGACCTGCATACCGGAACGCTCACTGTACGCGCGCTCCACGTACACTATTTCATCGCCTTGGCGCATGCTTAGGTTCACCGGCTGCTGAATTAGCTTATGCAGCTCACGCATGGGCAATACGGCCGCATCCCGCACGTTTAAGCGACCTTTAACTAGGTTACCCAACTCCAGCAGACGCATGCCTAGGCGGTAATTGCCGGGCTGCGGCCGGTCAACATAACGTCCGATGGCTAAGTCATTCAGGATCCGGTGAGCCGTTGACGGATGCAAGCCGGTTTTTTCACTGATTTCTTTGAGCGTAATCGCGTCCTCGCGCGATGCCAAGGCGTCGATCAACATGAACATCCGTTCGATAACCTGAACAGTGGGTACGCTGGGTAAATCGGGGTCTCTTTTGGTCATGGGAAATCAGATATCACTGGTCGTCGGGTTGCAGCACTTCAGAGTCAAGTGACTGCCACTGGTCATTTTTTAGGATTTGCATGGGCTTAAACCGCGCTTTGTAGTTCATCTTTTGACTATTCTCGATCCAGTATCCCAAATAGACGTGCTGCAAGCCCATGGTTTTGGCCTGGGCAATTTGCCACAGCACGTTGAAGGTGCCAAAACTGCTGCGCACTTCGGGCTCAAAGAAAGTGTAAACAGCCGAAATGCCGTAGTCCAGAACGTCCAGAATAGAAACCATTTTCAGCTGGCCGGGAGCTTCGGATGTGGCTGGTGCTCTGAATTCGACCAGGCGGGAGTTCACCCGACTTTGCAATAGAAATTGGGTGTACTGGTCAACGCTGTCTTCGTCCATGCCGCCGCCGGCGTGGCGGCTGTTCTGGTAGCGCAAATACAAGGCGTAGTGCTCGGGCTCGAACCCCAGCTTGAGGACCCGGGCTGTAAGACTCCCGTGTTTTATCCAAGCGCGCCGCTGGCTTCTGCTAGCGGTAAATTCATTGACATCCACACGCAGGGGGGTACACGCTTGGCAGCCATCGCAATAGGGGCGGTAGGTGAACATGCCGCTGCGCCTGAACCCCTTGCCGACCAGTCCAGAATACGCGGAATTATTGATCAGGTGGCTGGGTGTTGCCACCTGGGAGCGGGCCTGCCGATCTGGCAAATAGCTGCAGTCATAGGGCGCGGTAGCATAAAACTGCAGCGTTTGAAGCGGCAAGTCCTTCAGGTCTGTCATGGAAGCGAGTCAGGCAGACAATACATATGTCCAGTATAGGGGGGAGAACTGCCAAACTGGCCCTGTGTGCTTCTGTGCCAGGCGAATGTGCGCCAAGAACTCAGCCCGCGGTATTTCGCTGGCACCCAAGGATGCAAGGTGTCGTGTGTTTTGCTGGCAATCAATGAGCGCTACGCCATGCTCGCGGCAAAGGGCTACCAATGCAGTCAGTGCAACTTTGGAGGCGTTTGTGGAGTGGGCGAACATGGACTCTCCAAACACAGCATTTCCCACCGCCACGCAATACAACCCGCCTTCTAGTTTGCCGTCTACCCAGGTTTCAATGCTATGGGCAAATCCCGCGTGATGCAGGTCTATGTATGCCTGCACCATGGCTGGCACGATCCACGTGCCAGCTTGTCCTAGCCTGGGACTGGACGCGCAGGCTGCGATGACGGATTCGAACGCTGAATCCACGCGAATTTCACAAGTTGTGGAAGCTCGAAACCGGTTGATGGTTTTGCGCAGCGACCGGTGTAACTTGAAATGGGTCGGACGCAGCACCATGCGTGGATCAGGACTCCACCAGAGAATCGGTTGCCCATCGCTAAACCAGGGGAATATTCCTTTGGAATAGGCGTCAACCAGGGTTGGTGTGTCCAGCGATGCCCCGATTGCCAACAGACCAGGCGCGTCGGAGTGCTGATCCCAAGCCATTTCCGGGTCTGGAAATGGCGCGTTTTCAGCGAGCCATGGCGGGTTGTCGGCGGCCATTTATGGGTAACTTATCAGAAGCGCGTTCGGGATGCAAAAATTTTACGTGCCCACTCAGATGGCCGACTTAGACAGGTTAGAATACCGGTTGTCGGAGTGTGGCGCAGTCTGGTAGCGCACCTGGTTTGGGACCAGGGGGTCCAAGGTTCGAATCCTTGTACTCCGACCA
>JANYEE010000066.1 GCA_025363275.1 Burkholderiales bacterium | reverse complement strand
ATTGCTCACCCAGGTGGCGGCTGTAGCCAGCCTCTGCAGTGTGGGCCTTGATGTCCCAGGTGTCCCAGTAGTAGCGGTAAGCCAGGTGCAGCGCGTCTTGGGTCCCCAGATCACCGATCACCCGAAACTTCAATGCGCGGGCGGAGCGCGTGCGCGGTGTGCGTTCGGGGACTGCCGCACCAAACACGCGGGCAATGCGGTAGGGGCTGCCCAGGAAGCCGTCGTCGGCCAGCAACTCCAGGTTGGCACTGGCAATCCAGCGGGGCGTCAGGATCTGCGTGGCGCCCAGGCGGTACTGCCAGTGGGTAGCCGATTCTACAAATTCAGGGGCATTGGTTTTGCTGATCTGGTCATCGCCCCGGGTGAAGCCCAGGCTCACTGTGGTCATGCCGCCAAAGGTCCCTTGCGATACATCCAGGCCAATGCGGTTTGCAATGTAGTCCGGCTCGCGGCTGCTGGAGGTGCTGAGCGATATCTTGGAGTCCCGGTAGACATAGTCCGCACCTAGGCCGTATTCAGTGCGTGTCTCGCGGTAGGGGCTGGCGGTGGTGACTACATCAATCGAGGCATTGCTGACCGCATCGACGTAGTAGCTGGCGCTCAAAGACACCTTGTCGGCCAGGCGCTTGCGCACCAAAAGGGCAGGGCCGCTGGCAGTCACGCCGCCGCCGTTGTAAACGTGGATCAAGCCCTCTGCGGTGTCCTCGGGCAAGTCGACTGCGCGTGCCCCGCTAGCGGCCAACACACTGCTGAGCAGAGCGGCGATGCGCCGCAGAAGATCCCAGCGTGTACCGGTGTGTTTAGTTGCAACCACAGCCGCCTCCTTGCACACCCGTGGCACCTCGCGCGCCTTCGCGCACATCGCGTACGTGTTCGCTGTGTTTCTCTGCCATGGCATCGCGCGCAAATTTCATCATCGGGTCGGCCAGGCGCTCGCGCTCGTAGGGCTTAACCCAGGGCTGCACGCTGCAAGCTGTTAGAAAGCTGCTCCCCAAAATTAGGCTGGCCACCAGAGCCATGTGCGACCTCATTTCAGCAACACCCGGATTTGCCTTTCATACAACTCCTCATAGCCCGCCACATAGCCGTTGTGCACATAGCGCACGCGCCCATTGCGGTCTACCAGCACTGATGTGGGCATAGTGCCCAGGTCGTACAGTCGGCTCACAGTTTTGTCGGTGTCTAACAAGATCGGGAACTTCAGTCCCAGTTTGGTGGCCAGATCGGTGGCACGGCGCGCGTCGTCGTCTACGTTCACGCCCAGGATGACAAAGCCGGCGCTGCGGTACTTGTCATACAGCCGGGTCAGATGGGGCATCTCCTGGCGGCAGGGTCCGCACCAAGTGGCCCAGAAGTTGATCATCACCACCTGACCGCGCTGCTCCTGCAGGCGCAGATTGGGGCCATCCATGCTGCGCAGGGTGAAGTCCGGCGCATTGGCCAACTCGGCAATCGTGGCGTGGGCGTTGCTCAGCACCAGCGCGGCGAAGCCTATGGACATCGCAGCCGACAGCAGGTTTTTGGAAAGTGAGGTCATACGCACAGGTTTCACTTCAGTTTGGCGTTCAGAATGAAGTGGTCAGCCCGAACGTCAATTCCAGGTTTTGCGTAGTCTGGTTTTTACCCAGCAAATCCAACGCGAAGATGTGATCGCGGGCATCAATCTGCAGGGCGATACGGTCGGTTAAATACACTCGCATGCCAGATCCGAAGTTGAACGTAGCCTTGCGCTGCTGGTTGAACGAGGTGCTGCCCACACCACCCAGTACATACAGTGCAAAGGGCTTTGCGCGCTTGCCACCCAGAAATACTTCACCCGGCAATACGTTGTAGCCCACCGACAGGTTGTAGTAGCTCAGCGTCTCTTGCTCATCCGGAAATACGCCGCCGGGCAGCACTTGGCGGAAGGATGCATCACTCACCTTGGTTTGTGCAACAACGCCTTCTACAAAAAAGTCTTCGGTGATGTGGTAGCCCAGGCGCAAGCCGCCGACGGTGCTGGCACCAAAGTTTTGGGTGGAGTACGTACCAGCCAAGACGCCTATGGAAAAGTCGCGTGATGGGAAGCGGGGTAGTTTGATGTCGCGGCGTGCCACTTCAGGCACGACCACCTGCTCGGTGGTGCTAATCGGCTCAGCCGCCATAGCGCCGTAGGCATCTAACAGGAAAAGTGTCGACAGGACAAGCGTGCGAAGTGGTAGGGCGGTCATATTTTTCACAGTGGTGGGCTTAAAAGAAGAAGGACAGTCCAGCGGTCATCGCACGGTATTCCAGCGTGCGGGTATCGGCTACGAAGGCGGTGTAGATGGAATAGTCGGCCCGCACCACAAAGCGTTCGCTCAGGTGGTAGCGCACGCCCACGCTGGCGTTGGCCATTTGGGCATCGGTGGTGGTGGCACCCACCAGGCTCTGGTTAGGGAAGTTATTGAATTTACCCAGGCCAATGCCCAAAAATGGCGACAGGCGTTTGTCAGACCAAGGTTCGGTCACCACATTCACATGCCAAAAATCGGTGCCGGAGAAAACGCCTTGCACCTGGCCTAGCGTGCCTTCGACGCCCAGTGTTTCTGTGAGGCGGTAGCTGGTCCAGAACTTCAACATCGGCTCGGACTTGAACTGACCCCAGGCCGCGCCCTTTTGCACGCGCCGACTTAAATAGTCGTCCAACAGCATGTCGCGGAAGGTACGGGTCTGGCCGGCTTCGGTGAGCGTGGTCTCCAATTGGCGGCGCTGCACCCAGCCGACCTTGCCTTCGACCGTGCGCACTTTGTACCAGTCGGTATGGCGCAAGGTGATGTCTATCCACTGGCCGCGCGCGCTCACATAAAACACCGGAAAGCCCCGGCCCGGGCCGGTGTGCAGTTCGATATAGGGCTCGGTAATTTGCACCGACTCAAAGTCTTGCTCGGGCTCGGCAGCGTGCGCAG
>JANYEE010000057.1 GCA_025363275.1 Burkholderiales bacterium | reverse complement strand
ACCAGATGCGCTAGCAACACAGCGTCCCAGGCGGGGTAGCGCGCGGCTGTGTTGGTGAAAAACTGCACGGCGCTGATTTGGTCAAAAGCTTCGGTATGTGGGTCCATCCAGAACACGCGCTGGCGGTATGCATCCGTGCCCGGCGCGTGCAGACCAGAGAGCACCAGCTTTGTGCCCGGTGCCACCAAATCGCCGGCCAGTAATCGCAGTAGCGTCGTTTTACCTCGGCCTTCACTTCCGCCCACCCAAGTGATGCCGGGTGGAATATGAAGTGTTTCAAACTGCAGTAGTCTGGGGCCATCCCAACGCCACTGCAGCTTGGTGGCCTCCAGCACGGGCGGTGTGTGCCAGGGCGTCTGGAGCGGTGGAGGATGTGTAGCAGGCATGTTGGACGGCAAAAAGGGTGGCGTAGCCCGGAATTTAAGCCAAATCGGGCTGGAGCCCAATCAAAATATGCCGGAGTAGCTATCAAAAGCATAGCGCAGCGGGCGCGTTAACATCCCGCTGTGCCAACCCCTGACTCCCTACCCCGCGACGCTGCCAGCATTTTGGAGCTGGCGGCGCGGTCCATGTTTGAGCTGTTTGCCAATGCCAGCGAAGGCATGATGCTGGTAGACCGGCAAGCCCGCGTGGTATGGATCAATGACCAGTACCGGCGATTTTTACCGGCCTTGGGTTTCGAGCGTGAAGAGGATTTTGTCGGTCACCCGGTATCTCGGGTGGTGCAAAACACGCAGTTGCACCAGGTGCTGGAGACCGGTAAGCCCATCCTGATTGATCTGCTGACCAACCGGGCCGGCACGTTTGTGGTCAGTCGCATTCCGCTGCGCGATGGCTCGGGCCAAGTGATCGGTGCTTTGGGAATTGTGCTGTTTGATCACCCCGAGACCACCTTGCAGCCGCTGATCGAAAAGTTTGCGCTGCTGCAGCGTGATCTGGACGATGCCCGGCGTGAGCTCGCCACCCAGCGCCTGAAGACCGGCAAGCAGCGCCAGTCCAAATACACCTTCGCCAGTTTTGTGGGTTTGAGCCCCGCCACCGTAGAGGTAAAACGCCAAGCTCGCCGCGCCGCACAGTCCACCAGTCCGGTGCTGCTGCTGGGTGAAACCGGTACGGGCAAGGAGTTGCTGGCCCATGCGATTCATGCGGCATCCAACCGGGCCTCCGGGCCGTTCATCGGCGTCAATATTGCTGCCGTGCCAGATACGCTGTTGGAGTCGGAGTTCTTTGGCTTTGCACCGGGTGCCTTTACCGGCGCGGACCGCAAAGGGCGCGACGGCAAGTTCAGATTAGCCGATGGTGGCACCTTGTTTCTGGATGAGATTGGCGACATGCCCATGGCCCTGCAATCCAAGCTACTGCGTGCGCTGCAAGAGGGTGAAATCGAGCCTCTGGGGTCCAACAAGCTCATTCCCTTTGACGCGCGGGTGATCGCTGCCACTTCGCGTGATTTGCAGCAGATGGTGCGCGCGGGGTTGTTCCGGGAAGATCTGTTTTACCGGTTGAATGTATTGCCTATTCGTGTGCCACCGCTGCGTGAGCGTCGCGGCGATATTGCGGCGCTTTTGGAGGTGCTGGGGGAAGATGTTGCGCTGCGCAGTGGTTTGCCCTCGCCGGAGTTAACGCCGGGTGCATTGCGGTTGCTGGAGGTGCAACCCTGGCGCGGAAACATCCGTGAGCTGCGCAACGTGTTGGAGCAAGCCGCGATGCGCAGCGATGGCCCTGCCATCGACGACCAACAGATCGAGCGCGTGCTGCGGGATTCTGGCGCTCCGCTGATGCAGGCGCCTGCACAACCCGAAGCGGTGGCCAGCGTCGCGCACGCCGATGCGCCGGATTTGCTGCGGCCTTTGGCGGTTCAGATTGCGGAGCTGGAGCGCAACGCTATTCGTGCCGCTATGGTTAAGTACGAAGGCAATAAAGTGGCGGTGGCAAAGGGGCTTGGCATCTCACGCGCAACGCTGTACGAACGAATACGAAGTGACTGATATTTATACAATACGTCCAAATAGTAGACATTTATACGTATGAAAAACATACATACTAAAATTAGTATTTACCCTGATATTTGAAAAAAACTCAACGAAATCATAGGGTTAAATGCTGGCACAGTAACTGCTGATACATGGGTCTACCTAACACCAAGAGAAGACACCATGCCCAAGACCGATTACCGTATTTCCCAGCTAAGCCTGGCCATTGCAGCGGCCTTTGCGCTGCACGGGCCAGCCCAGGCCCAAGTTCAAAACCCGGCAGCAGCAGGACCCCAGGCCGCGGCCATTGGCGATGCAGACAGCAACAAGCTCGAAGCAGTCACCGTAACCACGCGCCGGCGCGAAGAGACTTTGCAGGATGTGCCAGTTGCCGTCACAGCACTGTCTGCGGCGACGCTGGAGCTGCTGAACGTTAAAAATTTGGGCGATCTGCAAGGCAACGTGCCCAATCTCACGGTGTACGCGGCGCGCGGCAGCAATAGCACCATCACCACTTTCATCCGCGGTGTAGGCCAGGCCGATCCGCTGTGGGGCGTGGACCCTGGTGTCGGCATCTACTTTGACGATGTGTACATGGCCCGGCCACAGGGTGCTTTGCTCGAGGTGTTTGATACCCAGCGTATTGAAGTGCTGCGCGGCCCCCAGGGCACGCTGTATGGCAAAAACACGATCGGCGGCGCAGTGCGCTATGTGTCCCGCCCCTTGGGTACCAAAACCGAAGGTTCCGTTTCGTTGACAACCGGCAACTACGGTGCTGCCAATGTGAAAGCCGCGGTGGCAGGTGCTACAGAGGATGGCCAATGGCGTCTGCGGGTGGCGGGGGCTAGCCTCAAGCACGACGGCTATGGCAAGAACCTGACCGATGGAAGCGGCGTCAGTGATCAAAATACCAAAGCGACGCGTATCACTGGGGGCTTTTATCCCACGTCCATCCCACTCACCGTGGTGCTGAGTGCGGACCAGGCCAAGGATGACTCCAATATGCGTGGCTTCATGCGCATGAATATCAGCAAGTTTGACCCGACCAAGACGCCGGTACTGGACAGCCGTTATGACTTGGCCACGGCCATGCCCAACCAAAACTACACCCACAGCGACGGTCAGTCACTGACGGCGACCTATGGCTTGTCGGACGCTTTGTCATTGAAATACATTACCGCGCACCGGTCTTCGGATACATCGACTGCGATTGACTTTGACGGCCTGGTCAACAAAATTGCTGACGTACGTGCGGCCTATGCAGACAACTCCCGCAGCCACGAGCTGCAATTGAACTTTGACGGTAAAAACAGCGCTGGCGTGGTGGGGCTTTACTACTTTGATGGTGAGGCGGGCGGCGAGGTGCGCAACAATTTCTTCAACGCCTTGTTTGGCACTACGTCAGGCAAGGTCTATACCCAGGGCAAGGCGCTGTACAGCGACTGGAGCTGGCATCTAACGCCGGTTTGGGGCCTGAGCGCCGGTGCGCGTTACACCGAAGAAACCAAACGTGCCGTGGTGTTGAATCGCTCGTTCTCTAACGATACTTTCAGCACGCAGACTGCAGTCTCGGCCAACTTTGACAAATCGCTAACCGTGCAAAACACGGCTCCCAAAGTATCTCTGGAGTACAAGCTCAGCGATGCCACCAAGTTGTATGGGTCGTTCTCACGGGGATTCAAGTCGGGCGGCTACAACGTGCGGGCCAATACGACCGCAGTGCCTGATTCGGGCAAGCCATTTGACGACGAAACACTGGATTCGTTCGAGTTGGGGTCCAAGCTCTTGTTGGACGGTGGCAGGTTGGAGTTGAATGCGGCAGTCTTTCGCAATAACTACAAAAATGTGCAGCTCTCGGTCTTTACATCGTTTACGGCTCCCAACGGTACAACTGGCTTCTTTGGCGACTTCACCAACGCTGGCAAGGCCACGGTGCAGGGTGGAGAAGTGGAGTTTGCTTGGCGGCCCGATGCCGTGTGGACCCTCAGTGGCCACGTGGCGGCGCTGGATGCCAAGTACGACGAGTACATGGACCGCGGCGTGAATGTCGCAGACCAGAAGAAGTTCACCAATTCGCCCAAGTTGCAGGCAGCCATTAATTTGGAATACTTGCTCAAAACCAGCAGCGCGGGCCAAGTGCGCATGCGTTTGGGAGCTAGCTACCGCAGCAAGGTATATCCCACTACAGATTTGAGCGAAGCGATTGCCCAGGATGATTTCACGCTGATCAATGCTGGCGCGATTTGGGACCTGAACAAGCAGTGGAGCGTGTCCTTCCAAGCCAGCAACTTGACGGATGTTGCGTACCGCACGGATGGCTACAACATTCCGGCACTCGATGTGTTGAGCGGTTACTATGGTGCTCCACGTACCTACACGGTGGACGCCACTTACAAGTTCTAAGGGCCATAGTTGGCGCTGCTTGCAGCGCCAGTTGGGCTACAGACGATCACAACGAATGGAGACAAAAGTGAAAAACTTTCCCGGTAAAAATGGACTTGCATGGCTTACAACAGCCCTGGTTGCGTCGCTGGTGACTACCACTGCATGGGCCGCTGGCAATGAGATCAAGATTGCCCATATCTACAGCAAGACCGGCCCCCTGGAGGCCTACGGTAAACAAACGGCAACGGGTTTCATGATGGGCCTGGACTACGCGACGGGTGGCACCATGACCGTAGCCGGGAAAAAAATCGTAGTGATTGAGCGCGATGACCAGGGTAAACCGGATCTGGGCAAGAGTTTGCTGGCCGCCGCGTATGGCGACGATAAGGTAGACCTGGCGATAGGCCCCACGTCATCAGGGGTAGCACTGGCCATGCTGCCCGTGGCAGAGGAGTATAAAAAAATATTGCTGGTGGAGCCTGCAGTGGCAGATTCCATTACGGGTGACAAATGGAACAAATACATTTTTCGCACCGGGCGCAATAGTTCGCAGGATGCCATTTCCAATGCCGTGGCGCTGGATAAGCCGGGTGTAACGATCGCCACTTTGGCGCAGGACTATGCGTTTGGTCGTGATGGCGTAAAGGCGTTCAAGGAAGCAGTCAAAAAAGCCAAGATCGTCCATGAAGAGTACCTGCCAACCAATACGACGGACTTCACGGCGGGCGCGCAGCGCCTGATCGACAAGCTCAAGGATATCCCTGGACGCAAGGTGATCTGGATCGTGTGGGCGGGTGGCGGTGGCAATCCGTTCAAGATTGCCGATATGGATTTGAAGCGCTACGGCATCGAAATTTCCTCGGGTGGCAATATCTTGCCCGCCATGACGCAGTACAAGCAGTTCCCCGGTATGGAAGGTGCGGCATATTATTATTTTGGTATGCCCAAAAACGCAGTCAACGACGCCATGGTGGCGCGGCATTACAAAGAATTCAAGGCACCGCCTGATTTCTTCACTGCAGGTGGTTTTTCTGCCGCAATGGCGGTGGTCACTGCGCTGAACAAGAGCAAAGGTGATACCACCGCCAACACGCTGATCAAGACTATGGAAGGCATGAGCTTTGATACACCCAAGGGCAAGATGACCTTCCGAGCTGAAGACCATCAGGCGATGCAGAGCATGTACCACTTCAAAATCAAGGTAGACCCTGCATTTGCCTGGGGCGTGCCAGAGTTGATTCGCGAGATCAAGGCGGAGGATATGAACGTTCCGATCCGTAACAAACGCTAAGCAGCATATTCGGCTCCTGCGCAGCACCCATGCTGCGCTTTACTTTTTAAGCTCTAGGTAACACCTGGGGCGCTCTCCCACATGCTTGAAACCACAGATCTCACGATCCGCTTTGGCGGCCACGTGGCGGTGAATGCTGTCAGCTGCAGTTTTGCACCTGGCACGCTTACCGCCATCGTCGGTCCCAATGGTGCGGGTAAGACAACCTACTTCAACCTGATCTCGGGGCAGTTGCAAGCCTCGGCGGGTGAAGTTGTTTTGAATGGCGCCAACCTGACGGGTTTAGCCCCAAGCGCGCGCACCCGTGCGGGTTTGGGGCGGGCGTTTCAGCTCACCAATCTGTTTCCTTACTTGTCGGTGCTGGAAAACGTGCGCTTGGCCGTGCAAGCGGCGCAACCGGGCAAGCATTTGCGGGGTTTGAATTTGTGGAGCATCTGGAGCGACCACAAAGGTCTGACCGACAAAGCACTGGCGATTCTGGAAGACGTCGCGCTGCTGGACAAGCAAACCCTGCCTGTGACCAGCTTACCCCATGGCGACAAGCGCAAGCTCGAAGTCGCCTTGCTGATGGCCCTCGACCCTGCGGTGTACATGTTTGACGAGCCCACTGCGGGCATGAGCGCAGACGAAGCGCCGGTGATCCTGAATCTGATCCGTGCGCTTAAAAAAGACAAGACCAAAACCATTTTGCTGGTGGAGCACAAGATGGATGTAGTGCGTGAATTGGCCGACCGCATCATTGTGTTGCACAACGGCTGCCTGGTAGCGGATGGTGACCCAACGGAAGTGATTGCCTCGGCAGTCGTGCAAGAAGCCTACTTGGGGGTGGCAGCAGCATGAGTGCGAATCTTCTCGAACTCTCCGGCGTGCACACGCACATCGGCGCGTATCACATCCTGCACGGCGTGGACCTGGTGGTGCCCCGCGGACAACTCACGATGCTGCTCGGCCGCAACGGCGCGGGCAAGACCACCACGCTGCGCACCATCATGGGCCTGTGGCATGCCTCCAAGGGAAAAGTGGTGTGGGATGGCGTAGACATTACGTCTGAGGAAACCCCTGCGATTGCATCGCGCAACATCGCCTACGTACCCGAGAGCATGGGCATTTTTTCCGACCTGACGGTCAAGGAAAACATGCTGCTGGCGGCCCGCAAGGCCCAGCGCGTGCAGCAGATGGATGAGGCACGATTGACATGGATTTTCTCACTCTTTCCAGCGGTCGAAAAATTCTGGAACCACCCTGCGGGCAAGCTGTCGGGTGGGCAGAAGCAGATGCTGGCCGTGGCCCGCGCCATTGTGGAGCCGCGCCAATTACTCATCGTGGACGAGCCCAGCAAGGGTTTGGCCCCCGCCATCATCAACAACATGATTGACGCCTTCGCGCAGCTCAAGGCTACCGGCACCACCATTTTGTTGGTGGAACAAAACATCAGCTTTGCTAAGCGACTGGGCGACTCCGTGGCGGTGATGGACGACGGCCGCGTCGTGCACTCCGGCTCCATGCAGGCCCTGGCCGATGACACAGCGTTGCAGCAATCTTTACTGGGACTGGCGCTATGAGCACGAGCCTGAAACAAATCGATCTGGACTGGAAGCCGCTGGCGCTGGTGCCGCTGCTCGCGCTGGGCGTCTTGCCTTTTGTGGGCTCCGCTTCCACGTGGCTGACCCTCACTGTGGCGGGCTTGGCCATGGGCATGATCATCTTCATCATTGCCTCGGGTCTGACGCTGGTGTTTGGCTTGATGGACGTGTTGAATTTTGGCCATGGTGTATTCATTGCGCTGGGTGCCTTTGTGGCCACCAGTGTGCTGGGTGGCATGGCCGACTGGACGGGTTCCGATCAGCTTTGGCGAAACTTGGTGGCGGTTGTGCCCGCTATGGTGATTGCCATGCTAGTGGCGGGGGCTGTGGGGCTGGCTTTTGAGCGCTTCATTGTGCGGCCCGTGTACGGTCAGCACCTGAAGCAAATCCTGATCACCATGGGCGGCATGATCATTGGCGAAGAGCTGATCAAAGTGGTGTGGGGCCCAGCACAAATTCCGCTGCCCTTGCCTGAGGCCATGCGTGGCTCATTGTTTGTGGGTGATGCGGCTATTGAAAAGTACCGGGTGATGGCGGTCATCGTGGGCCTGCTGGTCTTTGCCACATTGGCCTGGGTGCTGGGGCGCACCAAGATTGGCTTGCTGATTCGCGCTGGCGTGCAAGACCGTGAGATGGTGGAAGCTTTGGGCTACCGCATCAAGCGTTTGTTTGTTGGTGTGTTTGCAGTGGGCAGCGCGCTGGCGGGCTTGGGCGGTGTGATGTGGGGCCTGTACCAGCAATCGGTCATTCCGCAAATGGGTGCGCAGGTCAATATTCTGATCTTCATCGTCATCATCATCGGTGGCCTAGGCTCTACGGGGGGCGCGTTGATTGGTGCGCTTTTGGTCGGCCTAATGGCCAACTACACCGGCTTTCTAGCGCCCAAGGTAGCTTTGTTCTCCAACATTGCATTGATGGTTGGCATCCTTTTGTGGCGTCCGCAAGGCGTCTACCCTGTGGCGAACCGTTGAGTAGCAAAGGTCCACTATGTTCAAACGAATTCTCTCTAACGACCTGCCGCGCAGCCGCTGGCTCACCGCCTTGCTGGTGGTGATGTTGCTGGGCCTAGCGCTCACGCCTTTTCTGTTTCCGGGTGTGAAAGCCCTCAATGTTGCGGCCAAGGTGCTGATCTTCATCGTGTTGGTCGCCAGCTTTGATTTGCTGCTGGGCTACACCGGCATTGTCAGTTTTGCCCACACCATGTTCTTTGGCATTGGTGCCTATGGCATTGCCGTGGCCACCACCCGGCTGGGGCCCACTGGGGAGGCTTTGGCGGTGGGGCTGTTGGGCTCACTGGCGCTGTCGTTTGTATTGGCCTTTGTCATTGGGCTGTTCTCGCTGCGGGTGCGGGCCATCTTCTTTGCGATGATTACCTTGGCGGTTTCATCGGCTTTTTTGACCTTGGCATCGCAATTGCATGAGATTACCGGTGGTGAAGATGGATTGACTTTTAAGGTGCCCGAATGGTTGTCCCCCAGCTATGAGTTCAGTGACACGCCGTTTTTGGGTGTCTCGCTGGATGGCCGTTTGCTGTGTTTTTACCTGTTGTTCGCAGTGGCTGCGTTGCTGTTTTTGGTCATGCTGCGCATCGTTAACTCGCCCTTCGGTCGAGTTTTGCAGGCCATTCGTGAGAATGAGTTTCGTGCAGAAGCCATTGGCTATCGGGTGGTGGTCTACCGCACTACCTCCGCTATTCTGTCGGCCTTGTTTGCGTGTATGGCGGGCGCCATGCTGGCTATCTGGCTGCGCTACAACGGGCCGGATACGTCCTTGTCCTTCGAGATCATGGTGGACGTCTTGTTGATCGTGGTGATTGGCGGTATGGGCACCCTGTACGGTGCCATCGTGGGGGCGACTCTGTTTCTCATTGCGCAGAGCTATTTGCAGGATTTGTTGCGCTTGGGTAGTGAGGCGGTGGTGAGCCTCCCGTGGTTGTCGGCACTGCTATCGCCGGATCGCTGGCTGCTGTGGTTGGGGGTGCTGTTTGTGCTGTCTGTGTATTACTTTCCTGCGGGTGTCGTCGGCCGGTTGCGATTGACAGCGTTCGGCAAATAGAGGAAGCCACTGTGTTCACATCCCATTACCTGCAATGCGCTGGATATGAAATCCATTACACCGAATGGGGTGCAGCCGATGCACCGGTGGTGCTCGCATGGCATGGGTTGGCGCGCACCGGGCGTGATATGGACGAGTTGGCGGCGCACCTCAGTGACCGATACCGTGTTATTTGCCCCGATACGATTGGGCGGGGTTTAAGCCAGTGGAGCCGACAGCCTGCGCAGGAGTACTGTTTGGCGTTTTATGCGCGCACTGCACGTGATTTGTTCGATGGTCTGGGTATCCAGCAGGCCCATTGGATAGGTACATCCATGGGCGGTGCGATTGGCACGGTCTGCGCTTCAGGCTTGCTGGAGCCAACGCTCAAAGCCCGTATCCGCTCATTGACGCTCAATGACAACGCGCCCGAGCTGGCCAAAGCCGCTATCGCCCGTATTCGAGAATACGCAGGAAACCCACCTGCGTTTGCATCCATGCTGGAGCTGGAGGCTTTTTTTCGGCAGGTCTACAAGCCCTTCGGTTGGCTCAGTGATGGTCAGTGGCGTAGGCTGACCGAAACTTCTGCGCGCCGCTTGCCTGACGGCCGCGTTACGCCGCACTATGACCCGGCCATGGTGCACCAATTCACCAGCCATCCGGACGACTACCTGATCTGGCAGCATTACGACGCGCTGAATTTACCCGTGCTGTGTTTACGCGGTGCAGAGTCTGATTTGGTGGAGACCACCACCGTGCGGGCCATGCAGGGCAGGGGGCCTGGCATTCGGGCTCAGTTGCAGGTGGTTGAAGTACCTGGTTGTGGGCATGCACCGGCACTGAACGTTCCGGAGCAGTTGGAACTGGTGGGCAATTTTTTACGCACGATTGACGGCTAGCCGGCTGGGTTGACCGACCTCAATAAAGCCTCAACCTCGACTTATTGCAGTCGCCCGTATTGGGTGCCGCCAATCATGATGCCGCCATCCAGGGGCGCCAAATCGGATTGGTATTCCATATCACCCACCTGCAATGCGGGCGGCGTGTAGCCGTTTTTCAGGGCGGCCATAAAGGCACGCGT
>JANYEE010000055.1 GCA_025363275.1 Burkholderiales bacterium | reverse complement strand
CTACTTTGGCCACGCCCGGCGTTTGCTCGGCGGGCTTGGCCAGCACGGTGTTGCCGGTAGCCAGAGCAGCAGCGACTTGGCCCGCAAAAATCGCCAACGGGAAATTCCAGGGGCTGATGCAGACCCACACGCCGCGCGCGGTCAGGCGCAGGGTGTTGGTCTCACCCGTCACGCCGTACATGAAGCCGGTCTGCGCACCTTGCACTTGCGGCATCAGCATCGGCTGCATGATGCGCTCGGCCTCATCGGCGTAATAGCGCAAAAAGTCGACGGCTTCACGCACTTCGGCCACCGCGTCGCCCCAGGTCTTGTGCGCTTCCTTGACGAGCAAAGCGCAAAACGCGGGCGTCTGGGCCAGCATGGCATCGGCCGCCTTGCGCAGGATGGCAGCGCGCTCGGCCACATCCACTTTGCTCCACTTTTGATAGCTGCTGGCGCAGGTTTCATACGCGCCTGGGATGCTTTTGACATCAAACTCGGGCACCACAGGTACCGGCGTAGTGTGCAGCGCTGCCAGCAGCGGGTCGCGCATGGCGGGCACGGTCAGGTCCAGGCCCGTGCTGTTTTTGCGGGCACCGGTGTGGGTGCCAAACAGGTCGATAGGTAGCGGCAGACTGGGGTGCGGCTCCAGGCGCAGCGGCGAGATCAGCAGCTCTTGCATGCCCACGGATTCATCGGCCAATTGGTGCACGAAGGAGGAGTTGGCACCGTTCTCCAGCAGGCGGCGCACCAGGTAGGCCAGCAGGTCGCGGTGGGCGCCCACCGGGGCGTAGACGCGGCAGCTCACCATCGGGTTCTTCAACACCTCGCGGTAGACGCCCTCGCCCATGCCGTGCAGGCGCTGCAACTCGAACTTGCCGCCGCTCTTGGCACCCATTTGCAAAATAGCGGCAATGGTGGCGGCGTTGTGGGTGGCGAACTGCGGGTAGATCGCATCGGGCGCGGCCAAGAGCGCGCGGGCGCAGGCCAGATACGACACATCGGTGTGGTGCTTGTGCGTGAACACCGGGTAGTGCGGCAGCCCCAGCTCCTGGGCGCGTTTGATTTCAGCATCCCAATAAGCACCCTTAACCAGACGGCACATCAGGCGCACTTTATTTTTGCGGGCCACCGCGGTGATGTGTTCGATCAGCTCCAGCGCGCGGGTTTGGTAGGCCTGCATGGCCAGGCCAAAACCGGTCCACTGCGGCTGCTCTTGCGCCACCAGGGCTACCAGGGCTTCAAACACTTCGAGTGACAGCTCCAGGCGATCCACTTCTTCGGCGTCAATGGTGAGATTGATATTGGCGTGGGCCGCCGCCTTGCACAGGCCCCAGACGCGGGGCACCAGCTCGTCCATCACGCGTTGGCTCTGCGCATCCTCAAAGCGCGGGTGCAGGGCACTCAATTTGATGGAAATACCGTCGTTTTGCTCCAGGGCCCCCGTCTTACTTGCCCGAGCAGCTATAGATTCGATAGCGTCTGTATAGCTCTTCAGATAACGCAGCGCATCCTCATCGGTACGGGCACCCTCGCCCAGCATGTCGTAGCTAAAGGTCAGGTTGGAGCCCGTGCGCTGCGCCGGGCCGCCCCCAGCAAGCGCAGCCCCCTCGGGGGGCAGCGAATCACGCGAAGCGGAGAGCGTGGGGGCCTTCTTGCGGGCGATGCCGGCTTCGCGCTGCGCCTCGGCCATGGTCTGGCCCAGCACAAACTGGCGGCCCAGCAACTGCACAGCGCGCAGCGTGGCAGCAACCACGGTTTTGGCGCCTAGCTTACCCATGATTCCCGAGCCCTCGGTGGCGCCCGGCAAAAAGTGTTTGCTCATCGCAATAGCGGTGCTGGAGAGGCGTGCCAGCACTTTGTCGCCCGTGACATCGAAGTCGGCTCGGCCCAACTGATCGGCTGTAAGTGCGATGGCGGTCTCGGCATCCGGCACGCGCAACAGCGCTTCGGCCAAGCGCATCAGGGCCAGGCCCTCGGCACTCGATATCGGATATTCCTTCAGCAGGCTCTCCATCGCCCAAAAAGGCGGGGGGTTGTCGCGCACGGCCTGCACCCAGGGGGTGGCCACTTTGGCGGCAGCGGCCCAGTCCAGGCCGGTGTGCACGACTTCTAGCAGGTGGGCAACCACCTGGCTTTCAGGTCGGTAAGGAAAGGGCAGGCGTTGGGCGACGGTCATACTGGGCTCCGCAATTAATCTGTTAATTCCGCTATGGTATTGATTTATGACACTCATATTTCACTAAAATTTTGAACTTAAATAGTGAATAATTCACACAACCCATGACTGACATCCCGCTGGACCGCATCGACCTGAAAATCTTGAATTGCCTGCAGCAAGACGGCCGCATGTCCAACCTCAAGCTGGCCGACAGCGTGTCGCTGTCGGCCACGGCCGTGCTGGCGCGGGTGAACCGGCTCACCAAGGAAGGCTACATCCTGGGCTACGAGGCGCGGCTTAACCCACTTAAGCTGGGCGCGGGGATGATGGTGTTTGTAGAGCTGCTGCTGGACCGCACCACGCCCAATGTGTTTGAGGCCTTCAAGGCCGCAGTGCAGGTGCGTTCTGAGATCATGGAATGCCATATGGTGGCGGGCGGCTTTGATTACCTGCTCAAAACGCGCATGGCCGATATGGCGGCCTACCGCGACTTTGCAGGCAATGTACTGTGGCAACTGCCCGGTGTGCGGGAAACCCGTACCTACGCAGTGATGGAAGAAGTCAAGAACACCAGTCACCTGCCTCTTTTGTAACAGACTGTTGTTGGGCAGCGCCCCAACCGACAGCTTGGGCGGAAAATGGGCCCATGATTACTCGACGCCATTTCTCTATTGCCGCCGGCACCACAGCGCTGGCCGGTTTTCCCGCTGTTCATGCGCAGAACGACAAAATCATCCTGGGCCAATCCGCTGCCTTTACAGGCGCGGCAGC
>JANYEE010000052.1 GCA_025363275.1 Burkholderiales bacterium | reverse complement strand
TCGACCTGGGCTTTGAGGCGGCGCACAAAGCCCAGCTCAATCACCTTGTTCAACTGCGTTTCTATCTGGTCGATCAGGCGTGACTCATTGGAGCCAGCGGGCAAAAATACGCGTACTAGTTCTACGACCGCGCTACAGGTCAAGATCAGCCGGGTGTCACCGCCACTGGCATCAAACTCGGCTAACTTTTTGCGTAGCAGCGCCAGCAACAAACTGGTCTGAAAACTAAGCGGCTGTCGACGCACCAGGCGCGGCAGCTTGGGTGCAGCATCGTCGGTTTGCGGCTGGGAGCGCAAGAAGGCATACCCTTCAGCCTCGTCCACCACCAACTCCAGCGCCAGCACGGCCACATAGTCACGCACGCGCGGCTGCAACTGGAGCAAAGCCAACCATTGGGCGGCGTCGTCTTCGCGGTACAGCACCCCCTTCAACAAGGGGACGACCAAGCTTGTCAGGTCGGGTTGGGCCGCGGTGGGGACGACTTCTTCACGATCTTTATCCGTCATGGAAAACCTTTGGCTGCTGTTTTCCAACGGCGTTTTCGACCCAAGTATTGGTACGGCCACTCTTTGGCAGAGTAGCTCAATTTGGAATCGGTGGCGGCACAGGGGCTTGGGGAACCGACTGCAGCATGAAGGACGTATAGCGTTGAGGATGCTGCTGCTGCTTTTGGATGAGGGTCGCAAAGTAAGCAGCAAAGTCACCCTTATGCTGGGCCAGCAACTGAGCGCGAAATTGGTGGATTTCTTCAACGATAGTGTCATGAATCATGTCAATTCACCTCCAATAGTTCTAACGGAGAGCACAGCACTGGGCAAACTAGTCCAAATGACTCACACACTTGGCGTACCTTGCTGGCACTTTGCGCATTTGCAATATGCTTGAAATTCCAGGTGAGCACAAAATCCATGCGTTCATAAGCGGCAATCGCAATATGCAGAGCATCCACTCGTGCCTTGGCAGGTAGTGCGGTAGCTTGAACCAGCGCATTGGCTAAATCAAAGGCTTGCGCCGGAATTTCCAGCAAGCTCAACGCGTCGAGCAAGGCCAAACGCTGTGCTGCGGCCTGAGCGTCGCCCATGGATGCCTCGTCTCGCACGGCTTCGCTGTAGAAGAGAGAGAAAGCAGCGCGACGGTTGCTCCACCACTCATGCGTCACTTCCTGATGCGCGGCCATGACCAAATCGCGGCTGGGCCTGCCCGTGAGGTAGCTGATGACTGAAGTCTCAACGTATACGCTTGGTTTCATGGAGAATATTGTAGGTGGCTAGCAGTTCCACTGCGGCATGATTGGCGTTGTCAGCTCCGCACAAAAATGACACGCGGCAACTGGGCGCGGCGGGTGATGGAGCCAGCGGCATCTGCCTCGTCATGAACCAACCATTCCACCGACTCCAGCGTGGATTCGTCCACCACTGAACCAGGTGACTCACTGGCCAACTGCAGGTAGGCCACCAACTCGCGCAAGCCCTGTTGCAGCGGGCGCTTTAGCAACAGCTCTGTCAAAGTAACCTGCGCCTGGGTCTGCAAGGACTGGGTGATATGCGCGGACAGTGCCGCCTTGTCCACCCGCACTTGCGAAAACAACGCGGCCGCATCCACCTCTTGGTCACCCGCAAGCAGGGCCACGCTGGTGAGCACCGTATGCAATGGTGGCTGGTACAACGGGCGCTCCAGCGGCAAATCCACTGCAGCACCAATCTCGTCGATGTACATGAAATCGGGGGTACGCAGCGCGGACGGCTCCGCGTCGCGCAACGTCAACGCCTTGCCTTCAATGCCTCGCAAAATGTCCATGATGCGGCGGTTTTCCAACCAGGCCTTGTCGTCCAAAAAGCGGCGCAATTGCTGCGAGAGTTGGGCCACGGTGCGCTGCGCGTATTCACCCGCCTCCAGCCAGTCGTAGTGCACACGTTTAAGGCGTGTATCCGGCGCCAGTGCAGACAGCGGGGGTAAATCCAGCACACGCGCCAGCAGCGCGGTGAACTCTTCTTGGCGCGACTGGGACATCAAAAAGTCCCAAAACGCCCGAAAGCTCTTGCCTTGATCAGACTCTGCAATGGCATCACGTTCACACATGATTTCTTGCAATAGCGTGCCCTTGGCCCCATCCCACAGGGCGATGCGTTCGCGCACCGTGCGGTCCAGCGCGCGAAAGTTGTGCTCCACCTCTCTAAAGTCTGCCAACAACTCGCGCGCCAGACCGGTGAACTGCTGAAAGCGGTCTTTTAGCGCCGTGTCGTCCAGCAGGGCCATGTCACCTTCCACCACACGGGTTATTTCCCTGTCGATGGCATCGCGCTGCTTGCGCAGTTCGGCAATACGGGCTTCTGCGTTGGTCTCACTGCCGTCACTCATCTGCTTGAGTAGCCCAAACAGGGTCAGCAAACGCGACTCGGTGCCGACAAAGCTGCGGTCCGACAAGCTGCCCAGCCATGCCAAGGCACGCTCGGTGGGTGGGGTCAGGTCAAAGTGCGGCTCATCCGTTCCGTTGGGGTAAAACTTGCGCAACCAGCCTTTTTCATTGGCGGCCCAGTCGTTCAAATATTCTTGGGCGGATTTCGGGAACGCAGGTGCGCCACCTCGCGCTGCCGATTGTTCGCGCGCTGCAAACAAGGTGTCCTCCAGCGCCTCCACCAGTTCCGATTGCGCCATCACCCGTACATTCGGGGTAATAAACGCGCGGTGCAAAAAACTACCAATCAAAGGCGCATGCTCGGCCGCCAGCAAACGCCAAGCGGGGTGCTGGCGACGCAAGGCCTCCAAGGTGGCGTAATCGAGATTCACCGTGTCTCGATGCTCTGGTTATTGCTTGCGTGGCCCCGCAACACTTCACACATAAAAAAAACGCCGCTAATTGGATTTCGCACCGACGATCTCATCACCAGGCGTAGGAGCCACGTTGGGTGCCGCACTCAAAAATGCGTCAAAGTGCGCGCGCTTTCCCAGCGCAGCTTCTTGCCGCAAATACTCCAGTGTCTGGAAGGAAGCCATCTTCTCCGCAGCCGCGCTAGCGATAAATTGGTTCACCGAGATGCCGTCTTTGCGTGCCAACGCTTTGATGCTCTCGTGTACCGAGTTGGGCAAACGAATGGTCAATGCTGTCATGTCATTGTTCCTTCAAAAGGTTCAGAAAATTGCCAGGCGTGATCGCGGTAACGCCCAATTGCTCACTGCGACGGAAGTCTTTGACGTTATGGGTGACGATGTACTGGCACCCTGCCGCCACCGCGCATTCGAGCACCATGTCGTCGTCGGGATCCTTCAAAAACGGGCGCCACAAAAAATGAATGTCCTGCAGTTTCGCAACGGACGCCAGATACCGTACAAAGCCCAGCGCCGTGTCGGCATCAACCCCTGGCGGCAAATGCTCTTGGCGCGTTAATACCGCTTGCCATTCGGTGTACACCGCCACGGACAGGCAAATCTGATACTGGGGACTCGGCAGCGAGGCGAGGAGAGCAAAGCTGGCGCCATTGCGCGAACGCGCCGCTGCAACCAGCAGCGAGGTGTCAAAAACAACATTTATGGTTGCTCCCATATAACCATTATGCCATTTCGGTGGTATTTAAAGCGGCCAACAAAGCATCCTGCGCCACCGGCGACAACACCCCCAAGCGCACCCAACCTGCCAGCCCGAACGACGTGGTATCGCGCAGCTTCAGGCCCTGCGCGCGCAAGTCGGCGCACAGGGCGCTGACATCCACACCCGCAGGTGGCTGGGCACAGAAAAATGGTGCGTCGCTGGGCTGCACGGTCCAGCCCAAGGCTTGCAGGCCCTGCACTTGGCGCTGCTTCCAGTTGCGCAAAATCTGCAAGCTACTGTACAGCCAGGTTTGCGCGTCTGCGCGCGTCCAAGCGTGCAGCATGGCCACGCCATGGGCTCCGATGACCCAGGAGGGTGCGAGAGCATCCAACTGCGCTGCGGCCTGCGCTGCACCCAGCGGCGCAATCGCAAAGGCGGCGCGCACGCCGGTCAAGCCCAAGGCCTTATTCGGGGAAAAGAGTTGCCACAGCTGCTGGCGTTGTGCATCGCTCAAGCTGGGCGTGCCTTCCAGGCGCAGCGGTGCATAGGCGCAGTCCAGCACCAATCCCGTGTCCTCAGCCGGCGCCAGACCGGCGCTCAACCAGGCAGGCCAGTTCGCATGGCTTTGCCCCAGCGGGCTGGATGGCTCGCACGCCCACGCCAAGTCGGCATGGCCGGGCTGGTCCGACACCACCAGGCCCCACGCCTGCGCTGCGTGTGCGTAGTCGCCATAGGCGTGTGCGGGCAAGCCCACACTGCGCGCGCCCTGCTGATGCGCCCACGCGGTAAAGCGATAAATGAATTCGCTAGCGCTGCCCGCCAACACAATGCGCCAAGGCTGCACGCCATAAAACTCGGCCAATGCGGCGCGCAGACTGGCGAAACTTGCATCCGGGTAGCGAGTGGCATCGGCGGCCTGCACAGCGGCCAGCGCTTGCGGACATGGGCCACAGGCGTTGCTGTTGGTCGAGAAATCGTGCAGTGGCACGCCCAACGCGTCCGGCCCACCGTGTAGGCGGCCAGACTGGCTCATGACGTGCGCCCCATTACTATCGAAACGATAGCTACCAAGACAATAAACACCTGGGCTACAAGCACTTTTGACGCATAAACGACGGCTTGGGCCGTGTCCGCGGCCACCACGGCACGGCCTTGCGGATTGAGCGCATACACGCCAGGTTTGCGCACCGCCACACCCAAGACCAAAGCCATGGCGGCCATGGGCCAGCCGCTGTTGGGGGACGGCGTTTTATTCGCCTCAGTACGCAATTGCAGAGCCCGGCCCAGCCCATGCACACCGGCTACTACCAGCAACAACACCGCAGTCAGGCGCGCGGGCACATAGCTCAGCACATCATCCGTTCGTGCCGCCCATTTTCCGGCCCAGGCCCAGTTCTGGCCCTTACCGTCGTTGGGGTAGATGCTGGGGTAGCCCCACATGGCGTCGGCTGTATTGGCAAAGCGGTACAGCGCCGCGCCCGGCAAGCCCAGCAGCACAAACCAGAAGATGGGCGCCACCACCGAGTCGTTCAGGTTCTCGGCCAGGGTTTCAATGGCGCTCTCGCGCACTTGCGCTTCGGTCAGTTGCGCCACATCGCGGCTGACCAGCCAGCGCAGACGCTCGCGCCCGGCTGGCAATGATTCGGCCAGCGCAGCCTCCACCGCCAGCACCTCACGCTTCAGCATGGCCCAGGCCAGCATGGGCTTAAGCAACAGGCCCAACAGCAACCCCGCCGCCCACCAGGGTAATGCCAAGCAAAGGGCTTGTAGCAGCCAAGCCGCTATCAAAACCATAGCCGCCCCGGCAATCCACACTAGGGCCCCAAGCCAAAAAGCCTTCAAATCTTGCTGTTGGGGGTCCTGCAGCGCCCGCCGCTGCAGCCAGCGACCCGCCCGCTCTAGGTAGTGGCCCATCCACACCACAGGATGCAGCCGCGCGCGCGGCTCGCCCCACCAGCGGTCTATGGACATGGCGACCAGCAAAGCGATTGCCAGCACGGCGATCGGAAACATGAGATCAAACAAGCGCTATTTTTCTTAAAAGGAGCCAGGCTCGAATGACGAGTCGCCGCCTCAATGAGGGCATCTTCACTTTGTCATGAACCCGGTATTAATTCGAGCCTGCCCCCTTTAGTTACAAGAGAGTACTTTCTTAAAAAGCTTTGTCGAATAAAAGGGCCAAGCTCAATTTAAATCCCTACCGCACGCGCTGTTGAACTTCACCTCGTACAAGCCGAACCCGCATTTGAGTTGCACGGTCCACTTGGTGAAATTCCACGCCAAGAATATGGTTCGAAAAACCATATGCCCACGCTTTCGTAGGAGCCTCGATCTTTGAGCTTGACCAGTACGGGGCTGGTTCTGGTTGTTCAAGGGTTCCACTACCCATCTAGATTCCCAATCCACACTGCTGGGTATCGTTTGCAGGCACCACAACCAGCGCAGGTTTGCGCGGTCGGTCTCGGGGCTCATGCCACCACAACCCTAGGGCTAGCGCCCAACTTGCCCGCCTTGCGGACAAAGGCTTTGTCAAACGTCATAAAGGCATCGCTGGCACCGCTCAGAGCCAGATGCAGCGCATCGGCGAAGTCCATACCTTGCGTGTAGCCATGAATGGCCACCCGCACTGCACCCGCTTGCTCGGGCCTGAAGTTGGGTAATCCCAGTAGCAAAGTCAGCCCTTTGGCAACTTCAGCAGCGGTGCAATCGTTTGCCTCAAGCACCCAGACCAGTTCCAAAAATACGGTGCTCGGTGCCGTAAAAACCAAATCTTTGGCAAGTAAGGCCTTGACACGTGCGTGTTGAGCTTTGTCGTCTTGCAGGAGCAGACGCGCAAGCAAGTTGGTGTCCAACGCGATCACGGTTTGTGCCTGGCCTTGAGCTTGTCCCGAATAGCTGCTTGTACCGCAGCCTCGCTCAGGCGCTTGCGCCCAGGATGGGCCAAACAGCCGGCCACTTCCTCCAGACTCGATATGTTCGGCGCCGACAGTGGGCGCAGCCGTATTTCACCTTTCAAATACCGCACCTCGAATTGTGAGCCTGCCACCACATGCGCGTCATTGCGAACAGCCTTAGGTATGACAAGCTGCCCTTTGCTGGAGAGAGTAACTGTTTCCATGATTGAGACCCACTAAAAGTAAGACGCATGGTAAGACAAACAATGGCTTACTGCAATCCCATCGCTACATGAACCAAATTCAATCGCGGGCCACCGGCTGCCCGGTCTTCAAACCCAGGCGCTGCAGCAGCGCGCTATCAGCGTCCACATCAGGGTTGCCGGTGGTAAGCAGCTTGTCGCCGTAAAAGATGGAGTTGGCACCGGCCACAAAGCACAGGGCCTGCACCGCGTCACCCATGCTTTGGCGCCCGGCCGACAGGCGCACGCGCGCCAGCGGCATGGTGATGCGCGCCACGGCAATGGTGCGCACAAATTCAAGCGGGTCCAGGTCGGGCTGATCGGCCAGCGGTGTGCCCTCTACCTTCACCAAATGGTTGATGGGCACGGACTCGGGGTACGGCGACAGATTGGCCAGCTCGGCAATCAGACCTGCGCGCTGCAGGCGCGACTCGCCCAAGCCCACAATGCCACCACAGCAGACGCTCACCCCCGCATTGCGCACGCGCGCCAGGGTGTCCAGGCGGTCCTGGTAGTCGCGCGTGGTGATGATGTCGCCGTAGAAATCTGGCGCGCTGTCCAGGTTGTGGTTGTAGTAATCCAGCCCGGCGTCGCGCAGGGTTTCGGCGTGGCCATCGTTCAGCATGCCCAGTGTGGCGCAGGCTTCCAGTCCGGTGGCCTTGACGGCCTTGACCAGCTCGGCCACGGCTTCCACGTCCCGGTCTTTGGGCGCGCGCCAGGCGGCCCCCATGCAAAAGCGCGTGGCGCCCGCGGCCTTGGCGCGCTCGGCGGCCTCGCGCACTTCGGTCACGCCCATCAATTTTCCAGCTTCTACGCCCGTGTCAAAGTGCACGCTCTGCGGGCAGTAGCCGCAGTCTTCGGGGCAGCCACCGGTTTTGACCGACAAGAGCGTGGCCAGCTCGACCATATTGGGGTCAAAGTGGGCGCGGTGCACCGTCTGGGCCTGAAACATCAGGTCGTTGAAGGGCAGGTCAAACAGCGCCTGCACTTCGGCCACAGCCCACACGCGCTGGCCCGCGTCGGGGCGCTGTACTTTCAAATGTGCTGGGGTTTTGTGCGGGGCGTGAAAATGCAGGGGCTGGGGGGCGTTCAAAGTGGTTTCCATACGAGTCGTCCTTGGTCTTATTGGTGAGTTTTTTTAGTCTTCAATACCGCGCTGCGCCGGGATGCCCGCCATGAAGGCGTGCTTGACCATTTGCATTTCGGTCACGGTATCGGCCAGCTCGATTATCTCGGGTGGGCAACGGCGGCCGGTCAGCACTACTTGCACGTGGCTGGGGCGGGTCTTCAGCGTCTCCAGCACGTCGTCCAGCGGCATCCAGCCGTAGATCAGCGGGTAGGTAATTTCATCCAGCGTGACCATGAAGTAGTCGCCCAGGCCTTCTATCGGGATACCGATTTGCCCAAACATGCGGTGTTCGCCAAAGCGGGCGGTGGGGTTTCGATTTGCATGGTTTTCTTCGTATTCGGTGAAAGTTGTTGGTTTACTGGTTGGCGCTCCGACGAGCCCGGGGCGGACGTTCTGCTCCGTGTTCCCCGCCCGCTTTGCGGGCTCCTCTGCGAGTTCGTGAGGGCGCAACAGTCAACCCGCTTGCTACTTCCTGCTTCTGGCACCCAACTGCACGGATGCGTAACCATGCGTTGGTTGGAGCGGGTTGGCATGGCACTCGGCGCAGCGGCATCAAGGAGGAGCAGTCGGCCCTAAGCCGCTGCGGGGGACAGCCGCGGAGCCGAGTGCCATGCCAGCCCGCGATCGCTAACCAACCCGGCCGGTGGCTATTGACCTTGAAGATGCAATCAATAGCTATAAACATGGTGATCCGTGCGCGGCAACACCACCCACTGTCCTTCAATCGAGTGAATCGCAATGCGCTTATCAAACACCTTCACCAATGCGGCGTGGCTGGCCGTGTCGCGCGTGGAGCCCTGGTGGGTGATGCAGCCGTGGGCCATCACCACCACTTGGTCGGCTTGCAGGGCCATACTGATCTCGTGCAACACGCTCACCACCGTCGTGCCCTTGGCCACCAGGGCCTGCACCACAGCCAGCCAATCGGCCTGGTGCGGCGGGTCCAGATTGGCCAGCGGCTCGTCCATCAGCAGCACCTGCGCCTGCACCGCCAGGGCGCGCGCTAGCAGCACACGCTGGCGCTCACCACCGCTTAACTGGCCCAGCGTGCGGCAACGCCACTCCCAGGCCTGCGTGGCGCGTAAGGCGCTCTCTACCGCAGCGTGGTCTTGCGGGCTAGATGGCGCCAGCCAGGCCTGGTGCGGCAAGCGGCCCAACATGGCCACGTCCCACACGGTTAAATCATCGGCCGAGGCTTCGTTTTGCCCCAGCCAGGCCAATTGGCGGGCGCGCTCGCGGTGCGGTAGCTTGTGCAAGGGCTGGCCCAGCAAGGTAACGGTGCCACTGTACGCTGTAACGCCGGCCAAACAACGCAGCAAGGTGGACTTGCCCGCGCCATTGGGGCCGACGACACTGGTCCACTGACCTTGCGCAATATCCAGCGATACGTTGTGCAGCACCAGCGTCTTTGAAGGACCGCTTCCCAGCGAGGCCCTTATGGAATCTGCCTGGATAGCTATGTTTTTAGTAGCAAAGGAGTTGGTAGCAGTCATTGCCGCCCTCCCACATTGGTACGGCCACGGTGCATTAGCCACAGCAGGTAGCCGCCGCCCAGCACCGCCGTCAGCACGCCCACCGGCAGCTCTTGTGGCGCAATCAGCCCGCGGGCCAAGGTGTCAGCCGCCATCAGCAGCACACCGCCTACCAGGCTGGACAACAGCATCAAATACCCGTGTGTGGTCTTTACGACCGAGCGCACCAAGTGCGGTGCGGCCAGACCCACAAACGCAATTAAACCGGTTTGTGCCACTGCGGTACCGGTGGCCAGTGCCAGCACGGCCACCAGCGCAGCGCGCATGGGGGCAACCGGCAGGCCCAGGCTCAGTGCGGTGGCATCGCCCAGGCTCAGACCATCCAACACGCGCGCCAGCAACCCACCCGCCACCACGCAGATGCACCATACCCCGCCCATCAGCACCACCGACGTCCAGCCCACAAAGGCAGTAGAGCCCAACATGAACGCCTGCATCGCCTGCAAGGAATCGGGGGTGAATAACAGCACCAACTGCGTCATTGCCCCCAGCACAACACCCACCACCACACCGGCCAACAAAAGTCGCAGCGTATGCCCCACGCCGCGCGACAGTACCAACGTCAACATCACGGCCAACACGGCACCCAAAAATGCCGCACCAGTCAGCCCCAGACGCACCCACACGCTGCTAGAAAACACGCTGACAGCCACGCTGCCGTTCATCATGCTGCCCGCACTGGCAGACCCGCCCAACATGCCCGCCCCACCGCCCAACGCGGCTAGCGCCAGCGCCACGCCCAGCGAAGCGCCCGATGCGCTGCCCAGCAAATACGGATCGGCCAAGGGGTTGCGAAACAAGCCCTGCGCCACACCCCCGGCGAGCCCCAGCAGGGCACCCGCCGCCCAGGCCCCCAGCGTGCGTGGCAGGCGGATTTCCCAGACGATCTGCCTCGCCATCGCAGTCTGCTCGGGGTCCAGTGCTGGGCTCCACAGGGGTTGAACCAAATTCTCAAAACCGGTACTACCCACGCAAATGCCCAACACCGCAAACGCGCAGGCACCCACCACGCCCGCCCACACCAACCACCCCACGCGAGACAGCGTCATGGCTTGGCTCCGGGGGGCAGCGCAGCACGCGCAGCGGCAAGCGTGGGGGCCTTGCTCAATAGGCACTCTGCCATCAGGCGCGCACCTTCGGCCATGCGCGGGCCGGGTCGTACCAGTGCGTTGGCCTCCTCAGTCCCAAATGAGCACACCCGTTGCTCACGCAGCGCGCGAATGCTGTGCCAGCCCGGTCGGGCTGCCAAGCCTGGGGCGCTGCGCTGACCGATCATGATTACATCGGGGTTGGCCCGCACAATGAATTCAGGATTGAGCTTGGGGAACGGCCCCAGCTTGGCGGGCACAATGTTTTTAACGCCCAGGCGGGTCAACGTCTCGCCAATGAAGGACGACTCGCCAGCCGCATAGGGTCCTTCATTCACTTCAAAATAAACCCGCGTGCTGCCCACGCCAGCCGGTAAAGACTGGGCGGCAGCCATCACACCGGCATCGATCGCACGCCAGATACGTGCGGCATCGGGCACCTCCAGCAGTTGCCCGAGCGTGCGCATCACGCGCTGCACATCGGCGTGGGTTTTGGGCTCTAGCGCCACTACTTTTAAGCCTAGGGCCTCGAACCGCTCGATACCCCGCGATGACTTGGCGGTCAGCACCACGTCGGGCTTGAGCGCCACGATGGCTTCGATATTGGGGTCGAGCCCACCGCCCAGTTGCGGTAACTGCTTCACGCTGGCGGGAAAGTCCGAATACCGATCCACCCCCACCAGCCGAGCGCACTGGCCCAACTCGCACACCGATTCGGTGAGTGACGGCAACAGGCTGACGATTCGCAGTGGCGCCGAAGGCAGCGTGACGGTGACACCGCGGTCGTCGGTTACTTGGGTGGCTTGGGCGGAAATGGCCAATGGAACAGCAAAAATAAATAGGCACGCCGACCAGAAGCGGGATGTCAGAGCGCTTTGCTCCGTGTCCCCCGCCCGCTTTGCGGGCTCCTCCTTGACCTGCGCAAAACGCTCTGACATCCTGCTTCTTCGCAGTAAAGAGAGTCTAGTTAAGAGATCGGCTGAAGACATAACTACGAATCTTTCAAAGTCAATGGCAGTCCTGCCGCCATCAGCGTCACGCGTTGGCAGGTGGCGGCCACATCCTGATTCAAGCGGCCCAAGGCGTCCACAAAGGCGCGCACTTCGCGCCCCATCGGAATCACCCCCAGGCCGATCTCATTGCCCACCAGCACCACGGGGCCGGTGGCGTTTTCAATTGCTATCAAAAGAGGA
>JANYEE010000017.1 GCA_025363275.1 Burkholderiales bacterium | reverse complement strand
AAGGTATTTACAAACGCTATGACCCAGTTGGTGAACTGTATTACGAGTCTGTACGGTATTACCAAGGTAAGCAACCTACCTCAACAGCGTATTCAGGAACGACCACTGCACTGATGAATGGATTTCCAATTTATACCAATTGGGTTGATCCCATGCAGAGTTCTTGTCAGCGCAATTACTCACTGGTCGTAGGAGATAACAATACCCACCTAGATGCTGAAATTTCAGGGAGCAAATTCTCGCTACAGACACGTAGTGTTGATGGTACGGGAGTGGGTGCACTCGATGCAGATTACTGGACTCAAAGAGTGGAGAGTTTTGAAACCAATGGTTCGCTTACTTATACAGACTCTCAGGGTAATACTCAGAATGCAAATGGAAATGCTCCATCGGGTGTTGCTGGTGTAGTTAGTGGCAACACCAATCTTGCGACAAAGTCTACTGGGTCTGATCGGGCAAGTTACCTTTGGGCTGGGGCTGCTTACTGGGCCAACACCCAGCCTATCCGCGCTGATAAACCTCTCGCGCGTATTCGTACATTCGTGATTGACGTGGATGAAGGCGGTAACGGCACACTGCAACGTAGCCGATCTTTTTATCTTGCAGGCAAGTATGGTGGCTTCGCAGATGTTGGACCGGACCAGAGTTATGCGACTGGAGACGGTAACCCATTCAAGACCTACGTGAGTGGTACTTCAACCAGCAGCACAGCAGAATGGTTAGCGACTGATGGTTCAACCTCACCCTCGGGTTATTTTCTAGCCAGTCAACCTGAGCGGATGATTTTGGCAATTAAGAAAATATTTGCCGAAGCTAGCAAACCCTCTGGAAATTTGGCGGGAGGTTCTTTGAGCGTCAGCCGACTGAGTAAAGCGCGACAATCGGGAGCGTTTTATCAAGCGCAGATCAACGCTTCAAACTGGTCAGGCACGGTGATCCGTACCGAGCTAACGTTCAATACCTCCACACAGCAACTTGATGCTAACCCCGTTCCTGTGTGGGACGCTGCGAAGATTTTGACGGGCGATACAACTGGCACCACAACCGTTGCACCGTTTCCTTTGCCAGCCAATCGAAATATTATTAGTTATAACGCGACCACCCGCTCAGGTATTAATTTTGCCTGGGCTAATCTGGAAGTTGCGGTTAAGACTTCCCTGAAAACTGACCCTTCGACTAATTTGGTTGAAACCGATGCGGATGGTCAAGCGCGGCTTGATTACATCCGGGGAGTGAGAACTGCGGAGTCCGATGTGAATTTGAACTACCGGGCTCGCACGGTCATTATGGGCGACAGTATCAACAGCTCACCCGTATTGAAGGGGGGTGCTAGTGCTGAAATTCCCGATGCGTCTTATCGGTCGTTCTACACCGCCAACGCGAATCGCACGCCCACTGTGTTTATTGGAACGAATGACGGAATGCTTCACGCATTCAGAGCCGCGGAATCCAAGACTGAGTCAACCAATGGCCAAGAGCTTTTTGCTTATGTACCGAGGGCTGCATCGCTCAAACTGAACAAACTGACGGACCCTGGATACGTCAAAGAGGCCTATGTAGATGGTGCTATGTCTGTCAACGAAGCACAGATGTACCGCGGCGGATCAGTGAATTGGGGCACTGCATTGGTTTCGGGTATGGGCGGAGGTGCCAGGGGTTTGTTTGCTCTCGATGTGACAAATCCCTCCACATTTTCTTCCTCTAATGTGTTGTGGGAATTCACCGATGCGGACGACTCCGATATGGGTAACCTGGTGGCAGAACCTAAAATTGTTAAGCTAGCCACGGCCGGTAGTACCAGTGCAACACCGGTGTATAAATGGTACGCCATGGTAAGCAGCGGCTACAACAACTACACGACCGGCGGTATTGCCGACAAACAAGCACTCTTTTTACTTTCTCTTGACAAGGCTCCTGGCGATCCTTGGGTGCCAGGAACTAATTACTTCAAGATGATTGCAGACAACAGTACGTTTGCGGGTGCATCTCCTACTGCGGCGACCGGCCTCGCACAGCCCGGGGTAGCTCTCGCCCCACAAGGAAACGTGCTTTATGCTTATGCAGGGGATTTGCAAGGTAATTTGTGGAAGTTTGACCTTAGCGGGGACTCCAATACTTGGCAAACTGCAACTAAAGCCAAGGTGCTATTCACCGCCCGCAGCGCAGGCGGAACTCCGCAGCCAATTACCACGGTTCCAGCCGTTACGATTAACGTGCTGAGCGGTTATCAAATTGGATTTGGTACAGGTAAATTTTTGGAGCCGTCTGATGCACTGTCGTCATCGGCAGCACAACAGTCTTTATACGGGATTTGGGATTCTGGGGACGGCGTTGCTTTCCAACGCAATACCACGACGTCACCCACGGTGAATGGATTGATCAGTCGGACGCTAACCGTCACCAGCGGAACGGTGACAGTGTCCATCACCGGAAATCCGTTTAACTATGGAACAACTTCTACGACTTACCGAGGGTGGTTTGCCGATTTATCTACCACCTTGGAGAGGGTCGCTGTCGATCCTGTCGTTGACTCAGGTCTGATGGCCGTCAACTCCACGATTCCAGCGGGGGATCCGTGCTCAACGAGCGGTGGCTCCGTCCAATATCGATATAACCCGTCTACCGGTATTACGTTTGTTTCTGTGTCGAAGTCCTCTGTACCAAGCTATCTGGGTACGCCTTCGCTGCTAGAGGTTGGTGACACAGCTTGGTCTCCGCGCAGCTTCTCAGGGCGCTATGTTGTGACACGGAAAATCAACTCCTTAAGCCCTGGCGTTGGTGGCGGTATTTCAACCACTGAGAGCACCGTAACGTCGATAGGCGGACGAATATCGTGGCGTGAGATAACTAATTTTCAATAGCCAGTAAAAACCCGAAGGCATTAAGCAAAATGAAGTCCAAAAACAGTGGTTTTACGTTAATTGAATTGATGATAACGGTTGCCATTGTTGGCATCCTTGCGGCAATTGCTTTGCCTCAATACACAAGTTACACGGTGAGGGCGAAGCGAACCGAATGTCGCTCAGCATTAATGCAAGCCATGCAACAGCAGGAGCGTTACTTTACGCAACAAAATACCTATCTAGCCTATACAACTACGGCTGCTGGGATTCCCATGAAGCAGTTTTCTGGTGATTCGGCAGCTGTTAGTGCGTGTTTGATATCCGCTTCGGTGTGTACTGGCTCTGCCGTGAATGCCTGTATTCAACTGGCGGGCGTACCTCGAGTAGCTGACACTGATGTCGGTACTATTACGTTACAAAGCGACGGAACGCGCGGCTGTACCGGTACAGTTCAGGCTAAGTGTTGGTCCAAGTGACCCCCATTATGGCGAAGCGAATTTTAAATTTTGGTTTTTCCATCATCGAGTTGATGGTTACTGTCGCTATGGTTGCGATCCTAGCGTCTTTGGCTGTCCCATCGTTTCGAAGCTTCGTAATTAACCAGCAGCTTTCAGCAGCTGGAAGTAACTTGCTTGGAGCCATGGTGCAGGCTCGCTCTGAAGCAATCAAGCAAGGGAAGATCGTTGCGGTCTTACCAACCAACGGAACGGATTGGACTAGCGGTTGGTACTTAACCATTGTGTCGAATACTTGCAGCCCGACAGGTAGCATTTTTGCAGCGTCAGACCGTGTCGGTGAGTTTGTATCGGTGAAGACAAGCGCGAGCTCAAACTCCTTCGTTGCAACAAACCCGTCTTTTGTCTACAACCCGGTTGGCTTTCCATATTTAACTTGTGCGTCACCCTATTACAGTGGTGCAATGAACGGGACGTTAAGTTTTCAGGCTACAGAAACAGGTCGCGAAAAAAGGATCATCGTGAGCAATTCAGGGCGTGCTCGTCTGTGTGATCCGCAAACAGATACAGCTTCACCCCCGTGCAGCGGTAGTTGAATTTACTGAAAATTATCGCCTCACCTCATCCACCAAATTCTTGAAGTCATCAATATCTTCAAAACTTCGGTAAACACTGGCAAAGCGCACATACGCCACCTTGTCTAGCTTTTTGAGCTCGCGCATCACCAATTCGC
>JANYEE010000013.1 GCA_025363275.1 Burkholderiales bacterium | reverse complement strand
ATTACAAGTCGAAGAGACGGGCACAGCGTTGAGTCTGCTGGGTGCCATCACGCAGACAGCCGCATTTACCCTGCTCAATCCCCATGTTTATCTGGACACCGTGCTGTTGGTGGGCAGTATTGGGGCGCAGCAGCCCGCCGCGCTACGGCCCTGGTTTGTAGCGGGCGCCTGTGTGGCCAGCTTTGGCTGGTTTAGCCTTTTAGGCTTTGGCGCCCGCTGGCTAGCGCCATGGTTTGCACGGCCCAGGGCCTGGCAGGTGCTGGATGGTTTGATTGGTCTAACCATGTGGGTCTTGGCCGTGCTTTTGATGCGGCTCGCATGGGCCGGTTTTTAAGGACCATCTTGTCGCTCAGGCAATAGGCACGGCCAGCTCAGACCATCCGGTCCGGCAACTGCCTATACGGATTTGTACGGTGCCCTTACCCTGCACCACCACAGCGATATTTTTTTCGCTCCCGTTGCCGCGCGTCCAGGGCATGAAAATGCTGATGCCGTGGTGCAGGCCAGTGCCCCAGCCTTCCAGATGGCCGATCTGCGTTACCTGTTCCAGCGGAGCCACCAGGGCTACGCCATCTCCCGTAGCCGTCAAGCGCAGGGGCTCGGCGTGGGTGAGCTTTTTGGCAGAGCTTAGGCCGTAGGTACCCAAGTAGCCGCGGTTGGCTACGCGCAGTTGGATGCGGGTGTGCCCATTGCCCAAGTCCTGGGTGCCCACGAGCTCCAGCGAGACTTGCGGCACCAGTGCAGCAACCCGCAGGAAGGCCGCGCTCTGGCTGGCGCAGGTCTCGGCCAGCTTGGCGAGTGGCGGGTTGCTGATGCCAATGCGGCCATCAAAACCACCGACCTCTACCTCGCCCAGTTGCGGGTGTTGGGCCTTACGCCAGGTCTTGAACATACGCCCTTCATTGATCTCACGGTCCATTTTCCACAGCGCCAGAAAATCCTTGCGCTCCAGTTGCGAATAATGATCCACAAACGGCTTCTTGCGCGCAATGCCCAGTTGCGTGAATAAGTCCCAAAGCTCCACCACATAGGCCAGGCAGCCGCGTTGGCGGTAGGCCCAATCGCTCAGGTCACCGTGCAGTGGTTTGTCGGGTTCGTACAAAAACTCGTGGTAGCCGCTCACCGTGGGGTAGCCGGTGTACTCGGTCATCCAGGCCTCAACTTGCCGGTACATGGCGAGGTCGGTCGGGTCCATTTTGCTGTCGGCCTGGTCGCCCAGTGGGCGAATGACTACACCGCCAAAGGTGTGCAGATTCAGCCAGGTGAAGATGTGCGGGTGGCGCACGGCAAAGTCCATCACCGCCCGCGACTCGGGCGCGCTGCCGGGGTAGTGTCCAGCGCCAGCCTGCTCGTGTTCGGGTTTCCAGTCGTGGGCAAAATTACGGTTCAGGTCGTACAGGTTGTCTGACAAAAAATACGGATCCGGCACCTGGGCACCGTCAAAGTTGACGATATGGCCCTCGGGGTAGAGTTTGAAAAACGGCCCGGCGTCCTCGGGGCCACGCGGCACCATCACCGGCGGGTTCAGCGGCAGGCCATCCTCACCGCGTAGCTCCATCAGTTCGCCGTTGGGGTCTTGCTGACGCATATAGCCCATCAGTCCGTCGCCATCCACATCCGATGCTTCCCAGTAAGCGTGTGACTTGTTGGTGCGGTCGTTCACGGGGCTGGAGCGCACGTAGCGACCAGTTTTAAGAATCGCCTCCGCCCCATCGGGAGAGATACGGGGCACCACATAAAACAAGGCACCGCGAATCGCCTCTGCCATGTGGGTCGGTAGGGGCTTGGCGCCTGCTTCGTCTTTACCCAGGTGGATGCCAATGATGTCCTCGGCCATAGCCAGTGCGACGCTGGAGCCGCACACTTCGGTGGCATGCATATTGCCGTCTATCCACACCGCAGGGCGCAAGCGTTCGGGCTCGTGGCCAATAGTCAGCAACGGAATGTCGCGCCCTTCTGCGCTTTTGCCGATGGATGACAGGCGCACAAAGCCAGGGTGCGCTTGGGCCCATTGGGTGAGCTGGTCGGTGAGTTGTTGATAGTCGAGGTATTGGGTGCGGAACATGGTCTCTGTAGTGTTGGGGTAGTTCGGTAATGGACAGTGTAAGAGCTTGGCGAACAAATTCTGGCGCCTAGGGTTGATATCTAAGTTAACTGTCATTGCTATAGAATTAATAGCTGTACAGGTATATTTCACCTGGGCCCCAGGCTGATTTGATACCTAATTAGCCTCTGAAATGCCCCTGCGCCCTTATCGGGGTTACAAGTTTCTGATTCCCGTGATTCCTGAATTTTCAGATAATACTGAAAATTCAGGAAAGACCAGAACCATGAACCTACCACCCCTCACGCAGCGGTTCGTACTGCACTTTGGCGAAATGGGCAGCCGCTGGGGCATCAACCGCACCGTGGGCCAGATTTACGCGCTGTTGTATGTGTCCGCCAAGCCGCTGAACGCGGATGAGGTGGGGGAGGCGCTGGGCTTTTCCCGCTCCAATGTCAGCATGGGGCTTAAAGAGTTGCAGTCCTGGAACCTGGTGCGGCTGATCCACCAGCCCAACGACCGGCGCGAATACTTTCAGGCGCCCGAGGACGTTTGGGCCATCTTCAGGACCTTGGCCGCAGAGCGGCGCAAGCGTGAGATTGATCCCACTTTAAGCATGCTGCGCGACGCGCTGATGGAGCAGCCCAGCGTGGCTGAGGACATTTATGCCCAAGAGCGTATGAAGCAGATGCACGGCTTTATCGAGCTGATGACGGACTGGCTGGACGATGTGCAAAAGATGGATTCGGCCACGCTGGCCAGCCTGATGAAGATGGGCTCGCAAGTGCAAAAGCTGCTGGAGATGAAAGACAAGGTGAAGAACGTTTTCACGCCTACGAAACCTGCAACCGAGGGAGCTGACCATGGACAGCTTTGATCCCGTCGTCCTGGCCCGCATTCAGTTTGCGGCCAATATGACGTTTCACATTTTGTTTCCCACCATCAGCATCGGCATGGGCTGGGTGCTGCTGTTTTTCAAGACTCGCTTCACGGCCACGGGCCAGCAGCACTGGATGGATGCTTACCAATTCTGGGTCAAGGTGTTTGCGCTGACGTTTGCACTGGGTGTGGTCAGCGGTATCACCATGAGTTTTCAGTTTGGCACCAACTGGCCGGGCTTCATGAACACCGTGGGCAATGTGGCCGGGCCGCTACTGGCGTATGAGGTGCTGACGGCCTTTTTTCTGGAAGCCACGATGCTGGGCATCATGCTGTTTGGCCGCGGGCGCGTGAGCGAACGGGTGCACACCACGGCTACGTTTCTTGTGGCGTTTGGTACCACCATGTCGGCCTTCTGGATTCTGGCGCTCAACTCGTGGATGCACACGCCCGCCGGCTTTGTGATGATTGTCGGCAAGGCCCATGTGACGAGCTGGCTGGAAGTGATCTTCAACCCCTCCTTCCCATACCGCCTGACGCACATGCTGATTGCCTCGGGCCTCACCGTAGCGTTCTTGCTGGCGGGATTAAGTGCCTACCGCTGGCTCAAGGGTGACAAAGGCCGCGCAGTGCAGGCCTCACTGCGCACGGGCTTGTATGTGGCGGCCGTGTTGATTCCGCTGCAGATTTTTGTAGGAGATCAGCATGGCCTCAATACCTTGCACCACCAGCCCGCCAAGATTGCGGCCATGGAGGGTATTTGGGAAACTCAAAAGGGCGCACCCGCCGTGCTGTTCGCCATGCCTGACAAGGCCACACACACAAATAAATACGAAATTGCGATCCCCAAGCTCGCGTCGCTGTACCTCACCCACGATTGGAATGGCGAGATCAAGGGCATCCAAGAATTTGGCGACCAGCATCCGCCGGTGGCGCCGGTGTTCTGGGCTTTTCGCACCATGGTGGGGGTGGGCATGCTGATGCTGGCGGTGAGCTGGCTGGGTAGTTGGCAGGTGCGCAAAGGGGCGCTACAGCCCTGGCTGGCGCGCGTGCTGGTGGCCATGACTTTCTCCGGTTGGGTGGCCCTGATTGCCGGCTGGTATGTGACCGAGATGGGTCGCCAGCCGTGGCTGGTGCAGGGGGTGCTGACGGCGGCGCAGGCTGCATCCCAAGTGCCAGCCAGCAATATCGCCTTCACGCTGGTGATGTACCTGAGCTTGTACGCCGTGCTGCTCACGTCCTATGTGAGCGTGCTGTTTTATCTGGCACGCAAGGCCAGCGCCCCACAACCCAACTTGCCGGAGGCGGCCCATGCTTGATGCCAGCGCTTTGACCCTGCCCGACCTGACCCAGCCCGCCGGCTGGCTACCCCTGGTATTTGCGCTGGTGATGGCGCTGGCCATGCTGGCGTATGTGATTCTGGATGGCTACGACCTGGGCGTGGGCGTGCTGCTGCGCCGCGCGGATGACGTGGCGCAAAAGGACACCATGATCGCCAGCATCGGTCCTTTTTGGGATGCGAACGAGACCTGGCTGGTGCTGGGCGTGGGCGTGCTGCTGGTGGCCTTTCCGATGGCGCATGGCGTCATTTTGGGCGCGCTGTATTTGCCCGTAGCGCTGATGCTGGTGGCGCTCACGCTGTGCGGCGTCGCCTTTGACTTTCGCGTAAAGGCGCGTGACAAACACAAGCCGTTGTGGGACCGTGCTTTCTATGTGGGCTCGCTCTTGGCCGGTTGGTCCCAGGGCTTCATGCTGGGGGCATTGGTCACGGGCTTTGCCACGGACTGGGCCAGCCAGTTGTTCAACGCGCTGATTGGTCTGTGCCTGGTGGCGGCCTACTGCCTGCTGGGTGCCGGCTGGCTGATCATGAAAACCGAAGGGGCGCTGCAACTCAAAGCCGTGCGCTGGGCGCAAGGCAGCTTGTGGCTCACGGCCGCGGGTGTGGCTGCCATCTCGTTGGCTACGCCGTGGGTTAGCCAGCGCATTTTTGACAAGTGGTTCAGCTTTCCCAACATCGTGTTGCTGCTGCCGATTCCCGCCGTCACGGTGGCGCTGTTTGTGGTGATTGCCCGCAGCCTGACGCGCCTGCCCACGCGTCTGGCGCAAAACAACCAGTACGGCGCTGCCGTGCCCTTTGCCAGCACCGTGGGTATCTTTTTGTTGGCCTTCTATGGTCTGGCCTACAGCCTGTTTCCTTGGCTGGTGGTGGACAAGCTCACGGTCTGGCAAGCCGCCAGCGCGCCCGAAGCCTTGATGGTGATTTTCTATGGCACGGTCATCGTGCTGCCGGTCATCATTGGCTACACGGTATTTGCTTACCGCGTGTTTTGGGGCAAGAGCACTGCCTTGAAATACTGATGCAGGGGTGCCGTTGAGAGGCACCCGGAAATCACCCACTCGCAAAGCCTTGCGGGTGGGCCCGCAGCATCGTGCACGGGCTGAGGGTTTCGCCCAAGACTTGGGCGTGGATGAACGCCAACGTGGACAGCACCGCAATACGCTGGTCCCACACCACCGGGGACACCACCAGCATGCGCAGCACGGTGCGAACCCGCTCCAGCAAGTAGGGGCCAGAGATAAACCGCGCCGCGCTGTCCGCCAGATTCCAGCGGCAAGAGGGCCACGCAGCTACCCAAAGTCAGGATGTTGAACGGGCGTGTTGCACCCCGCAGTGGGGGCTCGCGATTGCTACTGTAGCGCGTCCGACCATGCCAAGGCCTCCATATGGGCCATATTAATTTGCCGCAGCGAATAGCCGAGTCGCCCAAACGCTGCGTTGAAAGCTTCGTCATCTTCGGCCTCGCAGGCGATGGCCAGTGCCAGCAGTCCGGCGTATTTACCGGCGGGTTCCAGCAAAGATTCCATGACATCTTTGTCCAAGGACAGCTGCTCCAGCGCAGGCCGCAGTTCGGTGCCCAGCATGCGGTCCAGCAGCGACAACAGCCCCACCAAGAACGCCGACTCACTGTCGAAATTATCCACGTCGTGCAATGCCAACAGCTCCATCATGCGGGCCCGCACAACGGCTGCAGAGCTCAGTAGGCTGACGCTGCCCTGGGCAGACGTAGTGAGCAGCATGGCCGACCAGCGCGCCAAGCGCTTGTAGCCCATCAACATGACGGCTTGGCGCAGTGAGGTGACGCTGCGATTTAAACCCACACCGGCCGAATTAATGATACGCAACAGGTTGACACCTAGCGCGGCATCCTTCTTCAGTGCTTCTTCCACCTCTTCGATCGGGGCCTGCGCCCGCAGCAGATTGAACAAGCCTAGGGCACTGACCTGCCCCGGGCTCAGCACCTTAGGGTGCAGCACTTCGGGTTTGGAAAACCAGAAGCCTTGGAACATTTTTACGCCCGCGGATTGCAGGGTTTCAAACTGATCGGCGCGCTCCACCTTTTGGGCAATGGGCTGTGCCGTGGTGCGCGCCCGTATGGCTGCCACCAATGGCCCCAGCTGCTCGGGTTTGACAGTGGGCGTTTCGATGTTGACGAAATCAGCAAAGGGCTGCCAAGCTTTGTAGGCCGGGGCCACTACCGTGTGGTGCAGACACAGCCGAAAGCCGCGCTGTTTTAAGTTGGCCAAGGCCACAGCCGTGTCGGCAATGGCCTGCGCGTCATGCCCCGGCAGGTGCCGCACTTTGACAACGATGTGTTTGGCCGGTAGAAAGTCCCAGTGGTCGCCCACCAAGCCCTGGGGCACCGTGTTCAAAAACAGGTCGTGGTGGCTGGCCCACAAGGGCGCGCCGCTTTGGGCGACGGCGTTGAGCGCCACAGACAGATCGCTAGAGCTGGAATGCTCATGTACCGCGCGGTTGAGGTTGAACAATTCATAGGCCACGATGGTGCGTTGGGCATCCACGATGGGCTGGCGCGCAATCGAGATGGTGTCCAGAAAACCTTGTAGTTCCCGTTGCAGTTCCCCTGGTAGTTCCGATGGCGCTTGCATGTCGTGTACGTCCCTGAATGGTGCTAGCGGCCGCGCAGAAAAAGCGTGTCCAGCTCTTTCAGTGTGAGTTGCCGCCAGGTGGGGCGCCCGTGGTTGCACTGGTCGCTGCGCTCGGTGGCCTCCATGTCGCGCAGCAGGCCGTTCATTTCTTCGATAGTGAGGCGGCGGTTGGCGCGCACCGCGCCATGGCAGGCCATCGTGCCCAGAATCTCGTTTTGTGCGCGCTGGATGACGGTGCTGGCATCGTGCTGGGCCAGTTCGGACAACACGCTGCGGGCCAGTTCGACGGCATCACCTTGCGCCAGGCTGGTAGGTACAGCGCGCACCGCCAGGGTTTTGGGCGAGAAGGGGGTTATTTCCAGACCCAGCGTGGCCAGGGTTGCGACGTGGGCTTCGGCAGTGGCAACCTCGTCGGGCGTGGCGGCAAAGGTGGCGGGGATGAGCAGGGGCTGGCTGGCCATGGGCACGGGCGTGCCGTCGGGGGCGGTGAGGTTGATTTGGGTTTTGAGGCGTTCGTAGACGATGCGTTCGTGGGCGGCGTGCATGTCGACAATGATCAGGCCTTGGGCGTTTTCGGCCAGGATGTAGACGCCTTGCAGTTGGGCTAGGGCGCGGCCTAGGGGCCAGGTTTGTGGGGCTTCTCCCTCTTCACCGGTCGGGCGGTTGAGCCGCTGAGGGCTTTGCTCCGTGTCCTCCGCCCGCTTTGCGGG
>JANYEE010000012.1 GCA_025363275.1 Burkholderiales bacterium | reverse complement strand
TTCCGGGCGGCTTCAGCTACGTGCCTGATTGCCGCGACATCGACCGCGCCAGCGGCTCAGGCGACTACTGCGGCACCAGCTTTGGCAGCGATGGGGGCGGGGCCGATGGGGGCAGCAACGATGGCGACGCGTTCAACTTCGGTGGCTCGGAATCCAATTCCAGCCATAGCGATGGAGATTCCGGCAGCGACAGCGGCGACAGCGGTGGGGGATGTGGCGGCGGCGATTAACCCGCGACAGCAGATATCGGCCTTCATCGCTACACTCGCGCCCAACTCTTTCGCGCTGAGGTTAACACCATGAATACTATTCCCTTGGGCCAGAGCGGCCTGCACGTCACCCCTATTTGCCTGGGCACTATGACCTTTGGCGAGCAGGTCGATGAAACCGCATCTTTCGCTATCCTGGACCGCGCGGTGGAGCGTGGCATCAACTTCATCGACACGGCGGAGATGTATGCCGTGCCCCCACGTGCCGAGACGTTTAACGCCACCGAAAAAATAATCGGCAACTGGCTGGCAGCGCGCTCTGGTGTGCGCCGGAAACTGGTGATTGCCACCAAGGTGGCCGGCCCCTCACGCGGCATGCCCTGGATTCGCGGTGGTAGCGCTGACCTCACCGCCGCAGACATTCTGGCCGCCTGTGACGGTAGCCTTCAGCGCCTGAAAACAGACGTGATTGATCTCTACCAAATTCATTGGCCCACGCGGCACGTGCCCATGTTTGGCAGCCTGTACTACCACCCCAAGAATGAGAACACGGATGCCACCAGCGTGCATGCCCAACTGGAAGCCTTGGGCACCCTGGTGAAGGCCGGTAAGGTGCGTGCGGTGGGCTTGTCTAATGAAACGCCGTACGGCGTGCACGAGTTCGTCCGACTAGCCGAACAGCATGGCCTGCCGCGTGTGGCGACGGTGCAAAACCCGTATTGCCTACTTAATCGCACGGTAGAGAACGGGCTGGACGAAACCATGCACCGGCTCGGTGTGTCGCTGCTGGCGTATTCACCCCTGGCGTTTGGCTTACTCACCGGCAAATACGACGCGTCGGGTCTGACAGGCCCTGGCGCACCGGCGCAAGCCCGTATCGCCAAATTCGAGTCCACCCGCAAGCAGCGCTGGGGCCGCCCTGAGGCTTTGGCCGCCGCGCGCCGGTATAACCAGTTGGCCGTCGATAACGGCATGACCCCCACTCAGATGGCGCTGGCCTTTTGCTACACCAAATGGCAAGTCGCCAGCACCATCATCGGCGTGACCAGTTTGGCCCAGCTGGACCAGGATGTGGACGCCTGGGGTACCACGTTGTCGCCTGAATTGCTGAAGCAAATCGACACCATTCGCTGGGAAAATCGCGATCCAGCGCTTTAACCGGCGTACATCCACCCGGATGGAAAACGTCGACACCGACGCTGTGGTGGGGCTACCGCGTCGGAAGGTTTGTGCATCCCTACCGACAAAAGGGGCTTGCATTAAGCAATGCGAATCATTATCATTGGCATCACTATTACTGTGAGGCTCTATGAAACGTCTTTTATCCGCTACTTTGCTTTCTTTGGCTGCGCTGAGCTCCGTTGCAGCTGAAGGTGAAATCACCCTGGTGATTGAGAACCACACTTTCTCGCCCAAAGAAGTCAAAGTACCGGCAGGCAAAAAAATTAAACTGTTGGTGGTTAACAAAGACGCCAGCCCTGCCGAGTTTGAAAGTAAACCCCTGAACCGCGAGAAACTCATTCCAGCCAAATCGACCGCGACGATATTGTTGGGCCCCCTGAAGCCTGGCCGCTATGCGTTTGTTGAGGAATACCACGAGACCCAGGCGGGTGCCCAGGGCACCATCGTCGTCGAATAATCACACAGGACCAAGCTCGACCATGTTTGCCGCTGCCATCATTGTGTTCCGGGAGTCCCTTGAGGCTGCTCTCATCATCAGCATTCTGGCCGCCGCTACGCTGGGCATTGCCGGGCGTGCGCGCTGGTTAGCCGGTGGCGTACTTGCGGGCCTTGCAGGTGCCGCGGTGCTGGCTGCCAGCATGGAGTTCATTTCGAACTTGGCCAGTGGCGTCGGCCAGGAAATTTTCAACGCTGCAGTGTTGACACTCGCCGTTGGCATGCTGGCTTGGCACAACATCTGGATGTCAGTGCACGGCCGCGAAATGGCTGCGCAAGCGCAAAACGCAGCGCGCGCGGTGAAAGACGGTAGCAGGGAGCTCTCCGTGCTCTTTCTAGTAGTTGCTTTGGCGGTGCTGCGCGAGGGGTCAGAGACGGTTCTGTTCCTGTACGGCGCGGCCACCGGCACTGAAGACGGTATGCGTTCCACTTTGGCGGGTGGCGCTGTCGGTCTAGCCGCTGGAGCCGTCGTGGGCGGGCTGTTGTACGCGGGTTTGCTGCGGGTACCACTGAAATGGTTTTTCACGATCACCGGCGGCTTGGTGCTGCTGTTGGCGGCCAGCATGGGTTCCCAAGTTGCGCGCTTTTTAGTGCAGGCGGATTGGCTTCCCAGCTTGGGCGCGCCGGTGTGGGACACCTCGGATGTGTTGTCGCAACAGTCTGCAGCTGGCACGCTGTTGCACGGCTTGGTCGGCTACGACGCCCAACCGGCCGGTATGCAGATAGTGTTTTACGTGCTGGTATTAGTTGCTATTTCTGCCGGCATGGTCTGGAGCAAGCGGCGCGCGTCTGGCACGGGCAGGCCCGCCATCGCCAGATGATCTTGGGTTCTTTAGCGCCAATGCGGCCCTGACAGCATGGGCGCAGCCAGTAAAAATAGGCGCTATGGCCAAATACGTCAGCGTTACCCCAGCCACCCAGCGACTGAAAGCCCGCAGAGTGGTCTTCACTGAACACCCCTAACAATAATTGGAGTGCGGCGGTGTCCAGCACAGCGTCCAAGTGCTACGCTTTGATCTTTTCATAGTAGTTAAAACCTTGCTAATGCAGGGCAACCGCAAGGTGTCTACTAAAAATTATTGGAGACTGGTTTGGATTCCCTTCGCACTTTCTTTCCGCTGCTGGCTACCGTGGCCGCGTATTTGTTGGGCTCTTTGTCGTTTGCTGTCATAGTGAGCCGCGCCATGGGCCTGAATGATCCGCGCACCTACGGCAGCAAGAACCCTGGTGCCACCAATGTGCTGCGCTCCGGCTCCAAAGCCGCAGCCATCGTTACTTTGTTGCTGGACGCACTCAAGGGTTGGCTGCCCGTGGCGTTGGTGAAGTGGTTTGGCGAGCCCTACGGTTTAGGCGATGGCACAGTGGCTTTCGTCGGGCTGGCCGCGTTCCTGGGGCATTTGTTTCCGGTTTTCTTCAAGTTTGTGGGCGGCAAGGGTGTGGCTACTGCGTTAGGCGTACTGGTCGGCATCAGCGGTGTATTGGGGCTGGCGGTAGGTGCCACCTGGCTGATCATTGCTTTCTTCTTTCGCTACTCGTCGCTGGCCTCTCTGGTGGCCACGGTGTTTGCACCGGTTTACTACGTGTTTGGCGATGGCGTTGCCTGGGCTATGGACCGCAATATCGTTCTGTCGATCGTGGTGATGTCGGGCTTGCTGGTGTGGCGCCATGCGGAGAATATTTCGCGCCTCGTCAAAGGTACGGAATCGCGCCTGGGCGCCAAAAAGAAGGCTTGAACTTGCAGGCTTAGCCTGGCTGCGCAGCCAATTGCAGGATGTGAAAGTGATTCAGGTTGGCATGCACCGCGGCTGCAGCTAGCGCTGTACGGATGCGCGGGCCGCCATTGGCTGTGCGGTGCAGGCGCGGCATCGCGAATATTTGCCCATCCGGCCTGCCCACAATTGCCACATACGGCTGATTCAGTGCGCTGCTTCGGCGAACCACCACACCCAGGTCTCCCGTATCCATCCGCACAAACGTACCCGGCGGGCACAAGCCCACAGCGCGCACCATGGCGTGGGCTACTTCGTCAGTCTTGGCCGACGTATTGGCCATCACTGCGCGGGCAGACTCTGTGGCGCTGCGGCCTGCCCGTGACAGTCGGGGGCTGATCATGGCCGCATAGCGGTCCACTACTTTCAAAATATGCGCCAGCCGGGTCGCAGGCGACACCAGTCGCGAATCCGTTTTTCCAGAAACCTCATCGTGGTGGCAAGACACAATATCCAGCCAAAGCTCGTCTGACACCCCCAAGTTGGACAGCATCATGCCGCCTTTGATGGGGTGTGCACGAATCATGTCTTGCTGCTCTTGCGTAGGTTTCTCCACCTGATTGGCCAATGCGTCTTGCAGTACCGTCATGGCAATGTTCATAGTTAACGCGGCGTGTACCAAGCTTTCGCGCTCAGAGGCGCTTGTGCCCAGCTCTTTGGCAATCACATGGCACAGCGTGGCGCACACCAGCGCGTGCGAAGCGCTGTACCCTACGGGCGAATTGCCCGCCAACTGGAACAGCAAATACAAGCCTACATCGGGGTCGCGCGTCATCAAACCCTGCATCCAGCGGTTGTACTGCACGACGCGGTGGATAAACTCCTGGGTGCTGCCCGGGCTACTCAGAATGATGCCCAGGCCCGACTCCAGATCCGACCACTGCCCCAGCAGGTCTTCGTAATCGTTTTCGCTGGAAACCATTTCAGCCATGGCTCAGTACCGCTTCTCTAAAACCAACTGGTCGTTGGTCCGGGTCATTTGGAAGCGAGTTAAAAAACTATTGCCCAACAGCACATACGGCATGCTGCCACTGGACACTACGGCATCGACTTCCCGCACGGTCACATCGCCCACTTTCACGGCCGCCAGCTTCAAGCGCCAGCCCGGAATTACGCCATTGGCCGTGCTGATTTGGACTGGCTGTCCGGCCGTGAATTCAATCCCCAAGCGCTCCGCGTGCTGGGTACTCATTGCAACAGAAGTAGCCCCGGTGTCCACCACCATTTCGGCACTGCGGCCATTGATCTGGCCCAGTGTGAGAAAGTGCCCCCCACTGGTACTGGTGAGCACAATGCGTGTGCCACTGCCTTCTGCCCCACCGCCGCCACCCACACTGGCTGGCGCGTCGCCAATGCGCAGTGTGTGCTGCTTGCCGTCGATGGAGATAACCGCGTGGTCTCCCTGGGCTGATACCACTTTGACGCCTTTGAAAGTCTCGCCTGCCCCCAGCACCTTGGGTGAATTACCATCCACAATGACCAGAGCTTTGTTACCCAATACACCCGACAAACCCACGGTTTGGCTGCCAGCTGGCGGCGCACATAACCCCAGCAGGGCTGCGACACACAGGGCAATTTTCATCACTCGCGGAAGTTATTGAAAGACAGTGGCAGATCAGGGATTTCTTTTTTGATTACCGCCATGGCGGCTTGCAGATCGTCGCGCTTGGTGCCTGTAACCCGCACTGCATCGCCCTGAATGGCGGCCTGCACTTTGAGCTTGCTGTCCTTGATGGCGCGTTGGATCTTTTTGGATACTTCGGTCTCAATGCCGTTGCGCACCTTGATGACCTGTTTCACTTTGTCGCCACCCACTTTTTGTACATCGCCAATGTCCAAAAAACGCACATCCACATTGCGCTTGGTCAGCTTGTTGCGCAGCACGTCTTCAATCTGGGTCAGCTGGAACTCGGCATCACCGATCATGGTGATTTCTTTGTCCTTGTATTCAACCTTGGCACTGGTGCCCTTGAAGTCAAAGCGCGTGGCAATTTCCTTGGATGCGTTGTCCACGCCGTTTTTTACTTCGGTCAGGTCGGCTTCACAAACGGTATCAAAAGAAGGCATTTTTATTCAAAAAAAAGTGGGGCACTGGGGACGGGCGGAGCCGTCCGGGGTGCGGGTTGAACGACAATCTCGTCATGTTAGTCGAGAAAAACGTCCCACTCCAGCCCTACAACACCTTTCACATTGTGGCCAAGGCGCAAACCCTGGTGCGTATTACTGGCGAAGCCGATGTACTGGCCCTGCTAGCCGACCCACACCTGGGGTCTGCCTCCAAGTTTGTACTGGGCGGTGGCAGCAATATCGTCATCACCGGGGATGTGAAGCCGGTAGTGCTCAAGGTGGAGGTCAAAGGCCGCGCCCTGGTGGGCGAAACCCCTAAGGCCTACATCGTGGAAGCTGGCGCGGGTGAGAACTGGCATGAATTTGTGACCTGGACGCTGGACCAGGGCTACCCTGGCCTGGAAAATATGGCCCTGATCCCCGGCACCGTAGGCGCCTCGCCTGTGCAAAATGTGGGTGCCTACGGAGTGGAATTGCAAGACCGCTTTGAATCACTGGACGCAATTGACCTGCAAACCGGCCAGCTTTTTACGCTGAACGCCGCCCAATGCGCCTTTGGTTACCGCGACTCCGTCTTTAAACACGGCGTGCCTGCACCGAGCGCTCAGACGCTCGGCTACCAACTGCTGGGCCTGAAAGACCGTGCCCTGATCTTGCGGGTGCGTTTTGTGTTGCCCAAGGTATGGAAACCTGTGCTGGGCTACGCTGACATTGAGAAAAAAATGGCCGAGCACAACTGCTCGGACCCCACCGCGCGCCAGATTTATGACTGGGTTTGTGCGGTGCGCCGGGCCAAGCTGCCCGACCCCTCGATCATTGGCAACGCCGGTAGCTTTTTCAAAAACCCCACGGTGACTGCCGAGCAGTGTGTCGATATCATCGCCCGCGATCCGAAGGTCGTGCACTACCGTATGGACGACGGCTCGGTCAAGCTGGCCGCAGGTTGGTTGATTGATTCCTGCGGCTGGAAAGGTAAATCCGTCGGTCAAGCTGGTGTCTACGAGAAGCAGGCACTGGTGCTGGTCAATCGCGGTGCGGGTACCGACGGCAATGGCGCTACGGGTGGTGAAGTGATGACGCTGGCCAAGGCGATTCAAACCAGCGTGTACGAGCGCTTCGGCATTTTGCTGGAGCCTGAGCCGGTCGTCGTGTGAATGTCTATTCCCAATGCAAACAAAGTCTGTAATGCGCTTGCTGGTTAATCGGCTGGTATGCGGGGTGGTTTTATTTTGCACTGCGCCTACCTGGGCACTGGACCCCGATATCCAGATCAACGAACAGGCGCGTCGAGAGTCGGTAGCCCCGCTGTGCCGTGCGCTGGTGGTCCAGTCGTCTGAAGGGTCGCCAGAGCACACTTACCAGAAGGGTTTGTGTTTGCTGTACGGCCTGCAAACTACCAAGCAATTACCACTGGCTCTGGCGCTGCTACGACAAGCCGCCGGTGGTGGCTGGGCCGAGGCCCAGTTGGCGCTGGCAGACACGTTGCAGCAAAGTAACGACGCCGATCAGCGGGAAGCGATGCGGTGGTACGCCAGCGCGGCTGCCGCTGGCGACCTGCGTGCGGCTGGGCGTTTGGCGCGTTTAACGCAGCGCCGTAACGCGTTAGAAGCAGCGAAATCAGATTCAAAAGCAGAGGCCAGCGCGGAGTCGGCTGCTGCACCCCAGGGACTCGACCCTCGGCAATCGGATGGCGCAGATGACCTGCCATTCAAACCGCAGGGTTATCACTGCCACATTTCGGGGTTCGGCAAAAAGTACTGCCACAGCGCGATGGACTAAGCGGTAACTTGGGTGGTAGGCGCTGTGCGGCGCGACCGTACGGCTTGCGCCAGGTCTTGCAGCACCGGCACCACATCGTCAAAGGCCAGGCAGGCGTCGGTAATACTTTGCCCGTAGACCAGCGGCTTACCCGGTACCACCGCCTGAGTGCCCGCCACTAGATGGCTCTCCAGCATCACGCCGATGATGCCGCGCTGGCCGGCTGCCATTTGTAGCGCCACGTTGTGCGCCACTGCGGGCTGTCGATCAAATTTCTTGCCACTGTTGGCGTGGCTACAGTCCACCAGAACGGCTGCGGGTGCACCGGCTCGGGCCAGCAGCGCCAGGGCATCAACAATGTGTGACGCTTCAAAATTGGGCCCCGATCGGCTGCCACCACGAAGCACCAAATGGGCATGCTCGTTACCCGAAGTAGTCAGCACCGCCGGCGCACCTTCGTGGGTGAGGGACGGAAAACAATGCGCGTGCTGCGCCGACATAATCGCGTCTACGGCCACTTGAATATCACCATCGGTGCGATTCTTGAAGCCCACTGGCATCGATAGGCCTGAGGCCAGCTCGCGGTGGATTTGGCTCTCGGTGGTACGGGCACCAATGGCACCCCAAGAGATCAAATCAGCGTAGTACTGGCCCAGTGTGGTGTCTAAAAATTCGGTGGCAATGGGCAGGCCCACCGCAGTGACGTCCAACAGCAACTTGCGCGCTAGGCGCAGGCCGCGGTTGATCTGAAAGCTGCCATCCAGACCGGGGTCGTTGATCAGACCTTTCCAACCGACCACCGTGCGTGGCTTCTCAAAATACACCCGCATCACGATTAGCAGATCCTGTGACAAAGCCTGCGCCACCGGTTGCAGTTTGCGCGCGTACTCCAGAGCCGCCTCGGGGTCATGCACCGAGCAAGGCCCCACGATGGCCAGCAAGCGGTCATCGTGGCCTAAGATGATGTCGGCCGCCGCCTTGCGTGCGGCCTTGATCGTGGCGGCGCCCGAGTCGCCCAGTGGCAGCTCATCTTCCAGGATGGCGGGGGAGATCAACGGGCGGACGCTGCGGATGCGGATGTCTGAGGTGTCGGTCATGCAAATTTGCTTTAAATAGAGTAGGACCGCGTGGCTAGTGGCCCATCGGATTGGTGAGAAGTTGGTCGGCTGAAACGGGACGTCCAAAGTGGTAGCCCTGAAAGGCCTCACACCCCATACTCACCAAAAAGTCGCGTTGTGCGGCGGTCTCTACACCCTCTGCAATCACCTTCAGTCCCAGGCTTTGGCCCAAAGCGACGATGGTGCGTGCAATGATGGCATCACTGGATCCGCTCAAGATATCACGAACGAAAGACTGGTCAATTTTCAATTGGTCCAGAGGGAGGCGTTTGAGGTACGACAAGGATGAGTAGCCCGTTCCAAAGTCGTCGAGCGAAAACCCCACCCCAATCGTTTTAAGTTCATTCATCTTCGCAATGACGCCGTTCACATCGTCAACCAACATACTCTCTGTCAGCTCCAGTTTTAGCCGGTGTGGGTCGGCACCTGATTCTGAAAGGGCCGTTGCAACGCGGGCAACGAAGTCATTCTGTGAGAACTGATAAGCGCTGACGTTGACTGCAATTACCAAGCTTCGCGTTGTGTCCTGTGCAGACCACTGAGCCAATTGTTGACAGGCGGTGTTTAGTACCCATTGCCCCAAAGGTAGGATGAGCCCCGTCTCCTCTGCCAGTGCGATGAACTGGCCAGGGGCCACCAAGCCGCGTGTGGGGTGGGCCCAGCGCACCAGCGCTTCCACGCCAGTGGCGCGACCATCCACGTCTACTTGTATCTGGTAGTGCAAAACAAACTCTTGGCCGCTGAGTCCGCGGCGCAGATCGGCTTCTAGTTCGGCGTAAGCAGTGGCGGCTGCCTGCATGGCAGGATCAAAAAACCGGGCCGTATTGCGTCCCGCTGATTTAGCCTGATACATGGCCACATCGGCCTTCTTGAGCAACTCTTCAATGCTTTCCGGCTCTTTAGAAAACACAACGATTCCGATACTGGGCGTACTAACATAGTTCATGTCGCCCAGAACATACGACTGACCCAGCGTGAGCAGCACCTTACTCGCTATGAGCTCTGCTTGGGTGGCTGCTTCAGGCGCCTGTGGGCTCAAAGACTCGAGTAGTACGACGAACTCGTCACCCCCCAGGCGCGCTACCGAATCCCCTTCGCGTACACAGCCTTGCAGCCGTTGTGCCACCTGCTTCAACAGCAGATCACCGATGTCGTGGCCACGCGTATCGTTCAATTGTTTGAAATGATCCAAGTCTAGAAACATCAACGCGCCGTGGTGGCCAGTACGGGCCGAGCTCAGTACCGCCTGGCGCAAGCGGTCCGTTAGTAGTCGGCGGTTGGGTAACTCAGTCAACGCATCAAAAAAAGCCAGTCGCCGGATTTCCTCTACGTCGCTCCGGTGTTGAGTAATATCGCGGACTACGCCAATATAGGTTGTCTTGGTACCTAGCGAAATTTCTGACACTTGCAGGCTCATTGGGAATAGGTCGCCTTCCTTGCGCCGGCCTTCTAGCTCCAGTGTTTTACCAATAGCCGTGCGCACGCCTGTGCGTGCATAGTGGTTCAGATAGTTGTCGTGTTGTGCCCGGTGTACCTCTGGCATCAGCATGGAAATGTTGCGGCCAATAACTTCGTCAGCCGTATAGCCGAAGGCTTTGCTGGCCGCCAGATTGAACGATTCCACAACGCCGCGCGGTGTGATGGTGACCACGCCATCCATCAGATTGTCCAAAATGCTTTGCGTATGCAGTGCAGCCTGGCGCAAAGATTCTTCGGTTTTACGCAACGTCGCTTCGGCCTTTACGCGGGCGCTGATATCTTGCATGGAGACTTGTATTGCAGGATTTCCGTCGTACACGATACGAGTGCCTTGCACTTCCAGATGCAAAACCGATCCGTCCAGGTGCAAAAAAAGTTCTTCCATCATCGGTGCAGCGCCACCACTTTGCATTACCGCCACCGTGCGCTGAATCACTACATCACGGAAATCAGGGTGTACGCGCTCCAAGACGGATTTCCCTACCAACTGCCCAGCTTGGGTAGCGCCAAAGAGTTGCAGGGCTGCGGGGTTGGCATACAAGATCACACCATGGGCATGCACAGCAATCGGACCGGGTGTCCACTCGATCATCGTACGAAAACGCTCTTCACTCTCCGCCAAGGCTTGGCGCACGCGGTACTGCTCTGTGACATCGCTAAAGACCAACACCACACCGACGATGGTTTGCTGGGCGTCCCGAATCGGCGCGCCACTGTCTGCAATCTGATACTCACGTCCGTCTCTTGCGATCAGCGACGTGTGATTGGTAAGTCCAACGACTTTACCGTGCGCCATCACTCTTTCAACAGGGCTTGCGGCCGGTAGCCGTGTTTGCGCGTCCACAATGCAAAACACCTCTACCAAAGGCCGGTGACGTGCTTCGTTCAAAGACCAGCCAGTTAACCGCTCTGCCGTGGCATTCATCTGGGTAATGTTGCCCGCGCGGTCGGTAGCAATAACGGCGTCACCAATGGACTGCAGGGTGATCGCCAGATTCTCCTGGCTCAGACGTAGTTGATCTCGCGCCAGGGTGGCTTGAGTGACGTCTGTGCGCACTCCCAGTAGTCGGGTTGGCCTGCCATCGGGGCCACGCTCCAGAACGCGCCCGACCACACTGATCCAATGCCAGGAGCCATCGGCGTGTCGGAGCCTAGCTTCATACTCGTAGGGAATATCCTGACCATTCAGGGCAGCCTGAATTTTGGTTGTTACGGTTTCGCGATCATCAGGGTGGACGCGGTCCAGCCATTGCTGGCGGTTGCCCATGCCTCCTTCGGACTCGTAGCCCAGCATAGCGAAATAGGTTGGGGTCGCATACCAAGCGTCTGTGGTGATGTCCCAATCCCATACTGCAACCCCTGCAGCGTCTGTGCCCATGCTCAGCCGCCGGGCCATTTGTTCGACTTCGGAACGCGCGACATCCTGCCTCAGCCAGCTCCGACCCAATATCCAGCACAGCAACACGATAACTAGGGATGCGGCCAGCCATATACAGATTGCTAACGTGGCGTATTGGCGCCAGGGCGCCAAGATGCTTTCTTGCGACGCGCCAACAATAATGACAAAGTTCGGGTGGGCTGATAGCGTGCGGTAAACGAACAACCGGATCAAACCATCAATCGGGCTGGGATCGAAAAAATAGCCCGTGTCGGCTTTGGGTAAATGGTCGCGAAACAGCGGACTACTGGCAAAGTTTTTGCCCATAGCCGCTTCACTGAAGGGGCTGCGCATCACCAAATCACCTTGGCGGTGCAATAGTGCTACAGACCCGCCATCGCCCAAATCCATTTGCCGCCATAGCGCATCGAAGTAGGGCGGCTCGATTGCCGCAACTATTACGCCCTCGAACCTGCCGTCGTCTGAGATAACGGGGCGCGCCGCACTGATTAGCCAGGTGCCAGTGGATCGGCTGCGCAGCGGTTTCCCGAGGTGAAAAATGGTGTCGGGTTGGGTTTTATAGATCTGAAAATACGGGCGATCAGCCAGATCGAGCCCGATATTGCCCATATCGGAGTCGTACTGGATGCGACCCTGTGCGTCTAGCACCCACAGCGCCCGCACGAACGGCAGTTCCTTTAACTGTTGCAGCAGTAGTGCGCGGCCAGTATCCTGGTTAAGTGTTTGCTTGGCCTGAAGTTGCTTCAAGCCACTGATCGCCAATTGCAAGCGCTGGTCTACCGTCTGAATAGTGCGGGTGGTTTGTTCTGCAATGACGCGCACTATAGACTCGGTAGCGCGCAGACTAGCCTGCGTCGCTTGCTTGCGTTCAAATTGCAGGCTTGCGGCCAGCAGAAAACCCGAACCCACAATGAGCATCGCCGCCAGTACGACAATTTGGCGTCGAATCGATTGCTCGTTGCGGGCAGACATAGTCTTACCAGTGTAAAGGTTTGAACAGCCCACTGACCATGCAAAATAATAGAAATTAGGACGTCGGCGTGAGGCCTTCGCATTCAGGTTAAGGTGTAGTTATGAAAAATATTATGGTTTTAGGTGGAACGGGCTTTGTGGGTGCCCATGTGTGTGAAAAACTGGTGCGTCAGGGTTTCAACGTGACTGTACCCACGCGAAGACGCCGCAACGCGCAGCGCATTCAGCATCTGCCCTCAGTGACTGTTTTGGAGCTGGACGTGCATAACGCTGCAGCGCTGACCCAGGCAGCGGTCGGGCATGACGCAGTCGTCAACCTGGTCGCCATCTTGCACGGCACTCCAGCCGCTTTTGATAAAGTGCACGTGACACTCCCACAAGCCTTGGCACGCGCATGTGCCGCGAATGGTATTGAGCGCGTTGTGCACATCAGCGCGCTTGGTGCCGATGACCAACGCCCTGGTACTGCCCCGTCTGAATACCTGCGTAGCAAAGGCCGGGGCGAGGCCATCTGGCTTCACCCCGCCCAGTCCGCTCCGGCACTGGATGTGACCGTGCTGCGCCCCAGTGTGATTTTTGGCGCCGAAGATAAGTTTTTGAATTTGTTTGCCAAGCTGCAAGCCGTGTTTCCTGTCATGCCATTGGCCTGCGCAGGTGCTAAATTTCAGCCAGTCTGGGTGGAGGATGTGGCCGATGCTGTAGTGCGTTGCCTGGTCCGGCCGGTGGCGGGCCACGCCGCACAGGCTTTGCCCTGCATCATCGAGGCCTGTGGTCCCGACGTATTCACCTTGAAGCAGCTAGTGCAACTGGCGGCCCGCCTTGCGGGAGTCAATGAGGGTCGGGGCCGTCCGGTACTGGCGCTGCCCGCCGCGTTAGGGCGTTTGCAGGCCTGGATGATGGAATTGGCACCTGGTGAACCTTTAATGAGCCGGGACAACCTGGACTCCATGCGTGTAGACAATGTGTCCGGTGGTCAGTTGCCGGGGCTGGGTACTCTGGGCATCCGACCTGGCGCATTGGAGCCCATGGCTGCGCAGTACTTACGCAGTGGCCAATCTAACCAAGGGCTGTTGGGTCTTCGCAACCGCGCGCGCTAGGGGCCCGCCCTCTTTGTCCCGGATGAAACATGCACGATACTAGTCCCTGTTTTTTTAACTACAGGAGCGGTAAAGATGAGCATGGCAGCTGAGTTCAAGGAATTCGCCCTCAAGGGTAATGTGATGGATCTGGCGGTCGGTGTGATCATCGGCGGCGCGTTTGGCAAGATCGTCGATTCCATGGTGGGTGATTTGATCATGCCACTGGTGGGCGCAGTCATCGGCAACCTGGACTTCTCCAGCATGTTTATTGTGCTGGGCAAGGTGCCCGCTGGCACCGCGCTGGTGTTGGCCGATTTGAAGAAGGCTGGTGTACCCGTATTTGCGTATGGCAATTTCATCACCGTCGCGGTGAATTTCATCATTCTGGCTTTCATCATCTTCATGATGGTCAAGCAGATGAACCGCCTGAAACGCGAAGTACCCCCCGCCCCAGTTGCTGCGCCCGCGCCTACGCCGGAAGACATTTTGTTGTTGCGCGAAATCCGCGACAACTTGAAAAAATAGTTGCGCGTTTAAGCGCTCTGCTGTTGCCACGAAGCCCGCTCAGCGGGCTTTTTTATTGGGCATTAATCCAGTGCAAAACTGCGTCGACGCTCTCGGGCAAAGCCCGCGTGGCATCAGCTTGCCCGGCCCGCATCTTCTGCAGATTTGTTGCAGGGTGGAAATCATCACCCTCGGTCAACGCCAAAGCCAGCCGTGTAGCCACGCCCGCAGCTGCACTGGACTTTCCGCAACCCGCAACGCCCATGAAAACCAGAGTCCGCATCCGCCGCACTGTGGTGCGATACTGCGCGGCGGATGGTGGTTCGAGGCGTATGTGCCGGCTTGCTATTCAGGGAGATTTGTATGGCCTTAAGTAATCGGTTTGAGAACGTGGGACAAGGTGGGTGGGTTAAAAAGATCGTGTTGTTGCTCGGCGCGATCCTGGTGGTGGCTGTGCTTGCGCCGGTGGCTATTGTGCCCGCCGGTAGCCGTGGGGTAATGACTACATTTGGCTCTGCACGTGATGCTTTGTATGAACCGGGACTGCATTTTCGCTGGCCGATTGCGCAGTCCATGAACCTGATGAACGTACAGATTCAAAATGGTGAAGGCGAGGGCGAAGCTGCCTCCAAAGACCTGCAGACCGTGCATACCAAGGTTGCCATCAACTACCACCTGGATCCGGCCTTTGCAGTCGAGGCCTTTAAAAGTGTCGGTCCCTCCACCGATATATTGGCACAGCGGATCATTATTCCTGCCACGCATGAGTCCGTTAAAGCGGTGACAGCTTTGTTCACCGCCGAAGAGCTGATCACCCAGCGCACCTTGGTGCGCGATCAAATCTCTTCATTGCTCAAACAAAAAATGGTGCGCCACGGCTTGATACTTGACGAGTTCAATTTAATCAACTTTGCGTTTTCCAAGAGCTTCTCAGATGCGATTGAAAACAAGGTGAAGGCCGAGCAGCAAAAGCAGCAAGCCGAACGTGACCTGCAGCGCCTGCAAGTGGAGGCCCAGCAAAAGGTAGTGGGTGCCAAGGCTGAGGCCGAGTCTCTGGCCCTGCAGCGCCTGCAGATTACGCCCGAGCTGCTGTCCTTGCGCCGCATTGAAAACGAGCGTGCCGCCATTGCCAAGTGGGATGGCAAGCTACCCAGCGTCACCAGCGGCGCGACGCCCTTTATCAACGTGGATCGCACAGCCAAGTGAGTCCAGTTCCGGCCTCTGCAATCTAAATGAGATACACTCGCATTTAGATTGTAATTCGGTGCTTTTGCCCTGGAAAACCGGGGCCCATTCGCCGGTCTTGGGAGCCTCAACCATGTTTTTATCGCAGCTTGCCGACGGGCAACCCGCCACGGTGCGTGCAGTCTCTGCCGCATCGCCCGAAGTGGGCGCTGCCACGCTGCGCAGGCTGGGCGAGTTGGGTTTTATTCCAGGTGAAGCCGTGCGGGTGCTGCGGCGCGGGCCTGGCGGCCGCGAGCCCTTGGCGGTACAAGTGGGCGAGACCTTGTTTGCCCTGCGGCTACTAGAAGCCCACTGCATTCAAGTGCAACCGGAAAGCGCGGTATGAGCAGCGCGGCAGCATGCACCGTAGCGCTGGTGGGCAACCCCAATTGCGGCAAAACAGCGCTTTTTAATCTACTGACAGGTGCCCGCCAGAAGGTGGCCAATTACGCGGGTGTCACCGTGGAGCGCAAGGTGGGCATGTCCACACTGCGCAATGGCCAGCGCATACGCGTGGTGGATTTGCCTGGCGCCTACAGCCTGACCCCCGCCACACCTGATGAGCAAGTGATGCTGGAGGTGCTGCAAGGCCGCCGCGCAGGCGAGGATGCCCCCGATGCCGTAGTAGCCGTAGTGGATGCAACGAACTTGCGCATGAATTTGCGGCTAGTGCTAGAACTCAAGCGCCTGGGCAAGCCCATGCTGGTGGCGGTCAATATGGTTGACGTTGCCCGCGCGCAGGGCCTGGTGGTCGACTTGCCCATGCTCGCAAAAGAATTGGGTTGCCCCGTGGTGGAAACCGTGGCGGTGCAGCGCGATGGCCATGTGCGGCTGCTGGATCAACTCGAAGTTGCTCTGCACAACGGCTGGCTCACGCCGCCGCTAGTCATGCCGCAAGGGGCGCAACCACCCACGGACGCTGCTGAGTTGCAACGGGAGGTGCGCCGCATTCTGGCGCTGGTGTCTCCAGTGGCTCCACAGCGCGACCGACTGCAACACCGTATCGACGCGGTGGTCATGCACCCGGTATGGGGGCTGCTGGTGCTGGCTGCGGTGCTCTTTCTGATTTTTCAGGCGGTTTTCAGCTGGGCCGCGTGGCCTATGGATTTGATCAAGACGGCGATGGCGTCACTGGGCGCGTGGACGCTGTCCGCTATGGACGACGGCCCGCTGCGCAGCCTGCTGGTCGACGGCGTGATTGCCGGTGCCGGTGGCGTACTGGTGTTTTTGCCCCAAATCTTGATTCTGTTTTTCTTCATCTTGCTGCTTGAAGACTCTGGCTATCTGCCGCGCGCGGCATTTTTGCTGGACAACCTGATGGGCAAAGTCGGGCTGTCGGGTCGGGCGTTTATTCCGTTGTTGTCTAGCTTTGCCTGTGCCATTCCCGGGATCATGGCTACCCGCACCATTACCCATTGGAAAGACCGCCTGGCCACCATCATGGTGGCTCCCCTGATGACCTGCTCAGCCCGTTTGCCGGTGTATGCGCTGCTGATCGGCGCGTTTGTGCCGGAGCGCCAAGTGGGCTGGCTTGATTTGCGGGGCCTGACGCTGTTTGGACTGTACGTGGCCGGTGTAGTGAGCGCCATGGCTGTGGCCTGGGTATTCAAGCGGGTGTGGGTGAAATCGGTATACCAGCCGCTGATGCTGGAGCTGCCGCCCTACCGCGCGCCGAATTTGCGCAACCTGGGACTGGGCTTGTGGGAGCGCGCGCGAATTTTTATGCAGCGCGTGGGCGGCATCATCTTTACGCTGATGGTTTTGCTGTGGTTTTTCTCCACGTTTCCTGGCCCACCTGCGGGGTGGGATGCATCGCAAGGCCCCGCCATCCAGTACAGCGTAGCCGGCATGTTGGGCCGGGCGCTTGAAGTGGTGTTCGCACCTATCGGCTTTAACTGGCAGATTTCCCTTGCGCTGGTGCCCGGCTTGGCTGCCCGCGAGGTGGCTGTGGGGGCGCTGGGCACGGTGTATTCGCTATCGGCTGCTAGCGATGCGGTGGCTGACACCCTGTCGCCCGTGATTGCGCAGGGCTGGTCGCTGGCTACGGCGTATTCGCTGTTGGCTTGGTATGTGTTTGCGCCGCAGTGTCTATCGACGCTAGCGGTCGTCAAACGTGAGACTAATTCTT
>JANYEE010000072.1 GCA_025363275.1 Burkholderiales bacterium | reverse complement strand
TTCCTGACCCGTAGCGGCTACACCGGCGAGGACGGTTTCGAGATCTCCGTCCATAACGACCACGCTGACGCCCTGGCCCGCGCTTTACTGGCCCAGCCTGAAGTGAAGCCGATTGGACTGGGCGCGCGCAACTCGCTGCGTCTGGAAGCGGGCCTGTGCCTGTATGGCAACGACATTGACACCACCACCACACCGGTCGAAGCCGGTCTACTGTGGGCCATGCAAAGGGTACGCCGGACGGGGGGTGCGCGCGAAGGTGGCTTTCCGGGTGCTACAAAAATACTAGCGGCACTGGCAGACTCTACGCGGGCCCCAGGCATAAATGCTTCTGAAAATACCCTAAAAAACCGAAAGCGGGTCGGCTTGATTGCCCAGGAGCGTATTCCCGTGCGCGACCACACCGAACTGCAAGACGGCGCGGGCAACCGAATAGGCGAAGTGACCAGCGGCCTGCTCGGCCCCACCATCGACAAGTGTGTGGCCATGGGCTATGTAGACAGCGCCTTTAGCCCGCTGGGCACGCAGGTGATTGCCATTGTGCGGGGCAAACCGGTGCCGATGCTGGTGAGCGCTATGCCGTTTGTGCCCACCAATTATTTCCGCGGCTAATGCCGAGCGCCGGGGCGGCTAAAGTCTGTCTTGGCAGGTTCAAATTTTGGTTTTATTCAATTCAATATCAAATTTACGTTTTAGGAGTTCTCCATGACCATCAAGTACACCCCCGACCACGAGTGGCTCAAGATTGACGGCGACATCGCCACCGTGGGAATCACCACCCACGCACAAGACGCGCTGGGGGATGTGGTGTTTGTTGATCTGCCGGCGGTGGGCGCAAGCTTTGTCGCCAAAGACATCGCAGGGGTAGTTGAGTCCGTCAAGGCCGCTGCCGATGTGTACATGCCGGTTACGGGTGAAATCACCGAAGTCAACGAAGCGCTGCGCGCTGACCCCGCCTTGGCCAATACTGACCCACTGGGCGCGGGCTGGTTCTTCAAGGTTAAGCTGTCCAATGCCGCTGAACTCGATGGCCTGATGGACGAAACCAGCTACACCGCTTTCTCCGCCAACGCCTGATTGCGTTAGACCCGCGGGCCGTGCCTCGAACCAGCACGTGCCCTGCCCCAACCAAAAGCACGAACGCCATGCCAACGACCTCTGCCCCCACTCTCGCCCAGCTAGAAAACGCTAGCGAATTTCACGCCCGCCATATCGGCATTGATGCCGCAGACGAATCACTGATGCTGAAAGCTATTGGCGAGAAGTCTCGCAAAGAACTCATCGACAGCATCGTGCCGCGCTCGATTGCGCGCTCTACAAAAATGGATATCCCCGCTGCGATTTCTGAGGCGGCTGCGCTGGCCGAGATCAAGGTGTTGGCAGGCAAGAACAAGGTGCTCAAGAGCTTCATTGGCCAGGGCTACTACAACACCCACACTCCGGGCGTGATCCTGCGCAACATTCTGGAGAACCCTGCCTGGTACACCGCCTACACGCCCTACCAGGCCGAGATTTCGCAGGGCCGCATGGAAGCGCTGATCAACTTTCAGACTATGGTGGGTGACCTGACCGGCATGCCCATGGCCAATGCGTCCATGCTGGACGAAGCCACTGCTGCTGCCGAAGCCATGACGCTGGCCAAGCGTAGCGTCAAAAGCAAGAGCAACACCTTCGTGGTGGCCGGCGACTGCCACCCACAAACCATCGAAGTGATCCAGACGCGTGCCGCTCCGCTGGGCATCACCGTCACGCTGGCCAACTCCGCCCCCGAGTGGGAAGCTGCGCTGGCCGGTGACTACTTTGGCGTGCTAGCCCAGTACCCGGCCACCAGCGGCCGCCTTCCCAACGATGTAAGCGACCTGCGCGCCGACGTGACCCTGGTGCACAGCAAACAGGCCGCTTTCATCGTGGCCGCCGACCTGCTGGCGCTGACGCTGCTCACGCCTCCCGGCGAATTTGACGCAGACATTGTGGTGGGTACCACCCAGCGCTTTGGTATGCCACTGTGCAACGGCGGCCCACACGCCGCCTACATGGCCTGCCGTGATGAATACAAACGTTCCATGCCTGGTCGTATTGTGGGCGTGAGCATCGACACGCACGGCAACCCCGCCTACCGCCTGGCGCTGCAAACGCGTGAGCAGCACATTCGCCGTGAAAAGGCCACGTCCAACATCTGTACGGCGCAAGTCCTGCCTGCCGTAGTGGCCAGCATGTACGCCGTGTACCACGGCCCTGAGGGACTGACCCGCATTGCCCAGCGCGTGGCCAAGTTCACTGCCATTTTGGTCAAGGGTCTGGAGCAACTGGGCGCACCCGTACGCGCGCAAGCCACCTTTGACACGGTCAGCCTCAAGACCGATGGCGCTACCACTTCGATAGCAAACCGCGCGGTGACACTGGGCGTCAACTTGCGGACTTACTTCGAAAACTACCTGTGTATCTCGCTGGACGAAACCACCACGCGCGAGGACATCACTCTACTATGGAGCCTGTTCGCGCAACCAGGAATGCCCCTACCGAGCGTTGAGGCGCTGGAAGGCACCACCGTGGATTCACTGATCCCGGCCGCGCTGCGCCGTACGTCCACATTCATGACGCACCCGGTGTTCAATACGCACCACTCCGAGACCGGCATGCTGCGCTACATCCGTATGCTGTCTGATAAGGACCTGGCGCTAGACCGCAGCATGATTCCGCTGGGCAGTTGCACCATGAAGCTCAACGCCACCAGCGAGATGATCCCCATCACCTGGCCCGAGTTTGCAAATATCCATCCCTTCTGCCCCGCTGATCAGCGACAAGGTTATGCCGAGCTGGACGAACAACTGCGGGCATGGTTGTGCGCGGCCACGGGCTACGCGGGCATCAGCTTGCAGCCCAACGCGGGCAGCCAGGGCGAATACGCAGGACTGTTGGTCATCAAGGCCTACCACGAGAGCCGCGGCGAAGGCCATCGCAATATTTGCCTGATCCCCAGCAGCGCGCACGGCACCAACCCCGCCAGCGCGATGATGGTGGGAATGACGGTCGTCGTCACCAAATGCGATGACAACGGCAACGTGGACATGGTTGACTTGAAGACGAAATGCGAGCAATACAGCGCCAACCTGGGCGCCATCATGATCACGTACCCCAGCACGCACGGTGTGTTTGAAACCAGTGTGAAAGAGCTGTGCGCGCTGGTGCACCAACACGGTGGCCGCGTCTACGTGGACGGCGCCAACATGAATGCGCTGGTGGGCACCGCGGCCCCCGGCGAATTTGGCGGCGATGTGAGCCACCTGAACCTGCACAAGACCTTCTGTATCCCCCACGGCGGTGGCGGCCCGGGTGTTGGCCCCGTGTGTGTGGTAGCCGACCTAGTGCCTTTCCTGCCCGGTCATGCCACCGGTGGTATCAAAACCAATGGCGTCGGTGCCATCAGCGCCGCCCCGTTAGGTAACGCCGCGGTGTTACCCATCAGCTGGATGTACTGCCGCATGATGGGATCAGAAGGCTTGTTACACGCCACTGAAATCGCCATTTTGAGCGCCAACTACATCAGCGCACGCCTGGCCGACCACTACCCTACGCTCTACGCCTCCAGCAACGGCCACGTAGCCCACGAATGCATCTTAGACCTGCGCCACTTCAAGGACACCTGCGGCGTAATGGCCGAAGACGTGGCCAAGCGCTTGATGGACTACGGCTTTCACGCGCCCACGCTGTCTTTCCCCGTGCCCAATACGCTGATGGTGGAGCCCACCGAGAGCGAAACCCTGGCAGAACTGGACCGTTTCATCAACGCCATGATCGCCATCCGTGGCGAGATTGCCCGCGTTGAAAAAGGCGAATGGCCGCAAGACAACAACCCGCTCAAGCACGCCCCCCACACGGCAGCCAGCTTGCTGGGTGCCAAATGGGACCGTCCGTACAGCCGCGAAGTAGGCGCCTTCCCAGTGGCCACGCTCAAGGCCGTGAAGTACTGGCCCAGCGTGGGCCGCGTGGACAACGTCTATGGCGACCGCAACTTGTTCTGCAGCTGCTTGCCCTTGGCCGCGTATGCAGAAACCACACCTAGCGAAAGCAGCGCTGAGCCCATTACGGCTTAAACGCACGATCTTCTAGGAGCAAAGCATGGCCGTGTCGGTATTTGATCTGTTCAAGATCGGCATGGGGCCCAGCAGCTCCCACACCGTGGGGCCGATGCGGGCGGCACGCCAGTTTGTGGCGCGGCTGCAGCACAGCGATTTGCTGGCGCAAACCACCACCGTGCGCTGCTGGCTGCATGGCTCGCTGGGGGCTACTGGCAAAGGTCATGCCAGTGATGTGGCGGTGCTCCTGGGCCTGTGCGGCCACGAGCCTGACACGGTGGATGTGGATCACATCCCCGATCTGCTGGCCGAGGTGCGCAACAACCAGCGGGTGCGCCTGGGTGGTGTGCATCCCATTGCCTTTAATGAAAAAGACGACCTGCTCTTCATGCGCGCACCGCTACCTTTTCATGCCAATGGCATGCGCTTCGTGGCACTGGACGCAGCGGGCAATGAATTGGCCAACCGCGTGTACTACTCGGTGGGCGGCGGCTTTATCGTCAGCGACGAAGTGGCCGCAGATGGCAGCCGCCAAAAGGTGATTGCGCCCGATGCCACGACTCTGCCCCTGCCCTTCCTCAGTGGCGATGCGCTGCTGGTGCTGGCGCAAGAGCATTCCTTAAGCATCGCGCAAATCATGCGGCGCAATGAGCAGCATTGGCGCAGTGATGCCGAGATTGATACCGGCCTGCTGCGCATATGGCAGGTGATGCAGGACTGCGTGAAGCGCGGCTGCCGCACCGATGGCGTGCTACCCGGTGGCTTCAAGGTCAAGCGTCGTGCGGCACCGCTGTTTCGCGCCCTCAGCGAGAACCCCGAGGCCGCCCTGCGCGACCCGCTGCAGGTGCTGGATTGGGTCAACTTGTATGCACTAGCCGTCAACGAAGAAAACGCCGCTGGCGGCCGTGTGGTCACTGCCCCTACCAATGGCGCGGCGGGCATCATCCCTGCCGTGCTGCACTACTACACCCGCTTTGTGCCGTCTGCCACCGATGCGGGTGTGATCGACTTCCTACTGACCGCGGCGGCCATCGGTATTCTGTACAAAGAGAACGCTTCCATCAGTGGTGCCGAAGTGGGCTGTCAAGGCGAGGTGGGCGTGGCCTGCTCCATGGCTGCGGGTGCTCTATGTGCCGTCATGGGCGGCACGCCCGAGCAGGTGGAAAACGCTGCTGAGATTGGCATGGAACACCACCTGGGCCTGACCTGCGACCCCGTGGGCGGCCTGGTGCAAATTCCCTGCATTGAGCGCAACGCGATTGCATCGGTCAAAGCCATCAACGCGGCCCGCATGGCGCTACGCGGCGACGGCTCTCACTTTGTGAGCCTGGACAAGGTCATCAAAACCATGCGCGAAACTGGCGCCGACATGAAGACCAAATACAAAGAGACTGCCAGGGGTGGCCTAGCTGTGAACATTGTGGAGTGCTGACTTGTTGCGCCCCTCCATGACTGGCACCAACCATAGAGGTTCCGGGTCAAACGCCATGGGTGGCGTTGGGCCGACATTGAGGCGTTCAGGGTATGCAAACCATTAACACTGGCTACCTGACCCTCGAGCCCCAAGTGGCGGCACATGCCCCAGAGATGTTTATCGTCCTCAGCGATCCAGCTATCTATGAATACGAGAACGAGCCACCCCAGTCGGTTGCGGGTCTGCAGGAGCGATTCTTAGCACTCGAATCACGCCAGTCGCGCGACGGTAGTCAAAAGTGGCTCAACTGGGTTATTCGTCTACCCACAATGGATCTGATCGGGTACGTGCAGGCCACTGTGTACTTGGATGGGCGCACCGCTGTGGCCTACGAGCTGAATAGCGCTTACTGGGGCCGTGGTTTGGCTAGCCAAGCGGTGCGCGCAGTGATCGCCCATCTGGTGGGCCACTACAAAATCCGCTGTCTGTCTGCTGTGCTGAAAAAAGAGAATCATCGCTCCATGCGGCTTCTACAGCGCCTGGGATTCACGCTCGCCTGTGCGCGCCAGCATGCAGAGCTAGAGGTGGAGCACGACGAATTTTTGATGCTTCGCACACTCCCTCCGTCTAGCAGTCACTCCTAAATTGATAGCTGTCTAGGCATATTACATGCGGGCCTGCGATCCTTTTTATTAATAAATCGGTCTTGAACCGCTATAAATCTGTTTTAACTGCGACGCGAGCATTAGGTCTGAATACCCCTGCGTAGAAACCCTGGGGCCTTGCACGCTAAACTATTTTTACTCTTAACCCACAGGGCAACCCCTATACCCATGAAAAGTTTCAAACATACCCTGACACTCATCGCCACGGCCTGCGCTCTCACTGCAGCACAGGCCCAGCAGCACGCGGCCCATGAGGCCCACGACGCGCTGATCGGCGACAACGATGCGATCGAACAGCTGTTCACCGCAACCACCGTAAGTGCTTCCGCGGGATCGGATGCGACTGCCGACCCAGCGGCCAAAGGCCAGCGTATGGGCCCCTGGGGTTTTGATATGACGGGGCGTGACCTGGCCACCAAGCCGGGGGATAACTTTTTTCAATGGGCCAATGGCGCTTGGAGTGCGCGTACCGACATTCCGTCAGACCGCACCCGCTACGGTAACTTTGACGCGCTGCAAGCACTGTCTGAAGACCGTGTACGCGAAATTCTGAGCCCTGAATTTTTGGGCAAAAGTAAAGACCGCGACGCGGTCAAGATCGGTGCGGCCTCGCGCAGTTTCATGGACGAAGACCGCATTGAAAAATTGGACGCCCAACCGCTGGAACCTGCGTTGGCTGCCATTCGCGCAGTCAAAACCCATGACGACATGACCCGCCTGATGGGCCAGGCCAATGGCAGTGCGTTACGCTCGGTGTTTGGCCTGTACATCGGCGACGATGCCAAGAAGCCGGATCGCTACACCGTCTACCTCGGCACCGGCGGCCTGGGCCTGCCCGACCGCGACTACTACCTGGATGCCAAGTTCGCCAGCAAGAAAGCGGCTTACGAGGCCTATATCAGCAGCCTGCTGAGCATGGCGAATTGGCCCGACGCGGCCAACGCCGCCAAAGAGGTGTTGGCGCTGGAAACTCGCATTGCTGAGGTCAGCTGGACGCGCACCGAGCGCCGCGACCGCGACCGCACCTACAACCCCATGACAATAGCCGAGCTGCAAGCCTACGCTCCCGCTCTACCTTGGCAAACCCTGCTGACCGAAGCGCAACTGAAAGACGCCAAGCGCGTGGTGTTGACCACCAACACCGCCGTGCCCAAAGTGGCCGCCATTTACCAGGGCACCGCTCTGAGCACGCTGCAAGCCTGGCAGGCTTTCTCGGTGATTGACAGCAAGGCTAACCTACTCTCCAAGCGCTTTGTGAAAGCTCGCTTCGACTTCCGCTCTGCCACGCTGGCTGGGCAGCCCGAAGAAAAGCCGCGCTGGAAGCGTTCGGTCGATTTTGTGAACGGTGTGTTGGGGGAATCCGTAGGCCGCTTGTATGTAGAGCGCTACTTTCCGGCCGAGTCCAAAGCCAAGATGGCCGACCTGGTGGGTAACATCCGCAAGGCCATGAAGCTGCGCATTGAAAAGCTGGACTGGATGAGCCCCGAGACCAAGCTGCAGGCCATGGAAAAGCTGGCCAAGTTTGGTGTCAAGATTGGCTACACCGATGCCTGGCGCGACTACAGCGCCTTGATCGTCAAGGAAGACGACCTGGTGGGCAACAGCGAACGTGCCGGTGCTCTTGAGTGGAACCGCCAGGTAGCTCGCCTTAACCAACCCGTGGACAAGACCGAGTGGGGTATGACACCGCAAACGGTGAACGCTTACTACAGCCCGGTGAAGAACGAGATCGTCTTCCCTGCGGCCATTTTGATGCCGCCTTTCTTTGATCCCAAGGCCGACCCTGCGGTCAACTACGGTGGCATTGGTGGCGTGATCGGGCACGAGTTCAGCCACGGCTTTGATGACCAGGGCCGCAAGTCCGACGGTGATGGCCTGCTGCGCGACTGGTGGACTACCCAAGACGCCGCCAAGTTCCAAGCCCAAGCAGACCGTCTGGGCATGCAGTACGACGGCTACGAGCCGCTGCCGGGCGCCAAGGTCAACGGCAAGCTCACAATGGGTGAAAACATTGGTGACCTGGGCGGCTTGTCGGTGGCACTGGAAGCCTATGGCCTGTCATTGCAAGGCAAGCCTGCCGCGGTGATTGAAGGAACTACCGGCACGCAACGCGTGTTTCTGGGCTGGGCGCAGGTATGGCGTGCCAAATACCGCGATGAAGCGGTACGCCAGCAGTTGGTCAGCGATCCGCACTCACCCCCGTTCTACCGGGTCAATGGCATCGTGCGCAATATGGATGCGTGGTACCAGGCTTTTGATGTGAAGCCCGGCGACAAGCTGTTTGTGCCGCCAACAGAGCGCGTGCGCATTTGGTAAGCACCCCACCGCCATAGAAAAAGCCCTGGTAATTAAAAGCTCGCCCAATCCGCGTCACCGCCCTGAGCTTTGGCGGCTACGACCGGCTTGCTTTTGGTGGGTGCCGCCAATGATTTGGTGGCTTTGAACGTAGTTACTTTGGGAGGCGCTGACCGATTGGCCAGGGACTGTACAGGACGCGGTGCTGCCATAGCAGGCCGCTGCGGAGCTGGTGCAGCACGGCGCGGCGCGGCGCGCATGCGGCTGCCACCACTGTCTGCCAGTTTGAAGCTGCTGACCACCTGCACCATCTTGTCGGCTTGCTGGTTCAGGCTGTCGGCTGCAGCGGCGGCCTCTTCGACCAATGCGGCATTTTGTTGCGTCACATTGTCTAATTGAACAATGGCCTGGTTGATTTGCTCAATGCCCAATGTCTGCTCCTGGGCCGATGAGCTGATCTCACCAATCAAATCGGCCACGCGCTTGACTTGGGCCACGATGTCATTCATCGACTCACCCGCAGCACCCACCAGGCGACTCCCGGTTTCAATCTTCTCAACACTGGCGCCAATCAGGGATTTGATCTCTTTAGCCGCTTCAGCTGAGCGGCCCGCCAGGCTACGCACCTCGCTGGCCACCACAGCGAAGCCACGGCCCTGTTCGCCCGCGCGGGCGGCTTCTACGGCGGCGTTCAGCGCCAAGATGTTGGTCTGGAAGGCAATGCCATCAATCACGCTGATGATGTCGGAAATCTTGCGCGATGCGATGGTGATGCCTTCCATTGTGGCCACTACTTCACCCACTACAACGCCGCCATTGGAGGCAGCGCTGCTGGCCGAGCTGGCCATCTGGTTGGCCTGGCGCGCGGTCTCGGCGTTGTTTTTCACCGTAGCGCTCAGTTCTTCCATCGAGGCTGCAGTTTCTTCCAGGTTGCTGGCTTGGGTTTCAGTGCGCTGCGACAGATCTGTATTGCCCGCCGCAATCTCGCTCGCACCGGTCGAAATATTGTCAGCGCCCAAACGCACCTGGCTCACCAGCTCAGACAGCTTATCGCGCATGTGCATCAGGCCACGCAAGAGCTGGCCCGCTTCGTCGCGCCCACTCACTTCAATGTGGCTCACCAAATCACCATCCGCCACACGGGCCGTAGCGTCCAGGGCGGTACGCAGTGGCTGGGTAATACTCAAGGTCAAACGCCAAGCCATCAGGCCCGCAACAATGAGCACCAGCACGCCTGCAATGGCGATGACACCCACGGCCTGCTGATTGCGACTGTTGGCCTGCAAAGTGGCTTCCTCGGTATGCTGCTTTTGCAAGGCAACGAAAGCAGCCAACTCCGTAGACGCTTGCACCAGCAAGGGATCGATCTTGCCGGTAATGACGCCGGCTGCTTGCTCGGTGTTGAACTGGGCGGCAAGGTCAACCGCCTCTTTGAAAAATGCGTCAGTCTTAGTGTCAATGTCTGCCAAGCGGGCAAACATGGCCCGCTCTTTCGCTTCCAATCCGGCAGCTTCAAGCTTGCTTTTGGCAGCTAAGTACAGGCCACGCTGCTTTTTGGCTTCCGCTTCGTCCTTCTGAACTTCTTCTACCTTGGTTTGCAAGCCCATATTGCGCACCGACACCGCACTGCTGAGCAGCGCCTGGCGCATGCTCTCGGCTAGGTCTTGTTGTACAGCCGCTTTTTGCAGCGTCTCCAACAAAGCGGCCCGACTAATGCTGTTGCTCACCAACGCGCCCATCAACATCAGGGCGGCCGCCAGCAATATCACCCCGAACCCCAGCCCTAGGCGGAGTCCAATTTTTAAATCACGCAAATTCATTGACAGCCCCAATACACGGTCGATTAACTCAATGGGCTGGGCTGCAAGCATCAGCCCGCAGACCAGCGCTATCTCAAATCACTAATTTTTGTAAATACCGCAGCCCAAGAATATATCGCCCACGCGCTCCACGTAAACGACTTTGGGCTCCATCTTTTCAGTCACCGGGTTTCTAAACTTGAAAGACTCGGACCAGCCTTTGCCCTTGGTCTTGGCAATCTCTACCAAGGGCGGCAGGATCATCTTGCCATCCGGGTCTTTTAGGCCACTCAGGTCCTTGCCAACCAGCTTAGGGTTGGCACCGTGCGCCAGGTTCTTACCGGTCATGTCGTAGGCAAATAAGTAAAGGTCGCGGTCCTTGAACTGTTTGCCGTTGGTAAATTCTTCATAGGCCTTGTCGTTGCCGTTGGCCTTGATAAACGCAGCCGCTTTCTTGACAAGGGCCTCCGCCTCAGCCGCAGTACCTTGGTCAGCGGCCTGGGCCGAGCCCAGAGCCACAAAAAAAGCCGCCAGCCATGCCAAAAACCACAGGACACCTTTGTGTGTGCGCATAGTTCCATCCGTTGAAGTTATTGATACCGATACTGCCTATCACCGCCTGCTGCGAGCAGACCTGGGCGTACCAAACACCTAGGTCCGGGTATCACAATTAGCTCTTGTAAATGCCACAGCCCACCAGCGTTTCGCCCACCCGCTCCAGGTACATGGCTTTACCTTCAATCTTCTGTGACACGGGATTCAAGAATTTGTAACCCTCCACCCAGCCCTTACCTTTGGTTTTGGCCAGATCCACAAACATCTGGATCAGGAGCTTGCCGTCCGGGTCTTTCAGACCTATCAAGTCTTTGCCCACCAGCTTGGGGTTTGCGCCTTGCGCCAGATTCTTGCCGTTCAGGTCGTACACGATGATGTACAGGTCGCGGTCTTTGAAAGACTTGCCGTTGGTGAACTCTTCATAGGCTTTTTCGGGGCCATTGGCCTTGATGTAGGCCACTGCCTTTTTCACCATGGCCTCGGCCTCGGCGGCAGTGCCTTGTTCTGCCGCTTGGGCGGTACCCGCCATCATCCAACTAAGCGCGGACGCGCTGATCAACACTTTAAGAAGGGAAATAACTTTCATGGCGTGTACTCCGACGGTTGTAGATGTCTAACAACACAAGCGAAGGAGCTTCGCTGTCAAGTCAGCACCTGCAACTTGTGTATCCGCAGTGTAGCCCAGCGATACCTGCTTGGGTATAGGAATAACCCGTTTCGCAGGCCCGATGGGCAGCAATCTGTCAGGCCGCCACGGCCATACCGGCCAGCCCAGCAATCGCTAGCGCGTAGCCATTCACACCAAAGCCCGCCATCACGGCTTTGGCCACAGGCGAGATATAAGAGTGGTGGCGAAAAGCCTCGCGCGCATGCACATTGCTGATGTGCAACTCGATCAGCATCACCCCCGTGCCCTTGATGGCGTCAAGCAGCGCCACACTGGTGTGGGTATACGCCCCCGCGTTGAGGATGACACCGGCCAGTCGGCCCTCGGCGTGCAGTTGACCAGCCTCGTGTAACCAGTCCACCAATTCGCCTTCATGGTTGCTTTGGCGGAACTCCAGCGCAAAGCCGTTGGCTGCGCTGGCGCGCTCGCACAGGGCCTGCACGTCAGCCAGGGTTTGCGCGCCATATATCTGGGGCTCGCGGCTTCCCAACAGATTCAGGTTGGGACCATTCAGAACAAAAACGGTTTTCATACATGGCTTTCAGTGAACGCAGGCAACTCGCCACCCTGCATAGTCGCTATTATATTGATAGCTACTCAGGCAGGTTTTACTAGGGCCAGCGGCCGTTTTGACATAAAAATAGGCTTACAAGTGGGCTGGGATGGGCGTCAGGCCCGGCACCACATCGCCGCATTGTGCGCGGTGGCGCAGCACATGGTCTATTACCACCAGAGCCAGCATGGCCTCGGCAATCGGTGTGGCGCGTATGCCCACACAGGGGTCGTGCCGGCCTTTGGTAATCACCTCAGTCGGGTTGCCCTGCACATCAATCGAGTCGCGCGGCGTAATGATCGAGCTGGTAGGCTTGATGGCAATACTGACCTCCAGGTCTTGCCCGGTGGTGACACCACCCAGCACACCGCCCGCATTATTGGTCGCAAAACCATTCGGTGTCAGCGAATCCCCATGGGTGGTGCCGCGTTGGGCTACGCTGGCGAAGCCAGCACCAATTTCCACCCCCTTGACCGCGTTGATACCCATCATCGCGTAAGCAATGTCAGAGTCCATCTTGTCAAACAGCGGCTCACCTAGGCCCACAGGCACGTTAGATGCGCTGACGCGAACACGCGCGCCGCAGGAATCACCCGCCTTGCGCAGAGCGTCCATATAGTCCTCTAGCGCCCGCACATCGGCCACGGGAGCGAAGAAGGGGTTGTGGGACACATGGTCCCAGCTCTCAAAGGCGATGGGCAGTGCTCCCACCTGGGTCATACAACCGCGGAACTCGGTGCCAAACTTTTCCTTGAGCCATTTCTTGGCCACGGCACCGGCAGCCACCATGGGTGCCGTCAGGCGCGCGCTGGAACGGCCACCGCCGCGCGGATCGCGAATGCCGTATTTCTGAAAGTAGGTGTAGTCGGCGTGACCGGGGCGAAAGCTTTCCAGGATGTTGCCGTAATCCTTGCTCCGCTGATCGGTATTCAGGATCAGTAGCGCAATGGGGGTACCCGTGGTCTTGCCCTGGTATACACCGCTGAGGATCTGCACCGCGTCGGGTTCGTTGCGCTGCGTCACGTGGCGGCTGGTGCCGGGGCGGCGGCGGTCCAGATCGAACTGGATGTCCGCCTCGCAGAGGTCCATGCCAGGCGGGCAGCCGTCAATCACGCAGCCAATGGCTGGGCCGTGGGATTCACCAAAGTTGGTGACGGTGAATAGATGTCCAAAGGTGTTTCCGCTCATAGTGGTCAATTATCCCCGACGCAATGCCTCGCAACTGCGGGCATACTGCCCCACAGCCATTAACAGGAGTGCCAGTATGCGGATTGCCATCATGGGTTCGGGTGGAGTAGGTGCCTATGTGGGCAGCCGTTTGCAGGCGGCGGGCGAAGAAGTTCATTTCATTGCCCGTGGGCCCCACTTGCAAGCCCTGCGAGCCCAGGGTCTGCACCTGGAAAGCCCGATAGCCCCACTACACCTGCCCGCTGTGCAAGCTACCGATGACCCAGCCCAGGTCGGCCCGGTGGACTTGATTGTGTTTGCCGTGAAGCTGTGGGACACGGCCACTGCCGCGCAGCAAATGGCGCCCATGGTAGGGCCCAACACCCGTATTCTGACTTTGCAAAACGGCATCGACAGCAGCGCCATGATTGCCCAGCAGTTACCAGGCGCGCAGGTACGCGGTGGGGTGATTTACGTGTCGGCCGTGATCGACCGGCCCGGCGTCATCCGCAGTCCGGGTGGCTTGCATGTCATCGTGGCTGATGCCGCCCAGGGCGACCCGGTGATGGCCACTTTGTTTGCCGCCTGCGGCCGCGCCACCGCACTGGATGCCAAACCGACTGATGCCATCGAGGTGGTGCTGTGGGAGAAATTCATTGCGCTCACGGCGCTATCAGGCTCCACCTCTTTGCTGCGTGCCAGCATGGGCCGCATCCTGGGCCACCCCGAGACCTGCGCTTTCCAGCGCCAACTCGTCGATGAGTCGGTAGCCCTGGGCCATGCGGCGGGTAAGGTCACACGCCCCGATCTGGCCGACGAGATTATGACCAAGCTAGCCGCTATGCCCACTGCGTTTCGCTCGTCCATGTCTGAAGACTTGGAGCGCGGCAAGCCGCTTGAGTTGCAGTGGCTATCGGGCCGCGTGCACCATTTAGGCTTGCAGTACGGGGTCTCCACGCCGGGCCACTCCATGGTCTACCGCGCATTGCTATTGCATGCCGATGGCCACGCCTAGCTCTTTGCATCAGATCAGCGTTTCTGAACGAAGATTGCCTTTAAGTGCAAATAAACTGAATTGTTGCGACAACAAATTTGAAACCCTGACACGAGCCCCGTCCCTAAACTCCAGACCTATGAACACGCAACAAAACACCCGCTATTCCGCATTGGCTATGGTTCTGCACTGGCTTTTGGCTTTGGGCTTGGTGGGCATGTTCGCCATGGGTCTGTATATGGCCGACTTGCCGTTTTCGCCCCAGCGCCTGAAGCTGTACAACTGGCATAAATGGGCAGGTATCACAATTCTGGCCTTGTCGGTGGTGCGCTTGGTTTGGCGCCTTAGCCACCGCCCGCCCGCATTGCCCCAGTCCATTGAATGGGCCATGCCCAAGTGGCAATTGCTGGCTTTTCATGCCACCCATTTCGGCATGTATGCTTTGTTTTTCATTGTGCCGCTGGTGGGCTGGGCCTACAGCTCGGCGGCTGGTTTTCCCATCGTGGTGTTTGGCGTGTTGCGTCTGCCCGACTTCGTACCAGTAAGCAAAGAACTGGCCGCACTGATCAAACCCTGGCACGAAATTACGGCATTCACGCTGGCTGGCCTGGTACTGATGCATGTAGCTGCAGCCGCAAAACACCAAGTTATCGACAAAGACCGCCTGATCAATCGCATGTTGCCCGGCAGTCATTGAGTTGCAGCCAATCCCCCATTCAAAGGAGTTAGCCATGTTGAATTTCACACGTATCGTTGCGCTTACGCTGGCGTTAGCGGTTCTGGCCCCAGCCGCCCATGCCGACCAAAAACTGGTGCCCGCCCAAAGCGATATCAGTTTCGTTTTCAAACAAATGGGCGTGCCCGTAGAAGGCCGCTTCAAAAAATTTGACGCGCAAATCACGTTTGACCCTGCCAAGCCTGAAACCGGCAAGGTCGCATTCACAGTCGACATTGCCAGCATCAGCCTGGGCGCGCCGGAGTCTGACGCGGAGGTGCCCAAAGCCACTTGGTTCAACACCGCCAAGTTCCCGCAGGCTACCTTCCAGTCCAGCAGCATCAAGGCGCTGGGCGGCGGCAAGTTTGAGGTGACCGGCAAGCTGGGCATCAAGGGCAGCCAACGCGATGCGGTTGTGCCCTTGACGATGACGCAGTCGGGCACCACCACCACGGCCACCGGCGTGTTCCCCATCAAACGCCTGGCTTTCAAAATTGGCGAGAACGAATGGGCCGATACCTCGATGGTGGCCGATGATGTGCAAGTCAAATTCAAAATTGCATTGACTGGCGTGAATAAGATGTGATTTGTGGCGAGTTGAAATGGCCTCGTATTGCCAGCGGTGGCATGAGGCTCTTTACCCGAGGTGCGAACCTCCGGTAAAGGCCATCAACCTTTAGTTTCCTTCAACCCCTATTTCAGAGTTCAATACCATGCATAAATTCGCAAAAATTTCGGCCACTTTGGCCCTTATCGCAGCCGCTTCGGCTTCTCTGGCGGCCCCAGAGACGTACGCTGTTGAAAGCACTCACACCTTCCCATCGTTCTCATACACCCACATGGGCTTGTCAACGCAGATCAGCAAGTTCACCAAAACATCTGGCACCATCGTGTTGGACGCAGCGGCCAAAACCGGCTCAGTGGACGTGACCATTGACATGACATCCGTGGAAACCGGCGTACCCGTGTTTAACGGCCACATTCAAGGCGATGGCTTCTTGGACACCGCGAAGTTCCCCACTGCCACGTTCAAGTCCACCAAAGTGGTGTTTGAAGGTGATAAGCCCGCTGCCATTGAAGGCAACCTGACGATCAAGGGCGTGACCAAGCCGGTGACCTTGAAGGTCTCCAACTTTGTGGCTAAAGACCACCCCATGATGAAGAAGCCTGCACTGGGTGCAGACGCCACTACCGTGATCAAGCGCACTGAATTCAACGCGGGCAAATACGCACCGGCTGTGGGCGACGATGTCACCATCACCATCTCGCTGGAAGCCATCAAGCAGTAAGCCAACCGCTGCCGGACTTAGTCCCAATGAAAAGGCCGCGAAGTATTACGCTTCGCGGCCTTTTTGCTGCCGCAATGCGGCAAGCCCTACACGGTGAGCTCAGGGGCTGTTGGTATCCGAACCAGCTTCCTGAGGCCAGTCGCGAATGTAAGCCTTAAGCATCTTATTCTCAAAATTTTGGCTATCGACCACCGCGCGGGCCACATCGTAAAAGCTGATCACACCCATCAGCATGCGGCTCTCGATCACGGGCATGTAGCGGGCATGTCGGTCCAGCATCATGCGGCGCACTTCGTCCATCTCGGTTTCCATGGTGCAGGTCAACGGGCCAGGGTCCATGGCACGGTACACCGAGGTGGTACCAAACACACCGCCGTTTTTGACTGTGGCTTGAATGACTTCCCGAAAGGTCAGCATGCCCACCACCAAGCCGTGTGCAATCACCACCAGCGAACCGATGTCTTTTTCTGCCATCAGTTGGGCCGCTTCGGCCAGGCTGTCTTCGGGTTTGGCTGTGTAGAGCGTGCCGCCCTTGACGCGCAGGATGTCGCTGACTTTCATGGTGCTTCCTCGTGACTCTGGAGTGCGGCCCGCCGCAGGGGCCAATTCATACAAATATAGCCCACAATCCGGCTAATAGCCTGTGCGCTACCGCAATTAAGCCCCCCTTGGAGACACCTATGCCCGGCTACGCCGACCCCGGTTTTGACACCCTGGCCCTGCACGCAGGCGCCACCACTGATGCCACAGGCGCGCGGGCCGTACCCATCCACCTGACCACCTCGTTCGTGTTTGAGTCCAGCGAGCATGCGCAATCGCTGTTCAACCTGGAGCGTGCAGGCCATGTGTACAGCCGCATCAGCAACCCGACCAACGCCGTGTTCGAGCAGCGCATGGCCGCATTGGAAGGCGGCATCGGCGCCATTGCGGTGGCGAGCGGCCAAGCGGCATTGCACTTGAGCGTTGCCACGCTGATGGGTGCGGGCTCGCATATCGTTGCCAGCACGGCGCTGTATGGCGGCTCGCAAAACCTGCTGCACTACACCCTACGCCGCTTCGGTATTGAGACCACCTTCGTGAAACCCGGCGACATCGATGGTTGGCGCGCCGCCATTCGCCCCAACACCAAGCTGCTGTTTGGCGAAACCGTGGGAAACCCAGGCCTCGATGTGCTGGATATCCCTACTGTTTCAACAATAGCCCACGAAGCCGGGCTGCCGCTCTTGGTGGACTCCACCCTCACCTCCCCCTGGCTGATGCAACCCCTGGGCCTGGGAGCTGATCTGGTCTACCACTCGGCCACCAAGTTCCTCAGCGGTCACGGCACCGTGATTGGTGGCGTAGTGGTGGATGGCGGCAGCTTTGACTGGGCACGTGCCCATGCCAGTAGCGGCAAATTTGCCGAGCTGGCCGCGCCCTACGACGGTTTTCATGGTATGAATTTCAGCGAAGAAAGCACCGTAGGCGCCTTCCTGCTGCGCGCCCGGCGTGAGGGCCTGCGCGACTTTGGCGCTTGCATGAGCCCGCACACCGCCTGGCTGATCTTGCAGGGTATTGAGACCCTGGGGCTGCGTATGGCTCGGCACATAAGCAATACCGAAAAGGTGGTGCAGTTTCTGGCCGGCCACGCCTTCGTGGGCCGCGTGGGCCATCCGCTGCTGGAGAGTCACCCCAGCCACGCGCTGGCGCAAAAGCTCTTGCCCAAGGGCGCTGGTTCCGTGTTCAGTTTCGATTTAAAAGGCAAGCGCGAGCAGGGCAAGAAGTTCATTGAGACGCTCAAGGTCTTCAGCCACTTGGCCAATGTGGGCGATTGCCGCAGCCTGGTGATCCACCCGGCCAGCACCACACACTTCCGCATGACAGATGAGGCGCTGGCCGCAGGTGGCATCACGCAGGGCACGATTCGCTTGTCCATTGGCCTGGAAGATCCGGATGATCTGATCGATGACCTGAAGCGCGCGCTGAAGGCGGCCGAGAAAGCGGTGGCCTGAGCATGGAACTCCTCGTTCGCGGTGCCACCGCCTACTGCTACACCGGCGGCAAGTCTTTTGATGCTACCAAGCCCACGGTTGTCTTTATCCACGGCGTGCTCAATGACCACAGCGTGTGGATTTTGCAAAGCCGCTATCTGGCCCACCACGGCTACAACGTGCTGGCCGTAGACCTGCCCGGCCATTGCCGCAGCGCAGGCAATGCGCCATACACCGTGGAAGAAGCTGCCGACTTCATCGCCGGTTTGCTGGATGCCGCGGGCATTCAGAAGGCGGCGCTGGTTGGCCACAGTTGGGGCTCGCTGATTGCACTGGAGGCTGCAAGCCGCATGGGTAACCGCATCAGCCACTTAGTGCTAGTGGGCACGGCCTACCCGATGAAGGTGTCACCCGTACTAATGGAAGCCTCTTTGAACGCGCCAGAAAAAGCGCTGCACATGATCAATGTGCTTTCACGCAGTACGCTGGCCGCACCGCCATCGGCCCTGGGGCCGGGTACTTGGGTATTTGGCAGCAGCCTGGCGCTGGGCCGCCGTGTGCTGGCCAGCAACCCCAGTGTCAACGTATTTCACCGCGGCTTTGCGGCCTGCGATGCCTATGCCCATGGCGCAGAAGCCATGGCGCAAGTGATGTGCCCGGTGCTGTTTGTGTTGGGTCAACACGACCAGATGACAACGCCTAAAGCAGCGAGCGATCTGGTGGCTGTTGCCCGCGCCGCTGGCGTGCAACACCAAGTTGTACAGGTGCCAGTAGGCCACCATCAGATGACCGAAGCCCCCGAGGAAACTCTGGCTGCCATCAAGGGGTTTCTACGCTAGGCGAACCAGCCTGCGCGGCGTAAACTGGTAAAACTCCAGAGGAGACCGCATGAACACCACCGTATCTACCCCCACCGCAGCCGTTGACCCGCGCAGCTTTCAGAGCTTTAGCGAGTTCTATCCGTTCTATCTGACGGAGCATTCCAATGTGACATGCAGGCGCCTGCATTTCTTAGGCTCTAGTCTGGCGTTGTCATGCGTGGCACTGATGTTGGTCACCGGTCAATGGATTTTTATTTTGCTTGGCCTGCTGTGCGGCTATGGATGCGCCTGGGTTGGACACTTTGGGTTTGAGAAAAACAAACCCGCGTCTTTCAAGCGCCCTCTGTATAGCTTTATGGGTGACTGGGTCATGTACAAAGACATCCTTGTGGGCAAGGTAAAACTGTAGATTTCTTCAAATCCCCGAACGCTGCACCAGCGTCAAGGTGTCACTGAGGCCCCTATGGCTAAGTCCAAACACAAAACAAGTGCCATCGATGATGAGCGCGATCAGATCGGCCTCAATGTTGCCGCAGTACAAAAGTTCTATGCAAGGGAATCGGACAAGCTCAGTCAGTCGCAACGTTTGCTTGAGCGTCTGAGCGAATTGGCTGGCCAGCCCCTCTTTTTTGTCTTTATCTTGCTTTTCGTCGGCACCTGGGCGGGGCTCAACATGCTATGCCATGCACTGGGCTGGGTCGAGTTTGACCCAGCGCCTTTCTTTTGGTTACAAGGCTTTGTGGGACTGTTCGCGTGGCTGACAGCAACGGGTGTACTCAGCCGGCAAAATCGTTTGGCAAAACTGGCCGAGCAGCGCTCCAATCTTGATCTAAAGGTTATTTTGCTGACTGAACAAAAGGTAGCGAAGCTGATTGATCTGATAGAAGAACTGCGACGCGATCTTCCCAACGTCAAAGACCGGCATGACCCCAGTGTCGAATCGCTGCAGCAAGCCATGAATCCATCCAAAGTGCTTGAAGCGCTGGACGACAACCAGAGCACTCCCTTAGCTGCCCGCGACTAAACTCCACGGCATCGACACTTTATTTTGAAGGTGGATAGCGACGAATCAAGGCGCGCTTTCCAAACCCATGCCATAAAAGCGTGACGCCTTTGCTCACGCCCTACACCCGATCGAATCCAAGCGTGTCTACAACATACCAACGCAATCTATTTCTTCGTTCCGCAGAGATCGATGCAACACTGGACGCAGCGCTTACCCCTTCCCATAAGACAACAGCTCTATCGCCTACGGGCCAATGGACCCAGGGCTACAACTTCGATACTGTTGAGTAATCTGCCAAAACGCGCAGATGCCAGCAGGGATGTTTCAATGGCTCCCACTCTAACTGCCGCAGCGTAGTGCATACGTGCCAAGTCAAAAGGCAGGCATAGGACTGTTTGAAAAAGGTTTTTGTTGGTCATCATTGCGGCACCCGTGGACAATGCATGTAATTCTAGGGTTTACCCTATATTGATAATGTGCGCCAGCACACGGTGGATTACCAGCGCGTTCAGCGAAGCCAACAGCACAGCTTGCACCCAACGTCGGCGTAACGGTGGAACATAAAAACCCCGTTTTTATTATTTTTAGTAGTTAAATAATTAATTGATATTAAATTTTGTTATGATGCCTGTTACTTTCGGTTGTAAACACCAACACACCGCAGTCCAAAGAGATGGCTCAGATTTTTGACTTGAACCTTGTCTCTGTTTTTATTCGACACCTGTCGACCGCGCTAATCTGCCGAGCTGCAGCTAGCCGAATTCTCATTGCTCACGCGGGACCTTTCCTTCAGGCCTGCAACATTCCATGAATTTGATTTCCGAGTCTTTTATCCCCATGGGCAAGTTCGTCGTTTCGCCCGCGACCCACGAGACGGCCAACGGCCTCTTCCGTGCCTCTTTTTCGATTCAGCGCACCCAAAGTAAGGGTGGCTACTGCCGAATTTTCAATTTCGATTGCGAGTTCGTATCCCGTGAAGCTGCGCGCCTTTATGCAGTCACCCAAGGTTGGCTGGAGACCTGCATGGTCACAGCGCAGCCCTGCTGAGAGCTTTAGCTCTGATTGCTCTCACCATTCCCGCGGTTCCTTCGTGGACCGCTCTCCCCCGCGCGGCAACGGAAATTTATCCCTGCGCGCTTTTACTGAAAGGCTCAACCATGAGCAGCAAAATTTACGTGGGCAACCTGCCCTACTCCGTCACCGACGCCAGCCTGCAAAGCAACTTTGCAGAATTCGGTGATGTGACATCTGCCAAGGTGATGATGGACCGCGACACGGGCCGCTCCAAAGGCTTTGCCTTCGTTGAAATGACGACGCCCGAATTTGCACAAGCAGCTATCACCGGGTTGAACGGCCAATCCGTGGATGGACGCTCTATTGTGGTGAACCTTGCCCGCCCCCGTGAAGACCGCGGCAGCTCGGACGGGTACCGCGGCGGACGCAGTAGCTACTAAGCGATACATAAAAACCGGCTAGTTCAGCCGGTTTTTTTATAACTATCGCAGCTATTATTTTCATAGCACCTCATGCAATGAAACAGCGGGCCATTGGCCATTACTCCATAATTTTTCAGTGATTGGCGTATGCGGCAGTAGCAAAGCCGCCATCAGCGGTGTCAGGGCGGTTTTTTCTGGGTCAACCAGCAATACAAAGCGCGCCTCCTCAGTACCGCTACCTTCGACCAGTTGCCCAGTCCAGTCCAATGCAGACAAAGTCTCTAACACGGGCTCCAGGCGCAGCGCGTCGGTTTGCAGGGCCACACCCAGTTGGCTTGCCGTCAGGCCTTTGGCATACAGGGGCCGCGCCAAAGCCAGTTGCTGCAGCACCTCTAGCGCCAACTGAAACTGCCAGCCCTGTCCCACACGGCGCCGCTGTGTGCCAGCAATCAGGCTGGGCACATAGGCGGTGAGCGCGGCCCCCAGCAGCACAATCACCCACGCGGTATAGATCCAGATCAGCAAAATGGGCACCGTGGCAAAGGCTCCGTAGACCACCGAGTAGGTGGGCACCATACCGAGGTACCAGGCCAGTACGCGCTTGGCGATCTCCAGCCCAGCAGCTACAAATATGCCGCCCATCCAGGCGTGGCCCCAGCGCACGTGGGTATTGGGTACGTAATGGAACATAGTGGCCATTCCCCCTCCCACCAGCCCCAATTGCAGCACTTCCAGCAACACGCTGACTCCACCTGGCAGCACCCCCGCCAAGCCTTGCGAGGCCGACAAAGCATACGAAGTCATGCTCAAGCTGGCCCCCAGGACTAGGGGCCCTAGGGTAAGCGCGCCCCAGTAAATCAACACCCGTTGGCCCACCGGCCGCGGGGTACGTACCCGCCAGATGCTATTGAGCGTACGGTCGATCGTAAAAATCAGCGCTAACGCCGTGCCCAGCAAAAAAGCCAGACCCACGGCACCTAATTTGCTCGCCTTGCCTGCAAATTGGTTCAAGTAACCCAGCACTTGGCGGGCAATATTGTCAGGCACCAAGCTATCGACTAGCCACTTTTGCAGCACATCCTGAAATTTGGCAAACATTGGGAAGGCTGTAAACAGAGCCAGTGCCACCGTAATGAAGGGCACCAGGGCGATGATGGTCGTGAAAGTCAGACTGCTGGCGGTCAAGCCCAGGCGGTCCTCGCGAAAGCGCTCGCGCAGGGTCAAAAGCGCGTCCGGCCATGGCACTTTGGCCACATCGGCTATCCAGGCGCGTAGTCGTTGTAAATGGGGCATGCCGCTATGATGCCACCGACTATGAACCCGCCCACTCCCAACCTACCCACCCCATCCTTCGCAGCAGCGCGCAATATCAATCTTGTACGCTGGTTAGCCGTTGCCACCACCATCAGCCTCATTGTGTTGGGCCTAGGCTGGGAGTTGCTGTGGGCGCCCGTACGCCCTGGCGGCTCTACGCTGGCGCTGAAGGTATTTCCCTTGTGTATTCCATTGGCGGGACTGTTAAAAAACCGCATGTACACCTACCGCTGGCTGAGCCTGCTGGTGTGGATTTACTTTACCGAGGGCGTTGTGCGCGCCTACAGCGACAAAGCGCCCGGTAACTACCTGGCGATGGCCGAAGTGGTGCTGTGTGCAGTGTTGTTTGTGGCCTGCGTATTGCACGTGCGCCTGCGCCAGCACTACGTCAAAGCGGCTGCCCCCGTGGACACTACGGCGCAGGTAGCTGCTTGATGGAAAAAGCTGGGGTAGTGCGTGCCTTACGCGCCATCGTGGGAGGCCCCCATGTGCTGACCGAGGGCGACCTAACCGCCTATGAGCAAGACTGGCGCAAACGCGAGCGCGGCCACGCGCTGGCCGTAGTGCGCCCGGCTAACACCCGGGAGGTGGCCGAGGTAGTGAAGTGCTGCGCGGCGGCGGGTGTGAGCATCGTGCCTCAGGGTGGCAACACCGGCATGGTGGTGGGCTCAACGCCAGACGCCAGTGGCACCCAAGTGGTGCTGAGCCTGCAGCGCCTTAACCGTGTGCGGGTAGTCGACGGCGCGAATCTGACCGTAACGGTCGAGGCCGGCTGCATTTTGCAAACCCTGCAAGAGGCCTGTGAGGCGCAAGGCTTCCTATTCCCATTAAGCCTGGCGGCCGAGGGCAGTTGCACCATTGGCGGCAACCTGGCCACCAATGCTGGCGGCACGCAGGTGGTGCGCTATGGCAATACCCGCGAGCTGTGCCTGGGCCTGGAAGTGGTGACCGCGCAAGGCGAGATTTGGGACGGCTTGACTGGCCTGCGCAAAGACAATACCGGTTACGACCTGCGCCACCTTTTTGTTGGTTCCGAAGGCACGCTGGGCATCATCACCGCAGCCACGATGAAACTGTATCCGCTGCCCGTTACGCAGCTCACCGCGTTTGCCGCCGTGCCCTCGCTAGACGCCGCTGTGCAATTGCTGGGCCTGGCGCATAAGCACCTGAACGCCGGGCTCACGGGCTTTGAAGTGATGGGCGACTTTGCGCTGGGCCTAGTACGCAAGCACTTCCCGCAACAAAAAGTACCGTTTGAAGGCATGTCGTCGTACTGCGTGGTTTTAGAAAACTCCGACCAAGAATCCGAGGACCATGCGCGCCAACAATTGGAGCGCCTGCTGGAAGCCGCCCTAGAGCAGGGTTGCGTACTGGATGCCGTGGTGGCCGAGAACCTGGCCCAGGCCCGCGCGCTGTGGCATATCCGCGAGAGCATCCCTCTGGCGCAAGCCCAGGAAGGTCTCAACATAAAGCATGACATCAGCATTGCGGTTTCGCGCATTCCTTCCTTCGTACAGGAAGCCGACGCGGCTTTGCAGGTGGCTTTTCCGGGGGTGCGCCTGGTCAACTACGGCCACTTGGGCGATGGCAATTTGCACTACAACGTGCAGGCCCCGGTGGATGCCGACGCCGAAGTGTTTTTGACCACACTGGAAGGCCCCATCAACACCCTGGTCTACGCGCTAGTGGACCAGTACCGCGGCTCCATTTCAGCCGAGCACGGCATTGGCAGCCTCAAGCGCGACAAGCTGGCCCACCACAAATCGCCCGTGGCGCTGGGTGCCATGCGCGCGATCAAAACGGCGCTGGACCCACACAACACCCTCAATCCGGGCCGGGTGCTGCGCCGAGAGTAATACGGGTTTCACGCCTTTGTGGCTTGAATCTGCGCCTCATTCATCTGATTGGCACGCAGCGCAGCGGGTCTGGCGTTGATGCGCGCCACATACGCTTCAAACGTGGGCCGTTTTTCGATCGTGCCAAACATTAAACCCCAGCCCAGGCTGGAGCCCACATACACATCCGCGGCGGTGAATTGGTCTGCGCAAATATACGGCCCGGGTTGCAACGCCGTTTCCAGCGTGTTAATCGTGTCGGCGTAGCTGCCAAAGCCCACCACACTGCTGCGCCCCTCGGGGATTTGCCAGCCTAAAGATTTAGCCACCACAGCGCTGTCCAATGGACCTGCCGCAAAGAACAACCAGCGCAAGTAGGCAGCGCGGCTAGGATGCCCCAGCGAAGGCGCCAGTCCTTTGTCTGCAAAGGCATCGGCCAAATACGCGCAGATGGCGGCGCATTCCGTGACCACCACATCGCCATGGCGCAAAGCGGGCACTTTACCCATGGGGTTCACAGCACGGTACGCCTCCCCCTTCATGTCAGGGCCATATTGCACCCAGCGGGTGGTGTACGGCACACCTAGCTCTTCCAGCATCCAATGGGCAATCCGCCCTCGCGATTGCGGGTTGGTAAAAAATTCAAGTTCGGCCATGGAAAACCCTTCTACAAAATTAACATTCTAAAATCGCGCTTCACTTGCAGCCAATAGTTGTTGCAAGCACCATTTTGCAAAGTTCAACATGCCTCTCGCCGCGCGTTCCCAATACGAAGACTTCATGCGCCACGTCTACACCACCGGCGTGTTCAAGGACGACCGCACCGGCACCGGCACCAAGAGCGTGTTTGGCTACCAGATGCGCTTCGATTTGAACGAAGGCTTTCCGCTGGTGACCACCAAGAAGGTGCACCTTCGATCCATCATTCAAGAGCTGCTGTGGTTCCTGACCGGCTCGTCCAACAACAACTGGCTCAAAGAGCGCGGCGTCAGTATCTGGGATGAGTGGGCGAATCCTGAGACCGGCGATTTGGGCCCGGTTTACGGCATGCAGTGGCGCAGTTGGCCCACGCCCGACGGTGGCCACATCGACCAGATTGCCGACGTCATCAAAACTTTGAAGACCAACCCCGACAGCCGCCGCATCATCGTGAGTGCCTGGAACGTGGCCGAGCTGAACAAAATGGCGCTCATGCCCTGCCACGCCTTCTTTCAGTTCTATGTGGCACCTAGTGAAACGCCCGGCGGGAAGGGCAAATTGAGCTGCCAGTTGTACCAGCGCAGCGCCGATGTCTTTTTGGGCGTGCCGTTCAACATTGCCAGCTACGCACTGCTGACGCACATGGTGGCGCAACAATGTGATTTGGACGTGGGCGACTTCATCTGGACCGGGGGCGATTGCCATATTTACAGCAACCACCACGCGCAAGTGGAGCTGCAACTGAGCCGCACGCCGTTGGCCTACCCCACGCTGCACATCAAGCGCAGACCCGATTCGATTCTGGACTACCAGTTTGAAGACTTTGAGGTGCTGGGCTATGAATGTCACGCAGCCATCAAAGCACCCGTCGCGGTTTAGAAGTCGGTCGTACATCGCCATGCAACTGCACCTCATCTATGCCCGCGCTGCCAATGGCGTCATTGGCTTCAAGGGCACCATGCCTTGGCACCTGCCAGAGGACCTGGCGCACTTCAAACGCACTACGCTGGGTTGCCCGGTGATCATGGGACGCAAGACCTGGGATTCCATTCCCACCAAATTCCGCCCCTTGCCGGGGCGCACCAATGTAGTCGTCACCCGGCAGCAGGATTGGAATGAAAACGGTGCGAGGCCCGCACAAAACCTGCCTGAGGCGCTACAAATTTGTGAGCAAAGCGAGCATGTGTGGGTCATTGGCGGTGCGCAAATGTACGGGCAGGCACTGCCGCTGGCGCACAGCGTAGTCGTCACGGAGATTGGCGCGGTCTTTGAAGGCGATGCCTCCGCGCCCGAACTGGGACCCGAGTGGCGGGAAGTGGCTCGCACCAACCTCATATCGGCCCAGGGCCTGCCCTTAAGCTTTGTCACTTACCAAAACACTTTGAAGGAAGATTGAATATGTCTGGACACGGATTTCACGTACACGGCCCCCACGATCATGCGCTGGAACACGCCACCCATGGAGGCGGTGGTCATGGGGATTCTCAGGGCAGCATGACCAACCAGATCGCCATGTTCACCGCCATCATCGCCACCGTGGGCGCGATTTTTGGCTATATGGGCGGCGCCACGCAGGCTAACGCCGGCTTATTCAAAAACAACGCAGCTATCCGCAAGACCGAGGCGTCCAACCAGTGGAATTTCTACCAAGCCAAGAGTACCAAGCAAGCCCTGGCAGAGCTGGCGCTGGAACTGGCCCCCGCCGATAAGCGGGATGGCTTCAAGGCCAAAGTAGAGCGCTATGACAAGGAAAAGGGTGAGATCAAATTAGCGGCTGAAAAACTGGAGGCCGAAGCTACAGATTGGGACCACCGCTCGGACGAGCAGATGCACCAGCACCACCGCTGGGCTCAAGCCACTACGGCATTGCAGGTCGCCATTGCGTTGGCTGCGATTGCTTTGTTATCCCGCAAGAAATGGTTGGAGTACGGCATGTTTATTGTGGGCGGTCTGGGCGCCATCGTAGGTGTGCTCGCGTTTTTGCACCTTTAAACCGTCCCCTACCTGGCCGCCCACGCCCCCATGCTGGACCCCTTTGCCCGCCCTGCCCTGAACACGTCTTGGCTGTCCAAGCCAGCGCTGGCGACGGCGGTAGCATTACATCTGGGACTGCTGTGGGTGGCCATGAACTCTGCACCGCTGGTGCGCAGCGCCGAGCAGGTGGTGTACCAGTGGGTCGCGCCGATTACGCCGCCGCGCGAGGCGCCGGGGCCGATCACGTTGCCCGTGACTGTGGTGCCTAAAACCACAGCGCCGCCGGCGCTGCAGCCTATCGTGGCTCCGGCACCACCTTTGCGCGCCGCCATCACCGAACGCGCCGAGCCTCCACCGCCCGAGCCGAAGCCTGTGTCGGTGCCTGTGCCAGCGCCTGTGATACCGCCTCCACCGGCTGCAGAACCAGCGCCGGTGGCAGAGCCGGTCCAGCCCTTGCCAGAGCCCTCTCGCGTGCGGCGTGAACCCGTGCCCTTGCCGGTACCGATGCCGGTGCTGGACACCAAAATCGATGTGGTCACTCCCACAGTGAACGTGCAGGTACAAGCGCCGCCGCCCGTAACTCCTCCAGCCCCCACACCCGCCCCTGCACCAGCCCCCACCTTCGCACCCGAAGTAGTGGCCGCACCCAAGGCAGCCGCACCCGCACCTGCTGCTTTGCCCGCTGCAGTGGCACCACCCGTAGCCTTGCCCCCACGCCCAGCAGCCATTACCGCCACGGAAAAGCCAGCAGGCGGCAGCACGACAGCAGCACCGGCGGGCGGCACTCCTGCCGCCGCCGCACCCAGCGCACCAGCACCCAGTGGTGCTGGCCTGAATCTCAATTACCCGTCCAGCATGCTGCGCAGCCCACCGCGCCAGAAAAGCGCCGCCGAGCTGGCCAATGAACAACTCAATGGCACCGGCACCCGCAACCGCCTGGGCGAAGCCGTAGAGGCTGCCACCAAGCCCGACTGTTTTGGCAAAGATGCAGGTGCCGCCCTGGGCCTATTGGCCCCCATCGTCGGCGTAGTGCAAGCCGTACGCGACAAATGCAAGTAAGAGATGCCAGCACCACCCGCAAGTAACTCACACCCGCTTCGTAATATCCCGGCAAACCCTATTTCACGAAACACCCACCATGCCCCTATTTGCTTTGTCCTCTGATTCTCTTCCCCGCCCTGTGCGGGCGCTCGCCCACACCATGGCTCTGGTCATTGCGCTGGTGTGCGCGGCTCCAGCGCTGGCCCAGGCCACGACCGAAGCTGCAACGACTGCAGCAGCGCCTATTCGCAACCTGGACCCCGCGGCGACCAAGGCAGCACCCGCTTCGGCTACCGAAGGCGCAGCCAGCCCCTACGGCCTGCGCGTCACCTGGGCCCAGGGCGATTGGGTCGCACGTTCTACGCTGATCATTCTGGCGTTCATGTCGATAGGAAGTTGGTACGTGATCGTGGCCAAGGCCTTGGAGCAGCGCCGCCTGATGCACATGGCGCAGCAGGCACGCAGCGCGTTTTCGGGCAATGCTTCGCTGCGCAGCGCGGCAGACTCTTTGGCCAAGGGCGGCCCATTCCGCGGCATTGTCGATTCGGCGATGGACGGTGTACGCCAACACGAACAACTGTCGGGCCAGGTGCTCATGGCCGACTGGCTGAGCCAGGATATTGTGCGCAGTGTGGGTAACTTGGCAGTGCGCATGCAGTCCGGTATGTCGGCTCTGGCCACCGTGGGCTCCACCGCACCCTTTGTCGGCTTGTTCGGCACGGTCTGGGGCATTTACAACGCGCTGATCGGCATTGGCCTGACCGGCCAGGCTTCTATTGACAAGGTGGCTGGCCCAGTAGGCGAGTCGCTGATCATGACCGCGCTGGGCTTGGCCGTGGCCGTACCCGCAGTGCTGGGCTACAACTGGCTGGTGCGCCGCAACCGTGTCGCCATGCACACCGTCAAGTCCTTTGGCTCCGATCTGCACACCCTGCTGCTGGTGAATGTGGAGAAAAACCAGCGCGCTGGCAAGTCCCGGCATGCTGAAGGCTGAGCATGGCAGTCAATTACCCAGTTGACGCGGGTGACGACGACGTCATGCTGTCCGAGATCAACACTACACCCCTGGTGGACGTGATGCTGGTGCTGCTGATCATTTTTCTGATCACTATTCCCGTGGTCAGCGCATCGGTGGGCGTGTCATTACCGCGCGAGTTCAACCAACTCAACCAGGTGCGCCCAGACAACGTCATCATCTCGATCACCGCCAGCAACGACACCTTCTGGTACGACCTGCCGCTGCCCGAGCGCGCTGAGTTGCAAGCCCGCTTGAAAGTGCTGGGTGCCCAGCAGCCTCAGCCCGAGGTGCACATCCGCGCCGATGCCCGCGCGGACTATGCAGCCGTGGCCAAAGTGGTGCTGGCCGCGCAGCAGGCTGGCATTGTGCGCATCGGTTTTTTGACCGAGCCACCCGGCCAACGCTGAAGTATGGACGCGCACTATGGCCATTGACTTTGACGCCCAAACCGAAAATGGAGAGCACCCCGAACTGGCCGAGGTGGAGGCTGCCAGCGGTATCAACATCACGCCACTGATTGACGTGCTGTTAGTCCTGCTGGTGATGCTGATCATCACCATCCCCGTGCACTTCCATGCCGTCAGCATGGAGCTGCCCAACGGTGGCCCGGCCCCGGACAGTGCGCCACCGCCGGCAGTGCGCATTGAAGTGTCCGCCACCCAGCAAGTGCTGTGGAATGGAGAACTGCTGACCAGCCGCCGGGAGCTGGAAGCCCGCCTGCGCGGCGCTGCGCAAATACCCAGCCCGCCTGAGATTCACATCCACGCTGCGGCCACCAGCAAATACGACACCGTAGCCGCGGTGATGAGTGCAGCGCAGCGCCTGGGCCTGCCAAAAATCGGCGTGGTCGGGCTGGACGAATACACCGTACCCTGACAACAGACCTCGCAATCCCCTTTGATGCCCCCCCCATAAAAGCCATGAAATTAGCCACCTGGAATGTGAACTCTTTGAGCGTGCGATTGCCGCAAGTACTGGACTGGCTGGCCGCGCAGGATGCAACAGCTTCGCCGGTAGACGTGCTGGTGCTGCAAGAGCTGAAGATGACCGACGACAAGTTCCCAGCCCAGGCCTTTCTGGACGCGGGCTATCAGGCGCAGTGGTTTGGCCAGAAAACCTACAACGGCGTGGCCCTGCTATCGCGCACGCCCGCCACCGACGTCGTCAAAAACATCCCGGGCTTTGACGACGATATGGCCCGCGTGATTACAGGCACGGTGGACGGCGTGCGGGTGATTGGCGCCTATTTCCCCAACGGCCAGGAGCCTGGCAGCGACAAGTTTGAATACAAGATGGAGTGGCTCAAGGGCCTGCGCACCTGGGTGCGCGAGGAACTGGCGGCCCACCCCCAACTGGTGTTGATGGGCGACTACAACATCACCTTCGACGATGACGACGTCTGGGACCCGGTGGGGCTGGAGGGCAGCATCCACTGCACCGAAGAAGAGCGCTACCACCTGCGTGCGCTGATTGCCCTGGGCCTGCACGACGGCGTGCGTCTGTTTGCGCAGCCGCCCAAGAATTTTTCGTGGTGGGATTACCGCGATGGGGGTTTCAGGCGCAACCGCGGCCTGCGTATCGACCACATCCTGGTCAGCCCAGCGGTCAAAGCCGCAGCGGTGGGCTGCACTATTGACAAGACACCGCGCAAAAACGAGCGCCCAAGTGACCACGCGCCGGTGCTGTTGGAAACCAGTACGCTATAAAAATAATAGCTACCCAGGCAGTTTTTACCTGGGCCTCAGGCACTTTTGGTATAAAAATGAATGGAAACTGCGACCAGGAGCACACCATGGCTGAAGATACCCCCGCAATCGCCAGGACGGATGACCGGCACAGCCATATTGGCATCCGCCTGCAGTACCGTACCCCCGACAAGTGGGAGCACATCGAAGCCCTGGGCTGGAACGCAGCGGGCTTCAATTTCTACCATGCGGACGAACTTGCGCAACACACACTGGAGCTCAAACGGGGTTTAACGCACTTTGATGGCACTGTGATTTGGCGTTCGCAAATCACCAGTGAGGTGGTCCTGCTGTCCGCCATCGTCAATGAGCTGATTTACGAGCGCACCAAGGAAATTGCCAATAACCCGGCGCTACACCTGCGCCTCATCAAGCTGATCCGCACCTCTGGACTGGTCGAGGAGAAGCGCAAAATTCTGGCCTCCATGGGCATGCCCCTGCAAGACAGCCAGATCGCCGACATGGTGGCCCGCCGCAAGCTGGAGCACCCCATGTTCCACTACGGCGTGCAGGTGGAATCGGGGGCGTGGGCCGATGTCGTTAACAACGCGCTGCGTGTTTCTTCGGTGGTGACGTCGCTGGAGAAATGGTCCGACGCGATGGGCAAGTGCTAACCCAGCATTACCAGGTTCGGGTGCGCCACACCGCCCAAAATAAAGTCTACGGTGCCTACCCGCTGGAAATTGTGGTGGTTGTAGAAATCTATCGCCGCGGTATTCTGCGCATTTACAGTGAGCCACAACCCACTACCTGCGTGTGCCGCAGCCAAGGTCCTGGCTTCATTCAGAAGGCGACTGCCTATGCCCTGCCCCTTGCAATGCGCCTGCACATACAAAGTCGTCAACTCTACCGTGGCCGCCAGCACATTCACACCGACAGCGCCCGACTGAATCACCGCCAAGCCCAGCAGATGTCCCTCGCGCTCGGCCACCAGAATCGATATTGCAGGATTGCCCAGCTTGGCCGCGAAGGCCTGCGGCGTCAGCTCTGCCAGCACATAGTCGGCAATGACCGAGGACACACCCTGGGTCGCATAGGTGTGCATCCACACCTGCACAGCCAGCACCGCGAGACGCGGTGCGTCTTCGGGCTGGGCGTCTCTGACGTGGTAATTGGCTTCCATGCCCGCATTGTCTCCCGGCAAGCTGGACGATCTTAGTTAAGCGATCTGCTCTTATTTTTATAGCACATCAGGCAGACTTTACTGGGGCCCTAGCCACTTTTCACTCTAAACCCAGCTCCTGGATCTTGCGGGTGATGGTATTGCGGCCAATGCCGAGCTTTTGCGCGGCTTCGATGCGTCGGCCTTTGGTATTGGCCAAAGCCGCGAGGATCAAACGCGATTCAAACCTGCGGGTCAGCACATCCCATACATCGCTGGTGCCGCCACCGAGTAGCGCCACGGCCTCGGTTTCCAAATCGGTTTCCCAGTTGCCGCTGGAGCCACCAGCGGACACACCAGCGCCAGCCACATGGGGCAAGCCCTCAGCGCCCGCAACGGGCGAGCTCGCAAACACCGCGGGCGCATTCAAATCGCGTCCCACACCCACCTCAGGCGGCAAGTCTTTGGCTTCAATCACCTGGGCGGGTGCCATCACGGTGAGCCAGTGGCAAATATTTTCAAGTTGGCGCACATTGCCTGGGAAGGCAAACACTTCCAGCCGGCCCAATGCACCGTCAGAAATACGCTTGGCCTCCACACCCAGTTGTTTGGCGCTCTGCTGCAAGAAATGGCGCGTGAGCATGCCAATGTCTTCCTTGCGCTCGCGCAGGGCCGGCAAGCGCAGGCGAATCACGTTCAAGCGGTGGAATAAGTCTTCACGAAAGCCGCCGTCTTTGACGCGCTGCTCCAGGTCCTGGTGGGTGGCTGCGATCACGCGCACATTGGTTTTGACAGCACTGTGGCCACCCACGCGATAAAAATGGCCATCGCTCAGGACGCGCAGTAATCGCGTCTGCAGCTCAAACGGCATATCGCCAATTTCGTCCAGAAACAGCGTACCGCCATCAGCCTGTTCAAAGCGGCCACGGCGCATGGTCTGTGCGCCGGTGAAGGCGCCGCGTTCATGGCCAAACAGTTCACTCTCCAGCAGATCTTTGGGTATGGCGGCCGTGTTGATAGCCACGAAGGGACCATTGGCACGCGGCGAATGCTTGTGCAGCGCACGCGCCACCAGCTCTTTGCCCGAGCCCGATTCACCGGTCACCATCACGGTCACATTGCTTTGGCTCAAACGACCAATCGCACGAAACACATCCTGCATCGCAGACGCCTGGCCCAACATTTCGGGCGTCTCGGCCATGCGCTCTTCGCTCACCTCTTCGCGCTGGCTTTCTTCCACTGCACGGCGAATCAGCTCCACCGCCTTGGGCAAATCAAAGGGCTTGGGCAGGTACTCAAAGGCGCCGCCCTGGAAGGAACTCACCGCGCTGTCCAGGTCCGAGAAGGCCGTCATGATGATGACGGGTAAACCTGGGTGGCGGGCTTTAACCTGCTCCAGCAAATCCAGCCCTGAGCCACCCGGCATGCGAATGTCGCTTACCAGAATCTGCGGACCCTCATCGTCGCTGGCGGTGCTGAGCGCAGCCAATACATCCCGTGGATTGGAGAAACTGCGCGTGGGGAGATGCTCACGCAGCAAGGCTTTCTCCAGCACGAAGCGGATGGACTGGTCATCATCTACGATCCAAATCGGCTTCATTATTTTGGCGTCCCCAAGTTCTGGCTGACCACCACCGATTCCTACGGCAGTGGTATCAATATTTTGAAATCAGTCCGGCCTGGCACGCTGTCTACCTCGATCAGCCCATGGTGTTGCTGAACAAAGGTTTGCGCCAATGTCAGCCCCAGTCCAGAACCCCCTTCTCGCCCCGACACGAGCGGATAGAAGATTCTGTCTCTGATGGAGTCTGGCACGCCAGGTCCGTTATCGATGACATGCAATTCCAGTGCCAACCGATAACGCTGCTTACCAAATGTCACTTGCCGGGTGACACGAGTGCGAAATGTGAGCTCTGCATCGGCACTCGCAATACGCTCGGCAAGCGCCTGGCAGGCGTTGTGCGCGATGTTCAGCACCGTCTGGATGAGTTGCTCACGGTCACCGCGAAACTCTGGGATGGAAATATCGTAATCACGCATGACTTTAAGACCGCGCGGAAACTCCGCCATGATGAGCGATCGCACCCGCTCACACACTTCGTGGATATTCACATCGCCCACCATGTGCGGACGGCGGTGCGGTGCCAGCAGGCGGTCCACCAAGCTTTGTAAGCGATCAGCCTCATGGATGATGACCTGGGTGTACTCGGTCATCTCGGGCGAGTCCATCTCCATTTCCAGCAATTGCGCCGCACCCCGGATACCGCCCAGCGGGTTCTTGATTTCGTGGGCCAGGTTGCGAATCAGCTCTTTGTTGGTTTGTGCCTGCTCAGCCAAACGCTCTTCGCGGTCCTGGCGCGTCTGCTGCTCCAGCGGCACCATCTCCACAATTACCGCATCGGCAGTCTCCGTGCGCGTCACTATCACGTGAACGGGCAGGGAGTCTTGACCCGGGCGTTTTAGCCAGGCGTCATAGCGCAGCGTGGAGAATTCATTTTCGCGCAGGCCATCCAAGGCACTTTGTAATTGAGACGGCTCGGTAAACACTTCGGGGAAGTTCGAACCATCAATCATGCGGCGTGAAGTTCCGAGCACATCTTCCAACGCAGAGTTGGAAAACAATACGGCAGCGTTCGTATCGAGCACTGCAACCAGGGTGGCCAGCAAGTCGAATGACTGAAACCGAACGAGCGCGTTCAAAGACTTTATCGTGCAGAGGAACTAGAAGCGGAAGGCACGCGCCCCAGTTCGCGGCGTATGCCGGCGATGTCGCTTTCATTGCGCGCCATGTTAGCTTTAATTTCGGCCACCCGATCCAAATATTTTTGGTTGTTACGCGTCTCGGGACCTAGTTTTTCAGGCTCACCATTGTTGTATTCTCTCTGCAATTCCAACTGGCGGGCCTCGGCCTTCTTCAGCTCCGACTCCAGGATCAAACGTGCATCAGAGTCTTTGGCTCGCTGTTCATTGGCATCCACGCGCTGGCCCGGCTGGCCGGGGGACAGCGAGGCGACTTTAACGCCTGCATTCGGGTTGGGCCGCGTAGATTGCACCACTGTGACGTTGCCACCGGACACGAGTTTACAGCTTTTGGCTTGGGCCTCGGTCACGGTATTGGTGTACTCGTTACCGCACCGGTAGATGCGGTCCTGCGCCCACGTGGGAACGGCAAGCACCAAAGCTGTGGTCAAGATCGGGAATCCAAATTTCATTCTGGTAGTTGGGGAAACGAGAAGTTCTTCAGTATGCGCCAAAACAGCTCAAAAAACAAAAAGACGACCTAAGCCGTCTTTTTTATTCCACGTCCGTCCGAGGCAGGACGCAGTTTTTTACACTCTTTACAGAGAGTAGTACATGTCGTATTCGACGGGGTGAGGCGCCATACGCAAGCGCGTGACTTCGCCCATCTTCAGCTCAATATAAGCATCTAGCATGCTGTCGGTGAACACGCCGCCCTTGGTCAGGAAGCCACGGTCTGCGTTCAGGCAGTCCAGCGCCTGGTCCAGGCTGTGGCACACGGTTGGCACTTTGGCGTCTTCTTCAGGAGGCAGGTGGTACAGGTCCTTGGTGGCAGCTTCGCCCGGATGGATCTTGTTTTCCACGCCGTCCAACCCAGCCATCATCAGTGCTGAGAAGCACAGGTAAGGGTTGGCCGATGGATCGGGGAAACGCGCTTCAATGCGGCGACCCTTGGGGTTAGCCACGAATGGAATACGGATGGAAGCGGAACGGTTGCGCGAGCTGTAAGCCAACTTCACTGGTGCCTCAAAACCAGGAACTAAGCGCTTGTAGCTGTTGGTGCCGGGGTTGGTGATGGCGTTCAGGGCACGTGCATGCTTGATAATGCCGCCGATGTAGTACAGGGCGAAATCGCTCAGGCCGGCGTAGCCGTCGCCAGCGAACAGGTTCTTGCCGTCTTTCCAGATGGACTGGTGCACATGCATGCCGGAACCGTTGTCACCTGCGTAAGGCTTGGGCATAAACGTGGCGGTTTTACCGTAGGCATTTGCTACGTTTTGAACCACGTATTTCAGAACCTGGGTCCAGTCCGCACGCTGCACCAACGTGCTAAAACGGGTACCGATTTCGTTTTGGCCAGCGCCCGCCACTTCGTGGTGGAACACTTCAACCGGAATACCCAGAGATTCGAGGATCAGGGACATTTCAGCGCGCATGTCTTGCGTGCTGTCGACTGGGGGTACCGGGAAGTAGCCGCCCTTGACAGTGGGGCGGTGACCGCGGTTGCCGCCTTCGAGCTTGGAGCCCGAGTTCCACGGTGCTTCGTATTCGTCGATTTCAAAGAAGACTTTGCCGGGTTCGTTGGCCCAACGCACGCCGTCAAAGATAAAAAATTCTGGCTCTGGACCAAAGTAGGCTGTGTCACCAATGCCGGAGGCTTTCAAAAAGGCTTCAGCGCGCTTGGCGATCGAACGCGGGTCACGGTCGTAGGCCTTGCCATCGCTTGGCTCGACCACGTCGCAGCTCAGGAACAGCGTGGTTTCTTCAAAGAAGGGGTCGATGTTGGCCGTATTGGGGTCAGGCATCAGTTGCATGTCGGAGGCTTCAATGCCCTTCCAGCCGGCAACGGACGATCCGTCAAAAGCGTGGCCCGAAACGAATTTGTCCTCGTCGAAATGCGACACGGGCACAGTCACGTGCTGTTCTTTGCCGCGGGTATCGGTGAAACGGAAGTCAACAAACTTGACTTCGTTTTCTTTCACCATCTTCATCACGTCTGCGACGGTCTTGGCCATCAAATTCTCCTGTTGCACGGTTGTTAAAAGTATTCTCCCAGATCAATGCAGTTTTTGTGCCAAACCATGGCCCACTAACCCAGGACGTTGCTGTGCTTATTGTGCCCCCATAATGGGCAAAGAACCCTCGATAGGCCCATTACTGTGGCTCGTTCAGGGTGCAAGCCCGGTGAACAGACCGTAAGCGCACCAATTACGGGAATAGCAACTAGATCTATTTTGGTGCATCTCTAAGTACGCACCAATTCAGGGCCAAGTGATACGCCAAACCGGTGAAGGCCCTCAAGCAGGGTCGCATAAGCTGGTGCAACCACCTGAGGGCTACCTTTCACGCCCAGTTCGATATGGCGGCCATAGGTCGGGTGATCCACGCTGGGCAGACTGAATACTTTGACCGCAAACGCTTGCTCAATAGATTCCATCAAGGGGGTTAAGGTAGCCTCCATAGCGCCAAAAACGATGACGGACTGTTCTTGCCACGCGCCTTGGCGAAAGAGGGCGCTGAAATGTGTATCTAGCACCCACTCGACCATCGGCCAAGCCATGATGGGGAAGCCGGGCACAAAATAAATCCCCCCACGCTCCTTCTTGCAAAAGAAACCTGCGATCTTGTTAAAAGGATTGGGGATGATCTCAGCCCCCACCGGAAACATACCCATGTTCAGGCGGTGCTGATTGTCCTGCCGATCGGGCTCAAACACCGTGCCCTGCTCTGCGGCCACATCCTGCATCCGCTCCAAAATCAGATCACGCGCCTCAGGGTGCAAGGCCAGATCGACACCCAAGGCTCTGGCTGCGCATTGACGGGTATGGTCATCGGGCGTGGCCCCAATACCGCCAAACGAGAACACGACGTCGCCTGATGCAAAGGCGCGCCGTAAGGTTTCGGTGATGCGGTTGGGGTCATCTCCAACATAGTCGGCATAGGCAACTTGCAGACCGCGCTGGCCCAAGATGTCAATGGCCCTGGTTAAATGTTTGTCAGCGCGCTTACCCGACAAAATTTCATCGCCGATGATGATCAAGCCAAAGTTCATAGCGTGCTCGTTGGTAGTGAACGCAGGTCTCTCGGGGACGCTGCCGCAGCGGCCTCAGCCCTCAGGGCACTGAGTGCGGCCAGGCAGTAGTGGGCAAACCACAAAGACGAAAACGCAAACACCAAGGTGTAAATCCACAGAGCCAGCGGCAAAAGAATCACAAACATGGCTGCGAACAATGCAACGGACGCCCACAGCAAACTGGGCGCGGCGCCCAGAAAACCTGCTATCACGCCCATGCCCAACAACACGCTGCGGTGGCGGCGCAGCAAGATGTTGCGCTCGTCATCCGTGGCATGCTCCGCCAAGGCATCAAACGCCATTACGCGGTAGGTGAGCCAGCCCCAAATTAACGGCGGCAATATCAACACCAACGGTGGCACAAACCACAAGGGAATAGAGATGATGGTGGCAACCATGGCCAGTGCCGCAGATGCCAACGACCACACAACGCTGCGCATAAAAGAACCGGTGCCAAGCGCCTGCAAGTGCGGGAAACGGCGCCGTGCCACCAACCGCACGAGCCACGGCGTCATCATCAGTGCAACAACCAGCAGGCAAACCATCACGATCAAGGGTGTGACAGTGAAGATAACGACCAGAGGCGCCAACACCGTCTTGATGCGCCCCAGGCCCATGCTATCCAACCAGGCCCAGCCGTGGTTTACAAAATCAGAAGACTCCAGCACCAAACGCACTTGGTCCAGTGCGTTGTCCCAGAACAAATAGCCCAGCGCGAGTGATGCCACGCAAATCAGCAGCAGTGGCAGAAGAGACAGCACGATAACGCCGGGCCGCAGGCAGTAAGCCGCGGCGCGCCAGAACGAATCAATCAGTGGATTCATGTGGCAAGGATACTGTGGAAGACTTTGAGAAAAGCGCGCCCAATCGTTTGAACCCCAGCCACTGCTGAGACCAAAAACTCTGGCCGTAATCCACGCCTTGCTCCACCTGATCGCGCACGCCAGTGGGCTCGTACTTGAGGCTGAAATCTGCGGTGCCAAACAGCATGTCCCACCAGGGTAGCAACACCCCAAAGTTATGTCCGCCCAACGTCGATTTGCCATGCGATTCATGCCCGATACCGATACTGTGGTGCAGACGATGAAACCGCGGGCTAACCCAAAGTCGCTCCCCCACCCTGCCAAACCACAGGCGCACATTGGCGTGCTGCAGGTTTTCACTTAACTGGGTGAGAGCTACCACTGCAACAAATTGCCCAGGCGCTATGCCAATTAGTTGTGCCACAAGTACCCAGATGAGATCGCGTAGCAGGTCGTCTAATAAATGGTTGCGGCTGTCGTTCCACATTGTCATCTGGCGTTGCGAATGGTGCAGCGCGTGTAGACGCCACCACCATTCAAACTGGTGCTGCCCGCGGTGGATGGCGTAGTTCAGTGCGTCAAAAACGATCAAATAAATAATCAAACTGATCCAGGCTAGGTCAGTAACACCGGGCCAAAGGTCGTCAAGGTGAAACGTGGACACACCCGCGTCCCGCAGCGCCACTACCAGCGCATCAAAAACAGGGTCCAGCGTAAAAAACATCACCAGGCGGAAAAGGCCCAGCCGGTGGATCACGGTGTACAAAATATCGACCCGAACCGCGGCGCGGTCGGTCATCTTTTCCACTGGACGCCACCATTGCAACGGGGCGATCAGTAGCAGCATCACCGCCAGTTGCAAAAAGCCTACCAGTAGCCAACCCGTACCGGCAAAACCTTCTTCCAAACGAGCGCCCTCACCGATCGCATACATCACGGGTTGCACTGCAGACTCAAACAGCCACTGCTGTACGGTCGCAAACAGATCAGTAAACCAGTCCATCGCGCCGCCTAGCCGCCATGGCTGGCAATCCAGTCCCGGTAAGCCGGGTGGTTGCGCAGGGTCTCAAAACAAAATCCGCGTTCTTTCAAGCCTACAATCAGCGGCTCAAAATTGGCCGGTGCCCAAGGGTCATTGCGGGACCAGATACCCAGGTGGGCCATCAGGATGTCGCCAGTACGAATATCTTTCAAGGCCTTTTTCAGCAGAACGTCGTTACTGAACTTTTCACTGGGCAGTTCGTCACCCAAAAACCCGGCGGGCGCCCAGCCCACATGGGCATAGCCGCAGGACTGCGCCGCAGCCAGCAATTTGGGCGACGTGAAACCTCCGGGCGCGCGAAATAGCGGCAGCGGCTTCTTACCCGTGTAGTCCGCAATGCGCTCAGCTGCATGGTTGATCTGTTCGCAGTATTTGGCTGGCTCCCAGGTGAATTCGCGTCCTTCAAAAGCTCCGGCACTGGGCCGCATGCGGAACCGGGGTTGTACGCCGGGCAAGTCACCCCGCCAGTAAACGTGGTCGTAGGTGTGCGATGCAAACTCGTGACCCTGCACTGCCACCGATTTCCACCAAGCGCCCCAGGCATTGCCCAGGCTACCGTCACCCGTCTTAGTACGCTCGTTGGCAACAAAAAACGTGACCTTGACCTGCTGGCGGCGCAGCACATCTGCCATCATCGGAGCTACATCCATGTGGCCAGTGTCCAGCGTCAGATAAACCGGGTTTTTACAAGTATTTTGGGCGGTAGCCCAGGTGGATACTGCACAAGCTGCTATCAAAAACGCAGCAAGACTGCGCCACACTTGCCACCTGTTAACGCGGCGCATGGTCCAGCGTCCAGACCCCGTGCGGGGAATTCCCTACGTTGACCGACCGAATCACCTTGCGGGTGGTGGTGTCGATTACCGTGAGCTTGCGCGCCCAACGGGACGCCACGTAAATCAATTTACCATCAGGGGAAATGTCCATGCAGTCAGGCCCTCCAGGTGCCGGGTAATTATCAACGACCTCCTGCGTCAAAAAGTCAATTTTGCTGACGGTGTTGGCGACCCGGTTACTGACATACACGTGGCGCTTATCACCCGCCGAGCGAAAGGCGTGGGCACCTGCTCCGGTGGGCAGGGTTTTGACCAGTTTGGGCGCAGGACCCGTGATGTCATACACCTCCACCCCAGTTCCGCCTGTCAGTGCGACTAGCAAAAACTTGTCGTCTGGCGTGCCGAAGAGATCAGCGGGCAACGAGCCCGTCTTGCCACGCCACTTCAGGGTCTGGGTAGGCAGGTCAATGGCCACCAGTTCATCACTCTCTTGCATAGTGGAATACACCGTCGTACTGGTGCTGTTGATCCACAGGTGGCTCGGAGTTTTGCCCGTCAGGATGCGTTTGGCCAACGTCATATCGGTCCCATTCCAGTGGTAAATATCCACATGGTTCAGTCGATTTGCGGCGGTCACAAACCATTTCATGTCTGGCGAAAACCGCAAGTGGTAAGGATCGATGATGCCGCGAACCGTCTTTTGTGTGGCGCCGGTCCGGGGATCTACAAACAGCAAGCTGTCACCCAATGCGTTGGCAATGATCAGCGATTTCTCGTCAGGCGTGAGGTAGAGGTGGTGCGGCTCTTTGCCCGTGGGAAAGCGGCGCAGCTCTTTCCAGGCCACTGGATCGACCAAGCTGACGCTGGCATCTAAAGAATTCAACACAAAAATGGGAGCGATTTGGGCCACCGCGCTCAAGGGAGCCGCCAGCACCAGCCAAGCCCAACCCGACGCCAACAATTTGCCTAACTTTTTCACAAAAACCCTACTTCTAAACAGCCTTCAAGTGTAACTGGCGGCCGCTAAAGTAGAAAAGTGAGGTGTTACTAGTTTTAAACGCGTCAGCCCGCAATGGAGGCCAAGTCCGCAGCCGTCAGCCACTTCCACTGCCCGGGAGCCAGATCGTCTGGCAAGCGCAGGCCGCCTATCTGGGATCGGTGCAAGCCTTCCACCCGGTTACTCACGGCTGCCACCATCCGTTTGACTTGGTGGTATTTGCCCTCGGTGAGGGTCAGGCGCAAGTGGAATTCGCTCACCGCCTCACAGGCGGCAGCGCGTACCGGTTTGGGATCATCATCTAGCACCACGCCACCCAGCAGCTTTTGCACCTGCTTGTCATCCAGCGAGTGCTTGACGGTGACTTCATACACCTTGGGCACATGGTGCTTGGGCGAACTCATGCGGTGGATGAATTTGCCGTCGTCCGTCAGCAGCAGCAGCCCGGTCGTATCCTGGTCCAACCGTCCAACAGCTTGCACGCCCTGCACCGCCGCCTTTTGCGGACGCAAACGCAGCGGCGAAGGCAACAATGTGTAAATGCTGGGATAGGTGGATGGCTTTTGCGAGCACTCGGTGCCTGCAGGTTTGTGCAGCAGCACATAGGCTTTTTCATAGAAAGGCCAGTCCACACCCTGCACCCGAAAGCGCAAGCCCTCTGCTACAAAATCTGTAGCGGCTTGCACAAAAGATACGGGGGCCACAGCATCTTTTTCCATATAAACCTGTACCAGGCCCTGCTGCACCAGGCCAGCACAAACACGGCGGGTTCCGAAGCCCTGAGAGTAAAGAATGTCTTGCAATTGCATGGGCTGTAGTATCGCAGCGCCGCAAGTTCGAATCTAACCATTAAACTATTCAGTCATTTCCTGTATGCGCCCACCCTGAGATCCTCCTATGACCGATTACCTGGTGTTTAGTGACGAACAAAACGACGATACAAAACACCTGAGTTTGCATCCTTGGCAGGTGCTGGTGGTGGACGATGAGCCCGCCGTGCACGAGGTCACCGAGCTAGTCATGGCAGGGTTCGAGATGGATGGGCGTGGCCTGAAATTCATCCACTGCTACAGCGCCAAAGAAGCACATGCAGTGCTATTAGCCCCCAACGATATTGCGCTGATTTTGCTGGACGTGGTGATGGAATCCGAGCATGCAGGCCTGGATCTGGCGCGCCAAATCCGGGAAGACATTCACAACCTGAATGTGCGAATCGTTTTGCGCACCGGCCAGCCTGGGCAAGCGCCCGAAGAGCAGGTCATCAAAGACTATGACATCAATGACTATAAGGAGAAAACAGACCTGACCCGGCGCAAGCTGATCACGATTTTCTATGCGGGCCTGCGCGCCTACCGCGATCTGATGCGCATTGAGCACGCCCGCCAGGGCCTGCGCCGCTCGATTGAAGCTATCAGCCAGGTCTATGACTCGCAAAACCTGCGCAGCTTTGCGTCTGCGGTGCTGGAGCAGGTTAATTTCCTACTGGATCTGAATGCAGAAGGCCTATGCGCATCGCGTTTGTCCGCTTACACCGCCAATTCTGCCAACGGCCATATCAAGGTACTGGCGGCCACCCAGGCGTTTTCGGGCCTGCTGGTGGATGAAGAGGTGCACAACCTGCCCGCGCAAGTGCAGGCCGTCATCCGCCAGGCGCTGCACGACAAAATTAGCCTCCATGCTGACAGCTTTTACGCTGGCTATTTCAAAACCCAGGCGGGTAGCGAAAGCATTATCTACATGGCTTTCCCAGATCCCATCAATCAGCACGCACGGGAACTGTTAGAACTGTTCAGCCGCAACGTTGCGATTACCTATGACGGACTGCTGCTGCGTGACGACCTAGAGCAGGCCCAACTGGAAACCATTGCCGTGCTGGGCGGGGCCATTGAGCGCCGCAGCGTGATTACATTCCCCCATGTGCACCGCATCGGAAAATTGGCCGCCCTGCTGGCGCACCACGCGGGCTGCAGTGAGCGTGAATCAGAACTCATGCGACTGGCGGTTTTCTTGCACGATGTGGGCAAAGCCGCTGTCCCTGAGCACATTCTGACCAAGCCTGCTCCACTGTCCCCAGAAGAATGGGAGATCGTGAATACGCACTCGCGCGCCGGGCACGCTATGCTGGCGCGATCCAAATCCCACGTCCATGAAGTGGCGGCCATCATGGCGTTAGAACACCACGAACGCTGGGACGGCACGGGCCACCCAATGCGCTTGCGGGCTGACGCAATTAGCCTGGCCGGAAGAATAGCCGCCATTGCGGATGTGATGGACTCGCTGTTAAATGCCTGTAGCTACCGCGATGCTTGGCCGTTAGAGAAAGCTTGCAGTTACGTCGCTGAGCACTCGGGCACGCAATTTGACCCTGCATTGGTGGCCACGGTGATGACCCACCGCGCTGCGGTGGATGCTATCTACACACCCTAGCGGTGTAGTCCGTTCGTCCTATTTCCAAGACCTGCAAATCGTACTAGACTGGAAAATTATTCAATAAGCCACGTTAGATGGTCCTGTTCTCGGGGTGGACACCATGGTCATATCTTTTTTGTTAGGTCTGTTTGCAGGGGCGGCGCTTCTGTACTGGCGTAACAAGCTGGTCGTCCGCCAAACCCGGCGCATACCCAAACAATGGCCCCTGAAACTGCGTCCCTTCGTTAATAACCGCGAGAAGCGCGTCTGGGTCTGGCTGGCTAAGGTCATGTTCGATCACCAAATTTTGGTCAAACTCCCGGTCACCCGCTTCACGTCACCGGCCAACCAGGGGGAGGCGTCCCATTGGTACAAGCTACTCAACGGCGTCTACTGTTCCTTCACAATCTGCAATATGGAAGGCAAAGTATTGGGCTGCGTGGATGTTCCTGGCCCCAAGGGAATATCGCTAAGTAACCAGACCCTCAAACACACCTTGCTGTCGCAATGTGGACTGCATTACTGGGTGGTGGACCCTGCTAACTTGCCCCACTTAACAGCCATTCGGACTGCTTTCTTGGGCGAAGAGGCTGTCAAAAATGGACAACGCAATCACTTAGATCACCAGTTCAACCACGTACGCGAGCATTTGCAGGCTGCCGTCTTGCGCCAGCGCGAAAACAAAAACAGTAATTTCGCTAGGCTGGATGCGGAGCTTGCTAACACCACTGAATTTCCTGAAAGCCGCCTTACGTCTGGCTGGGAACAAAATTCATTTGTGACGCCGCTGGACAGCCGCACGGGCGGTTTGTAAGCCCTCGCCGCATTTATTCTGAATCCAGGTCTTGTAATCGCTGGGATACCCCTAAAATAACCGACTTGGGGCTGCACTGGTTTCGACGTGGGTTCGGACGCGCAGCAGGGCATGTCGAGGTTCTGTCACCTCGTAAAACAGCAGAAAAAAACTAACTGCAAACGACGAACGTTTCGCACTCGCTGCTTAATTGCACGTGAGCCTCACAACAGCAAGCCGATAGGCTGGGCAAGGGTAGTCCGATCGCAAGGTCTGATTGTCCAGGCTGTGGGGTAATTTCATTCGGCTGGACCTGCCTTGGGTGACTTAGGGTGGATCAAGAAAATAGGTTACTGGCGTTTTGCATAGCGTGCCACTGCGCGATGTAAAAGGCGAGACTTAAATCAGACGGCTACACATGTAGAACTGTTCGAAGAAGGCTTGCGGACGCGGGTTCAATTCCCGCCAGCTCCACCATACCCCTGTTTAAAGGCCGCTAGGAATGACCACCTAGCGGCCTTTTTCTTTGGAAAATCAACCACTTACATAGCAATAGCCACTAGCAACCGCTATTGACAGCTAAACGCAAGCGGGGGTACAAACGGGGGGAGAACTGGCGAAAACGGGGCAAATTTAACGTTGTACCCCCAAAAGCCGTACCCCCACTAGGAGCCGTATCCCCATGCTGACCGACACAGAATGCAAAAGCGCAGTTTGCCCACCGGACAAGAAACAAGCCCGGTTTGCCGATTCTGGCGGGATGTACTTGCAAGTCAGCCCGGCGGGTTCAAAACGATGGTTTCTGAAATACCGGGTAGGCGGCAAGGAAAAGCAGCTAGCCCTAGGCAGCTACCCCGATGTTTCCCTGAAATCGGCACGCCTAGCCCGTGACGCAGCAAAGGCCCAAAAGTCCGAAGGCACCGACCCGGTGCAAGCCCGAAAGCTGGAAAAGCTCAAAAACACTAGAACCGGCGGCGACACGTTCAAGGCAATTGCTTTGGAGTGGTACGGCAAACAGTCCCCCCAATGGAGCGCACGCCATTCCGAGCGCTCATTGCGGCAATTGGAGCGTGACCTGTTCCCGTGGATAGGTGATCGTCCCATGACGGATCTTCACCCCATGGATTTACTGGCAGCACTGCAAACGGTGGAAGAACGCGGCGCGATTGAAACGGC
>JANYEE010000228.1 GCA_025363275.1 Burkholderiales bacterium | reverse complement strand
GCCAGCTGCTCGGGTGTAGCACCCAGTTTTGCGCCCGCAGTGCTCACCATGGACACCATCTTGTTCACTACCAGCGACATAGATGCAGCCACCTTGCTATCCAGCGCATCAAAGCTGGAGTCGTAGCTGGTGCTGCTGCTCGCGCCAATGCCCAGGAAGCCGCTGCTGCTGCTGTCCGTGCGCGTTACCTGGTAGGTTTGCGCCTTGATGGCTTTGCTGGCCTCAGAAATGGTCTGGGTGGCAAATGCCAAGCCCAGATCCTGCAAAGTGGTACTGCTGGAACTAGATCCAAAAATTGCACCCACAATGCCACCGCCCGACGAGCTGCTGCTGGCTTGAAAATTACTGCCAGACAGGTCAAAGCCGCTAGACAACAATGCATTGGTGGTGCCCGCGATTCCATCGTTGATGCTGCGCAGCAGGCCCACCATTTGGCTGATGAAGGTTAGCTCTGGCTTAGCCATACTCTCTAGCGAGCTCAAGCTCTTGGCAATGCTTTCGCTTTGTGCCTTCTTGTCGCCTAGCACGGTGCCACTGCCATCGTTGGCTTTTTGTTCTGCAAAACCGTCCATGCTGACGCTATGGCCACCACTACCAACACCGCCTAGAACCGCAGCAATCGCCACCGCGGCCGCTGCGGCTCCCCATGGGCCCAACGCGCTCATGAATGCCATGAATACGCCAGGCACCTTGGCTGCGTTCTGGGTGGTCTGGCCAGCCACTACCGCACCGGTCTCCACGGCCTGGCCAGCAACAACACCGGTGGCCGATGCAGTGGATACAAACAGGCTCGTGTACAGCTTCTCAGCCAAGTTGGCCAACTGCACCAGGTGCATGGCCTTCTCCATGCCATCCATCAGTTTGTAGCCTTCGGAATTCTTGTCAAAGAAGCCCTTAGCCGCGCCCGCCATATCGGCATAGGCGTCGATCTGCATCTCGGCCTGTTTCTCGCGCAGGCCGGTTTCCATCTTGATGCGCTTCTCAGGGCTCAGGCTGGTGTCGCTGGCCAGGGCCTTTTGTAATTTTGCCAGCTCCTCATTCTTGCGGATGTAATCATCAAAGGTGCCGCCCAACTTCACCATGGCATCACTGGCACCACCCAAAGCTGTCTTGAGAACGTCGCCAAAGGTCTGGGCTTTGGACGGGTCCAGGTAGGCCGCAACATCCTTTAGGGACTTAGGCGCAATCTCTACATCGGCATTGACCTGGGCCACTTGGCCATTTGCCGTTAGCTTGCGTTGCGCCTGAAGCAAGTTGATCTTTCTTTGCATCATCGCCAACTCGCCACTGCTGGCTTCGTTCGCACTGGCCAGCGTCATGATCTCTTGCTCTTGCAATATCACAGCGTCCAGGCGCGCTAGGCGCAATGCATTGATGGCGGACGTGGTTTTGCCGATCTCTTCGTTCTGTTCTCGCTGCCGCTTGTTGCCCTCGTCCAAGGTCGTATTGACGTTGGCTTGATCATCAAAGTACTTATTGGCTTCTTTACGAGCCTCTTCCTGGGACTTCAGCAGCTTCTGCTTGGCATCGTTGGCGCGAATATCGGTGTCAAGTTGGTCTAGCGCAGCGTCAAGGGCCAGCTTTTGAGACAACGACAATTTGAGCAGACCGGCGTCAATTTTTCCGTAAAGTTCGGCCTTTAACTTGTCGGCTTCGTTCAATTTTTCTACCTGATTGAACTCCTGCTCTTCCAACGTAATTTTGGCCTTTATGGACTCCATCAGCTTGGTGTACTCGCTCACCTTCGCCGCCACAGTGGGTGCTGTGTCCGCATACTTGTGGTTGTCACCATAAAGCGATTGCGTGTACGCCTGAATCACCTTGGCATAGTTCGCATCACTCAGCAAACCTTCCTGGCGTTCTTTAGCATATTGGGCCAAGACACGGTTGCGCTCAGCCTCTGAGGCCGCGGTGGTCGCAATGACCTTTGCCGCTTTCTCCGCAATGGTCTTCTGGCGCTCATCCCACGAACGCTGAAAGCGATCACTGCGTCCAGCCAACTCAACTTGCGCTTCATCCAGCATGGCCATGGATGCTTTGATTTCGGCATCACGCTGATCCACCAAACTGGAGCGCTCCATTGCACGCGGCCCGAATCCTTGCGGAATGGCATCCAACTTGGCCTGGTACTTTTCCGTAATCTCGCCCGCCACATTGCGCTGGGCCAGCCAGGTGCCAGCCATCTTGGCCGCAGTCATCATGTTGTCGATAGCGTTGGCCACCGACACAAATATGGCTGCCAGTTCCATGCCCCAGGCCTTGAGCTCGCCATTGGCGGCCAGAGCCTTCATCTCTTCATTGGATTCCTTCAGGTGTGCCGTATAGCCCATGACGGCCACGGTCAGCACCTCATTGAAAACCTCGCCCTGCACCGTCTTCAAGTCCGCGGTGTAACGCTTCATGGAATTGACTTGCTTGCTGGCGGTATCCAAGGCAGCTGTATATGTGCCGGCAATGTCGGTGCCTGCCGCAAACACGGCGTTAACTACTGCTTGTGTCTTTTCGTTCTGGGTCAGTGCATCCACATTCTTGTGCAGCGTGGCCGCCATAGTCTTGTAAGACTGCTCCATGCTCACGTTCAGGCCAATGGTGCGCAGCACATCCGTTTGGCCCGTGGTGATGCCATGGATCATGGCCGCAAAGGCTTCGCTAGAATTCATGTTGCCGATCACGGCCGCGTCCTGCGCAATGCGCGCCAGCTTTTGTGAGTCGGCCAGGTCTATATGGGCCTGCACCAGGCGCAGCGCCTGCTGGCGCGACTCCATCATGCTGATGCCCTGGCGCTGCAGGCCCTGGGCTGCAGCATCCATCTGTTCCTTGGTGTAGCCAGCGTTCTTGCCCACCACGGTCATGGATACGCCCAGCGTCTCATACCGCGCGGCCAGCATGGCCACTTCCTTGGCATAGTCAACAATCTTGTCCACCGCAAAGGCACCCACCACCAGCTTGGCGTAGCCCAACAGCTTGTCGTGGGACTGGTCGATTTGGTCGCTAACTTTGACGATCGCCTGGCGTGCATCATCCATCCCGGCCACGGTCGCAGCTGCAGCCTTCTTAGCCGCATTGGCAAAGTTCTGCAGATCCGCTTCGGTCACCTTCAAGCCCACCTCGACGTCTTTACCGTCCCAGGCGAGTTTGAATTTGAGAATGGTGTCGCTCATGCCGTAATTGCCTTGGGTGAGCTACCTGCGCTAGGTGAGCTACGTTGTGTTTTGCTTCTCTGCAAGCCGCTTGTCCCACTCCTCCAGGCTTGCAAACTCCATGGCCTGCAGCTCTGAGAACAACGTGGGAAGCGCTTTGGGCTTGATGCCCAGCACTTCCCGCAAGTAGGTGTGTACGCCGGTGTAGTCCAGCCCGGTGCGCCCGCCCATGCCGCCCACACGCCACTGGGATTGCAAACGCCCCCAGATATGCCAGGTGGGAACGTTGCAAGGCCACAGGTAGCACGGGTCATCCCGCTCGCCGTCTGTGTCTCTGCGCACGACATGGAAGCCGAAGGCAGCGGCAGCATCGGTGAGTACATCAGCGTCTTCCTCGATCTGCTTGGGGTTAGTAAGCAGGCCCCGCGCTTGAATGCGCGCGACCTGCGCTAGTTTTTTTCCTTCGCTCCGCACTCCTTGGCGTAGGCGTTGTAGATCGCCATGGCCACACCGGCAGTGTTCAGCATCACATCCAGCGCTTCCGGGCAAAAGTCGGCTGGCTCATTGCTTTCCAGCAGCACCAGGCGCTGGTTGCTCCAGCCGCCAATCAGCGGCTTCATGAAGGTCTTCACCTTGTGCTCGTTCTCTTCCATGCTGGTCGCAATCTCGTCCTGGGTCAGGCGGGTGCAATCCAGCGTGAATTGAAAAAGGCGCGCGATGCCCTTGGATTTCAAAGTGAACTTCACGGGAACATCAACGCGGTCTTCGATGGCTAGCTTGTACATAAAAATGCTTTCAAAAATGGTGTGTTGTGGGGACGCTGCGTCGGCTTACTGGGTGACCAAACGCCACTCGTCATTGCCAGAGCCTGAAGGTGTAGGCACCATGCGCAGGTCATAGCCCAGAAGGCGCACGCCGTTGAGCTCGCCTTTGGTCGGGTTGATCAGTTGCACCGATGGGTTGAACACAATGATCTTGTTGCCCGCCACCGTGCCAATGGTCAGCGCCACGCTTTGCAAGGCGTTGGACTTGACCGTAGCCATGAAGGTCACTTCCTGCGCTGCAGTCAACTCCAGGTCCATGTGGCCCACCGTGTCGCGGTCGGTTACATCCACACTCTCATTGCTCAGCAGCGCCTTGAACTTGACACTGTTGCCCAAGTCCATAGTCAAGCCGGTGCTTGGGTACACCGTGCCGCCAGTCAAGGCACCCACTGCGTAGGTGGATCCAATCGTGATGTCCACCACATTCAGCTTGGTCATCACCACGGGCGTTCTCCAGGCGGTAAAGGTGCCGGTCGCGGTGGCCGCAGAGATACCAGCATCCAGGCCAATGAAGTCAAACGTCAGCATGGGCCGCTCGCCTACCTTGGCAGACAACTTGGCATTGCCCATTGAACCCACCAGCTTGTGCAGCACGCCATCGTCGTAGTAATAGATAGTCAGCGTCTTCAGGCCGGTGCTGACCGGCGTGTATTCCACGCGGTTGGGTGTCGCCAGCAATGCTTCTGCGGCAGCGCAGCCCAGCAGTAAGTCACCCCACTGCGGGGGAGTGACTGCCGTGCCCGATCCGGCAAGTTCCACTGAGAACCCCACCTTCACGCTGGCCGTGCCCACCAGCTGCTCTGAGCTGCCAAAGTAGCCGCGCACCAGGTCGCGGTCTACGTTGTTAGCGTCCAGCGGTGTGATGCTCATGGTCGCAACCAGGCAGGCATCGGCCACACCGGTGGGAACAGCGTCGGTGCCAATGACTGTTTCTGGCTTTACCAAGATGAGCGTATTGCGGATGTAACGGGTCATTTTTTACTCCAGGAGTTATTCGGGTGTTGCAGCGGTGGCGGCATCGGTTGCAGCAGGCTCTGGCACGTCATCACCGGTGTGCAGATCGCGCTCTACCCAGCCGGGTTTGGTAATGTCCCAGCGCCAGCTACCGCCACCAGGCAGCGGTGTGTTGTCAGGCGTTGGGCCCTGTGCGTCGCTTTTGCTCTCAGCGGAAATCGCTTGTGTCTTGGCCATCAGTTGCTCCAGTAAGTGTTAACGTCAAATTCATCAATCCACCACAGACGGCTATTGCCATCCAGGCTCAGCAGGCGGCCATTGCGGTGGTGCACCGGCTCGCCGTTGGTGGCGTCGGGCACCCAGCCCACCAGGTTGTTCTTCAGGGCCACGCGCAGGGTCTTCAAATCGTTCAGGGCGGCAGCACCTTTGCTGTCTCGCTTGTTGCTGACCACGGTAATCACGCCAAAGCCCTGCAAGGTCTTCTGGCGCACCCTGCTCATCAAGTCCTCATCCGAGGAGCTTTCCGAAAGGGGCAGCACGAACGAGCAAGGCAGTGGCACCGTGCCTTCCATGGCAGCATTCATATCCACCGCAGCACCCACTGACTTCAAGTTGCCCAGGTTTGCGCCCAGGCGGGCCACTACGGTGTCCAGATCCATGCCGTGGGCTCCTAGTAGCCTGAAAGCACGGCGGCGCTAAACACGCGATCGGCCGCTTTCACTTTCACGGCATTGCTGCCGCCTGTCGTCGCCACGGCCGGGCTGGTGCCTGCCACCTCTACCTCGCCGCTGGCCATCTTTTTCAAAAGGCTCACCGCATCCTCGTAGCGCTGGCGCACCGTCTCTGGCACACCGTCGTCATAAAGCCGGTACCGGGCAATGTCTGCCGCCATGCG
>JANYEE010000218.1 GCA_025363275.1 Burkholderiales bacterium | reverse complement strand
GTGTTCGTTGTCGAAGTTCCGGCCAGAGCGCATATCCCAATCGTCTAGACTTCAACCCCGCAAACGGATTGCTGTAATCTCGTTCCGGCCAGAGCGCATATCCCAATCGTCTAGACTCGCGCTGCGATAACCCCTTGATTCGTCAAGGGGTTTTTCGTTTTATGGGGCTGAAAAACGGGGTGCATTTTCTAGAAAAGATCGAATTGGTCGGGCGTTTTATTCGCGGGCTGTTTGGCTTTTCCGTGAAAGCTGATGATCCGCTCGTACTGCTTATCAGTGAATTGCAGTATGTTGACTTTGCCGCCCAATGGCAAGGCGCTTTCGACTCGTTTTCCGTAAGTATCGACTTGGGCCACGCTCGTGCAGAACCGCATGTATACGCTGAACTGGCTCATCTGAAATCCCATATCCAGCAGCGAGTTGCGAAATTCAGTCGCAGCCTTGCGCTCGGCCTTTTCCACCACCGGTAGGTCGAACATCACTACCATCCACATCAGTCGATACCCGGACAGCATGTGGGTAAGCCGCTATTCATCTTGCAGTGCATTGGCGAGTGCCAGTGGTAGACCCGGCAGCGGCAAGTCCAGCTTTTCCCGTTCGCCCAAATACACTTGCGCCAATGACACGGCCAACTTTTGGGCGCACACCATAACTGGTGTGGCACCGGCTTCGGTTTGCATATCGTCATACAGCGTGCGAACCAGGGCGCGCTTGGTTTCGGGCGTTACTTCTCCCTCGCCATTGCGCCGCAAATGCCACACCTTCAGGTCAATCACCGGGCGAAAGGGCTCCATCACATCGTCCACCAAACGCATGGCGTTGTTGTCGTTACTGTGGTGCAGGCCAATACTGGGATGCAAGCCCGCTGCAACCACGGCGCGGGCAGTGGCGGCGCGTAGCACGGTGTAGCCGTAGTTCAACATGCCGTTGAGTCCGCCACCATCTTGGTCGCGCCGAAAGGAGTCTCCAAATAGCAGGCGCCAATAGCGCTGCGCTCCTTGTGCTTCGATGTTTTCGGGATCGCCGCTCTTTACCTTGCCAATCAATGCGGTAAGCGGCGCAGTGGGTGCACCCGTGGCCTCCAGCGCTGCGGCTTGTTGCTCCAGCTTGGATCGCACCACGGCTGCCCACAGGCGCTTGTGTGTGGGCAGGCTGGCGGCTATTTGCGCTTCTATTCGCTTGGCTTGTTCAAAATTCCCATCAATGGGCAGCAGCATGCCCACAGCGTTGTGGTTTGCTGCGCACAGCACAAAGGGTGCGCCGCGTTCAGCCAATGCCACCAACAGGTTGTTGGTGTAGCTCAGGCCATGTGCGTTGGCGATGACGGCTGCTATGTCATCTAGTGGAACCTGTCCCAGTTCTTTGCGCTCGCCTTCAGTGTCTTGCACCACCATGAATCCACGATGCATGGACAGATGCCGACGATCATCGGCCACTTCTACGATGCGACCGATCATGCTTTTTACTCCTTAAATCCGGGGTCGTGGAGTTCGCCGATAGGGGAAATAGTGACTCGGCGGGCTTTGGACTTTTGCAGGGAACCGGCAGTTTTGAAGACGTACGCAAGTTCTTTACTTCGTGTCCGTTTATCGACGTTTGCTTCCTGGAGGTCTGCGAACGCTATTGTTCCGGCGGAGTTTGCATATGCAATTCTCAAAGTCCGTGTTTTCCCCTCTTGTTCTAGCTTCACGTAGTCATCAATGATCAGTCTCATTACCAATGGCTTCTCACTCACGCTCAGCTTCGGATGCCGCAGCCGCGCCAACCCATGCGCCCGCACCAGTTGGTACGCCTCAAAGGTGGAAATTACTTCGCCCTCCCAGTTCCCCTTCTCATTGCGAACAATCTCGATGCAGTAATTGCTGTCACCCTTGTAGCCTTTGTACGGGCGTGGTTCGCCGGTGGGTAGCTGCCCATGGCGAGCATTGGCAGCGGCATTGCTGAATTCAATCACCTTGAGGTTGTCTTCGATACGTTCGCGTTTACCTTCCACCATTTTGTGAACGCTCACACGACCATTGCCTAGCAACCCGTAAGCGGTGTCGTTGTGCATCGCACCCTCATGCCCATGATCCGGCTTATGGCTCACCCAAATACGGTCGATGGCGCGCTGCACCGAGTGCAAGTATTTTTTGTCGTCATCTGTTCCCCAGGGCATGGGCATGTTTTCGACTAGACGGTTGAGTTGCTGTTCACGCGTACTAGCGCTCGCCGATGCAAAACGCTGTAGCAAGCCTTGGTCGGTGACGCCAATCACACAGGCATCCACTGCGTGGTGGCGGTGGTCGTTACGGTTCTTTTCGCCGCGTAGGCTGAGTACGTCATTCAGCCCAAACTTGGCGCGCAGCATGGCTGTCATGCGGCCTGGAATGACGCGGGTGTTTTGTGGGCAAACCAGACTCATGTATTCCCGCGCAACCTTGCTCAGATGGCGCGTGTCGTTAAGTGCGCGGGCCAAGAAACCGGCGTCGTCCTTGAGCCAGCGTTGCAAGCCTTCCTCACCAAAGCGGTAGCGCTTGACTCTGGGCATTTGCTCTGCGCGGTTCAATATGTCGGCAAAGGCCCATCCCAGCGCCGCAAAGTCTTCCCGGGCCTGCCATGGCGTGCGGTTGCCTTTGATGCGGTTGGCCTGACGCATAGAAACGGTCTTGTTGTTCAGGCTGTCGTCCAGCGTTTCGGAGAATGGCAGGATATGTTCAATCTCGACTTGCTCGCTCAGCAGCATCGCGGCACTGATTTGGACGCCCGAATAGGGGCAGCGTCGATCAGCTACGTTGTTGAGGCAGAGCTCTTCCCACAGAATCATTTTCTGAATGTCCGCCGCACGCACGCGCTCGGGGCTGATGCTCAGCACCCCAGCTATGTCGGCACGCAGCCGCGTATTGCGGCGCTGGTTGTCGGCTTGTCGCTGGTTTTCTTCCTTCTTTTGGTCTTGGCTTTGCTTCAAATCCCGAGCCAGTTCCACAATCACCTCGCTGGGGTGCCCATAGCGTTTGATGAGCGCGTTAACCACCAGACGCACTTGGTTCAGGCCGATATGCACCGTGGGGTTTGCGATTTTGCCGTAGCGCTTCTCGTCGCTGTCTTCTGGCTTGCCGGAGCCGAATCCGACATGGCGTTGTAGCGGTATGCCGTAGTAGGGCAGTTCGGGCAGTATTTCGCCAGTGGCGGCTGGGCTGATATTGCTGTGGTGGTCAAAGCCCGCAGCCAAAACGGCCTTGTCATAGGTAATCACATCCCGGCGCAGCTCTGGCAGGATACGCGCCAGTGCCTGGCTGCACAGGCTGCCATAGCCCTCGGGTAAGCCTGCATTGGCTATTGTTTCGGCTTTGGATTCGTCAATGCCAGTTTCGGCCTGGAGCCACTGCACCAGCTTGGCTTCGTTTTCTTCTTTGACCAGTTGCAGAACGATGGAATCTTGTTTGGCTTCGTCAAATGAAAACCATGCATCGCCGAAGTGGATGTCCTTTGCAAGCTCTGCACTTGTGGAGTTGCCATTGAGTTCCGTGCGTTTTGCATCTTCCAGATTGAAGTTAATAGATCCAACACCGGCGGCTCGTTTGATCTTGGTAAAAGTGACCTTGCGGCTCTTGTCTAACAGGGAAATGATTTGATCTCGTTGTTCTAAAGAGAGCGATTCTTCGCGCAGGCCCTCGCGCAGGATACGCAGGTTGTTTACCTCTTGGTATATGCGAAAGCGCTGAGTACTAGGTAGCGCCAATGGAGCGCGCTCTTCCTCGGGTATCAAAGTACAACGCCCCGGCTTCACAGGCTTTAGCGGGCGCTGGAATAGCAAGCAGTAGCGAAGTTCTGACCGCGCCGCTTCGGTAAATAGAGCGGGGTTGAACGACGACTGTTTGGCCCACAGTGCATCAAACTCCGCCTCAATCATTGCGCGGTCAATGTACAGGTCGTAGCTCTTGTTGATCTTTGTCTTGCCGTCATCGCGCAGTACCTTGGCCTCCCGGTAGCGGGCGCGCACGGTGCGCTGCTCAGGCGCGAGGGCCATGTTGGTCAGACGGCGATTCAGTAATTCGCCCACAGTGCGAGCTTTGCCATCTGCACCTTCGGCATCCAACTGGTCGCGCAAGCCTTTGATTGCATTCTTGAGTGCGCTGGCATCGTTTTCTTTCTTATCCGTCTTGCGGTTGCTCTTGAAACCGCGCCGCTGGTTAATGTGGAAAAGGGCACGGGCAAATTCAGCTGGCGTAAGGGCTTCGTCCAAACCCTTGGCGCGCAGGGTGTAGGGGTTGAGGGTTACCAGGGCCTTGCGGTCTGCTTCGATGACGGGGAAGAATCCGTGGTCCGTTAGGGTTTTCGCCATGCGCGATTTGCGCTTCAGCAGGCGATCGCGCCTGCGGCGCATCGCACGCGCTTCCCGCCGGGTAACTGCCAGAGATGAGCCGTCTTTCGGATTGCGACCGTCCGAGAATATTCGGACTCCAGCCTTGATAACTGCGCAAGGGTTGTTGTCAGAGTTGAGCCGAATCATGGCCCAGCCCAAAGATGTTGTGCCCAAGTCGAGCGCGAGCCTGTAGCGCATGTTCGGCATGCTGGTCTCCCTGTATTTGTGTGACAAGCGATTTATAACCCGAACTGCGCTACACTTTGTCCACTATCACGATTGGGATATGCGCTCTGGACGCTAACAAGCCGAAAGATGCACCAAATGGAAAGGCCGCTATATGCGGCCTTTCGTCTTTCTGGGGCATTTTTAAGCAGAATTGCAGCCGAATCGGGCTGAGGCCCTAGTCGAACATGCCTGAGTAGCTATGAATTTGATAGTGAGTCATTCACCGTCAGCAAAAACGAATTGCTCGCGCTCATATTTAGACACGAGATCGCCAACCAAATCTAGCAATCCAGACAGCGCGTGGTCTTCGTTGTCACCAACAACGTCTAAGAGAGCGTTCATGAATGAAATCATCTGGTCGTAGCCAAGCTCGTCAAGGATGGGGCGAAGATGCACCATTGAATTTAGCGTTGCCCAAGACGATTCAATCGCCCGAACATCGAATCGCGTTTGAACTGTTCGCATGATTAACCCCATCCTTTCCTGGTTAGCTTGCACCATTTGTCGTACGCGTCTTGCTTCGTGGTCGTTTTGAGAATGAGTGTGCGCGCCAGCTGTCGCGTAGGTGTTTCAATCAATGCAACATCATCTCACCAGCTAGCAATGCATGGCGTTGGTGTAACGGGCCCCTTTTTTCCAAAAAATGGAGTGTTTGAAGTCGTTTTGGCAAAAAACTAAGCCAAATCACCCTGAGGCCCTGGTGGAACCTACCTGAGTAGCTATGAATTTGATAGTGATTCATTCGCCGTCAGCAAAAACGGATTCACCACCCGCAGCGTGCCGCGCACCCGTTGGCCGTGCTGAAGATCTTCGGTATAGAGCACATCGGCCCCCGCCTGCAGGGCGGCCCCGATCACCAGGCAGTCGTAAAAGCTGTAGCGTATTTCTGCCTGCAAATCCCATGCGGTGCCGACCAGCGTATTGCTGCAAGCCACTTGGTTCAGTAGCTCGCTGGCCAGCAGCGGGTAAACCAAGCCGGTGGTGCCCAGAAAGAAAAGGGGGGTCATGGCGTGAAGCATGGACCAGCGATTACAGCGCATGATGTTGGCTTCGTGCGCTCTGTACTATATGTGGCGTGCACTGCGTTTCAATTTCAACACCATGACCTTCCACGCCCCCCTCATCATCGACATTGCTGGCATCCAGCTCACCGCCATCGACCGCCGGCGTCTCAAGAACCCGCTGGTGGGTGGCCTGATCCTGTTTGGCCGCAACTGGCAAGACCGCGCCCAGCTCACCGCACTGTGTGCCGAGATTAAAAAACTGCGCGCCGACTTGCTGATCGCCGTAGACCACGAGGGTGGCCGGGTGCAGCGCTTTAAGACTGATGGCTTTACCCACCTGCCGCCCATGCGCGCTTTGGGCGAGATGTGGCTGCAGCCTGCAGCAGTAGCTACCTCGCTCAAAAAGGCCGGACCTTTGGATGCCACCAATGCCGCGACAGCCACGGGCTATGTGCTGGGGGCCGAGCTGCGCGCCTGCGGCGTGGATTTGAGTTTTGCGCCTGTGCTGGACCTGGATTATGGTGAAAGCAGCGTCATCGGCGACCGCTCTTTGGGCCGCGACCCGCGCGTGGTCAGTCTGCTTGCCAAAAGCCTGATGGCGGGCTTGCAGCAAAGCGGCATGGCCCACTGCGGCAAACATTTTCCGGGCCATGGTTTTGTCAAAGCAGACTCCCATGTCGCCATTCCCGTAGATAAGCGCAGCCTCAAAGCCATCTTGGCAGACGACGCGGCTCCCTACCGTTGGCTCAGCACCAGCCTGACCAGCGTGATGCCTGCCCATGTGATTTATCCCAAGGTGGACACGCGCCCGGCCGGTTTTTCGTCGGTGTGGCTAAACGATATTCTGCGCGGCCAGTTGGGCTTTACCGGCGCGGTATTCAGTGACGATTTGTCGATGGCCGGTGCCCGTGTGCTGGAGGGCCAGCCCCTGAGTTACTTGCAAGCCACACTGGCGGCCCTGCAAGCGGGTTGCGACATGGTGCTGCTGTGCAACCAATCAGTGGCCACCAGCGAGAGCGGTGGCAAGGCGATTGACCAGGTGATTGACGGCTTGACCGAAGCCCAGGTGCGCGGTCAGTGGCAGCCGCTGGAGGCCAGCGAACAACGCCGCCTGGCCTTGCTGCCCACTGCGCCCGCAGTGCCTTGGGATGATTTGATGGTGCAGGTCCGCTATATGCAAGCGCTGGACTGGATCGCCTAGCGGCTGGACTCGGGCGTCGCGCTCCACGCGAATACGCTGCTGGCGCGCTGCCAGATGCTGGGCGCTGCGGCTTGCGGTGCGCGCACGGCACCGGCTGCGCAATCGCGCCCGTATTGGGTAATGCGGTAGTGGGTGCCCACAGCGGGCTTGCCATTGGAAGTGACCACCGTGGCGCGGTTGGCGTTGACGGTGCCAGCCGCTTGCAAGCGGCTGAGGCGGTTGCGGGTCGAAATCTCCGGCGCACCCACGGCCTGGGCAATGTCTTTGATGGTGCGGGGCAGGGGGCTAGTGGCCAAGTGCCGCAGTATGTCTACGGACTCGGGCCATTGCTCTACCGGCAAACTGCGGTTGGAGCGAGCGGGCTTAAGTTGGCAGGCGCTTTGCATAATTGAAGTATCGGCAAAGCAGGCGCAGAACTTGAGCAGCATGCCTGACAAGCCCGTGCGCGGCGGACTGAACGCTCAGTGATGGGTCAAGGTGAGCGGTGCAGCCGGGGCGACGACAGCGCCACGATTTGGTCTGCCGTGGCTGAATCCACATTGGGGTGTTTGGCGAGCAATTTGGCGCCAGCCAGCAGGGTGCGCAGTTGCTCCACATCGCGCACCGTGGGTGCCACTTTGATCTGCGCAAGCGCGGCCTGGGCTTGGCCTCCCTGCACCAGGGCGGCCACTTTGGTGGCCCAAACGCTTTGACGAGACATGACTGATTTCCTTGGACTAAGCAGTGAACCCGCTGAGCGACTGATTGTGGCACAGGGCTCGCGATAATTGGGGCATGAAATCACGCAGCGCCAGCGGTGGACTGGTCTACTCCACCGACAGCGGCCGCATGTGCCCCACGTGCCGCCAGCCCATCGACCACTGCCAGTGCAAAGCCGCCCCCGCGCGCCCGGCGGGCGACGGCATCGTGCGCGTTAGCCGCGAAACCAAGGGTCGCGCGGGCAAGGGCGTGACCTTGGTCAAGGGCCTGCCGCTGGACGATGCCGATCTGACCGCGCTGGGCAAGAAAATCAAAGCGCATTGCGGCTCTGGCGGCACGGTCAAAGACGGCGTGGTGGAGGTGCAGGGAGACCATTGCGACAAGGTCATGGCCCTGCTGCAGGGGCTGGGCCACACCGTCAAGCGTGCGGGGGGTTGACATGTTTTTCTGCCGGGCCGCCCCAATGAAAAATGCGGCCCCCTCGGGGGGCAGCGCAGCACGCGCAGCGGCAAGCGTGGGGGCCACCTCCTAATGCAGCCCGAAGACTTGCAAAAACTGGTGGAACGCACCATGCCTTTTGGCAAGCACCAAGGCCGCTTGATTGCTGATTTGCCGGGCGATTACCTGAACTGGTTCGCCCGCGAAGGCTTTCCCAAAGGCGAAATCGGCCGCCTACTGGCGCTGATGCACGAGATCGACCACAACGGGCTCAGCGATTTGCTGAAGCCGCTGCGCACGCCCCGTTAGCGGGTGCAGCCCTAGCCCCGGAACATGCCGGGCGCCAGACCTTCCAGGGTATGCGGCCCGATGGCAGCGCGAATCAGCCGCAGCGTCGGGTAACCCACTGCGGCGGTCATGCGGCGTACCTGGCGGTTGCGGCCCTCGCGGATCACCAGTTCCAGCCAATGGGTGGGGATGGACTGGCGAATGCGCACCGGTGGTTTGCGCTCCCACAGCGTCGCGGGTTCAGGTATGCGCCGCGCGCGGGCGGGTAGGGTGATGCCGTCATTCAACTGCACGCCCTGGCACAGCGCTGCCACTGCGGCGTCATCGGGCTCACCTTCGACTTGCACCCAATAGGTCTTTTCCATCTTGTAGCGCGGGTCGCTGATCTGGGCTTGCAGTTTGCCGTCATTGGTCAGCAGTAGCAGGCCTTCGCTGTCGGCGTCCAGCCGTCCGGCCACGTACACACCGGGGATGTCGATGAAGTCTTTCAGCCCACGCCAGCGGCCCTCGGGCGTGAACTGACTCAAGACCCCATAGGGCTTGTTGAAGCAAATCAAGCGCTGGTCCATAGCTTGTCGCCCTTGGCTTCCAGGTGGGTCAGGTAGACCCGCACTTCAAACTCCAACTGGTGGTACTGCGGCTCCATGTGGGCGCAGAGTTGGTAGAAGGCCTTGTCGTGGTTGCGCTCGCGCAGGTGGGCCAGCTCATGCACGGCGATCATGCTCAAAAACGGCGCGGGCGTTTCCTTGAACAGCGTGGCGATGCGAATTTCGCGTTTGGCCTTGAGCTTGCTGCCCTGCACCCGCGAGATGGTGGTGTGCGTGCCCAGCGCGTTTTGCACTACGTGCAGCTTGCTGTCAAAGGCCACCTTGTTCAGCGCATCGCCGCTGCGCAGGTATTCCTGGCGCAAACCCTGCACGTAGTCGTACAGCGCGCGGTCGGTGCGCACGCTGTGCGGCTGTGGGTATTTTTGCAGCAGCCAGGTGCCCAGACGCCCCGCATCCAGCAGGGCGCTGACTTGGTCCAGGGTGTCTTGGGGGTAGCCCTGCAGGTACCGTAAGGGGAATATTGCTACGTTTTTGATAGCTATTCAGGTAGGTTTTACCTGGGCCTCAGCTTGTTTTGACTACTTTTTGGCCTTGGGGGCTTTGTTGGGCACTGTCGCAGCAGCTTTTTGAACTTCGCGCAGCGCGAGGTTGAAGCGTTCAATCAGCGCCTTTTTGCCCAGGCTCTTGGCCACCGCCAGGTGCAGCGCGTCACGCGTTAACGGGGTGCTCAAGATCACCAGTTCGTTGCGCCGCGCCTGCAGTCCAGGCTCGCTGAGTAACACCATGTCAAAACCTTCGGTTCCATTGCCGATAAAGGCGCCATCCACACGGCCCAGCAGCAGCTTGTACAACCGGCCTTTCTGTCCCGTGTCTTGGTCTATTTTGAACAGGCCATCCTTGATCGCGGCATCCACCCTATCCCCGTAGCTGGCACCCAACACGCCGCCAATGGTTTTGCCTTTCAGGTCATCCAACTGGCTGAACGTGAACTCACGTCCCTTTTTAACAACGATCTGAATGTCGTCAAAGTAGATGGCGTCGGAGAAGTCGAACTGTTCCAGGCGTTCGGCGGTTTTGGAAACTCCCACCACGGCCGCATGTCCGGCACGGGCATGCTCATAAGCCCGCTTCCAGGGGAACAGACGCACCTCGTAGGTGTCGCCGGTTCGGGCACTCACCTGGCGCAGTATGTCCACCAAAATACCGGTGGGTTTACCTGCTTCGCTGAAAATAACGGGCGGATAGCTGTCATCGCCGTAGACCAGCAGCGTTTCGGCGTGTGCCACGCTGGCGCCAACTGCCAGCATCGCGAGCACCACTACCAGGCAGCGCTGCGCCCGGGTGATCCTGCTTCGTGTTGGCATCATGTCCCTTAAACCTCCCGACGCAAAGCCGGGAACAAGATCACGTCACGGATGCTGGCGCTGTCGGTCAGCAGCATCATCAGGCGGTCAATGCCAATGCCGCAGCCGCCGGTGGGGGGCATGCCGTATTCCAGCGCGCGCACAAAGTCGTGGTCGTAGTGCATGGCCTCGTCGTCGCCGCTGTCCTTGGCGGTCACTTGCGCCTGGAAGCGTGCGGCCTGGTCTTCGGCGTCGTTCAGCTCGCTGAAGCCATTGCCGAATTCGCGGCCAGTGATGTAGAGCTCAAAGCGCTCGGTCACCTCGGGGCGGTCATCGTTGGCGCGGGCCAGTGGCGAGATTTCGGTGGGGTGCTCCATGATGAAGGTGGGCTGCCAGAGCTTGTCTTCCACGGTTTCTTCAAAGTACAGCACCTGCAGGCTGGCCAGGCTGCGGCCTTCGAGGCGGTTCTTGGCCTCAGAAAGGCCCAGCTTCTTAAGGGCGTTGGTCAGCCATACGGCGTTTTCCACGTTGTCTCCAGCCTCGGTGTGTTTGCGGATGGCTTCGACGATGGTGAGCCGCTCAAACGGTTGGGCCAAGTCCACCGGCTTGCCCGCGTAGGTCAGTTGCAGCGAACCGGTGGCGCGTTGTGCCGCGTCGCGGATCAGCGCCTCGGTGTAGTCCATCAGGTCCTGGTAGTTCCAGTACGCCGCGTAGAACTCCATCATGGTGAACTCGGGGTTGTGGCGCACCGAAATGCCTTCGTTGCGGTAGCTGCGGTTGATCTCGAACACGCGCTCAAATCCGCCGACGATCAGGCGCTTCAGGTACAACTCGGGCGCGATGCGCAAAAACATCTCCTGGTCCAGCGCGTTGTGGTGGGTCTTGAAGGGCTTGGCATTGGCACCGCCAGGGATGGGGTGCAGCATGGGGGTTTCGACTTCCAGGAAATCGTGGCTCACCATGAAGTCACGCATGGCCGATACCGCCTTGCTGCGTGCCGTGAAGCGCTTGCGGGCTTCTACGTCGGTCATCAGGTCGACATAGCGCTGGCGGTATTTGGTCTCCTGGTCGGCCATGCCGTGGAACTTGTCGGGCATGGGGCGCAGGCTTTTGGTCAACAGGCGCACACTGGTCGCGTGGATGGACAGTTCACCGGTCTTGGTCTTGAATACCGTGCCCTCGGCGGCAACGATGTCGCCCAAATCCCAATGTTTGAAGCTGGCGTACAACTCGTCGCCCACATCTTCGCCCTTGACGTAAATTTGAATGCGGCCACCCGTGCTGCCCAAAGACGAATCCTGCAAGGTACAGAAGCTGGCCTTGCCCATCACGCGCTTGAGCATCATGCGGCCCGCCACTTTGGCGGTGGCGCCCAGGGTGGCCAGCTCTTCCGTGGTCTTGGCTTCGAATTCGGCGAACAGGGCCTCGGCCTTGTGGCTGGGCTTGTAGTCGTTGGGAAAGGCTACGCCCTTGCCATCCACTTGCTGCTGGCGAATCGCTTTGAGCTTTTCGCGGCGCTCCAGAATCAACTGGTTTTCATCAACAGGGGCGACAGTGGGGGCGGAGACAGTGTTTTGATCGGACATGGAAGGCTCAGTGCGGTGCGTAGGTATCGATTCTAAGAGGGAAGCCCATTCGTCTGGTCCCGGGCGGCAGTCGCTATCATTCAGACACCCGCCCGACGGCCCAATGAGACCTGCCATGCTGTACCAAATAACCTCGCTCTTGCTCGAAGTGGCTGCTGGCCTGATTGCTGGCATGTGCCTGCTGCGCCTGTACATGCAGTACCAGCGCATTCCCATGTCGGCCCGCTCGGGCAATCCCATGGGTAATTTCATTTTTGCGCTGACCGATTGGCTGGTGCTACCGCTGCGAAAAATCGTGTCCCCGGCGGGACGTTGGGATTTAGCCAGTTTGGTGGGCGCGTTTTTAGTCGAGCTGGTTCGCTTTCTGTTGCTGTGGGCTATCAGTGGGTTTGCGGGCGGGCCACTGCCGCTGTTGGTATATGCCTTGTTTGCGCTGGTGTACCTGTGCTTGTATGGCCTCACCGGCACGGTGATCGTCTACGCCGTGTTGTCCTGGGTGCAAAACCAATCTGCAGTGGGTGATCTGCTGGAGCGCTTGGTAATGCCTGTGCTCACCCCGATCCGCCGCGTGCTGCCCTTGGTGGGCGGCGTGGATTTATCTCCCCTAGTGCTGCTAGTGATCGTACAGATTTTGGGGATTGTGCTGGGCAATCTGCAGGCAGCGGTGCTGGTCGCTATTTAGATGACCGCGTCTGCGGGCTGGCGCTGCAGCATCGCCAAACAATTGGCCACGTTTTGGCGCAGTTCGCGGCGGTCGCAAATGAAGTCAATGGCTCCCTTGGTCTGCAAGAACTCTGAACGCTGGAAACCTTCAGGTAATGTGACACGCACGGTGGACTCAATCACACGCGGACCGGCAAAGCCGATCAACGCCTTGGGTTCGGCAATGACCACATCGCCCAAGAAGGCAAAGCCCGCACTCACGCCACCCATGGTCGGGTCGGTCAACACGCTGATATAGGGCAGGCCTTTTTTGGCCAGGCGCGTCAACGATGCATTCGTCTTGGCCATCTGCATCAGGCTCAAAAGACCTTCTTGCATGCGCGCACCACCGGTGGCGGTAAAGCACAGGAAGGGCACTTTTTGCTCGATAGCGGTTTCCACGCCACGCACGAAGCGCTCGCCCACTACGGAGCCCATCGATCCGCCCATGAATTCAAATTCAAAGCACGCAGCCACCAAACTGATGCCGTGCACGGCACCGCCCATGACGATCAGTGCATCGGTCTCACCGGTGTTTTCCAGGGCTTCTTTCAGACGTTCGGGGTATTTGCGGCTGTCCTTGAACTTCAGGGCGTCCACGGGCAGGACTTCCTGGCCAACCTCGAAGCGGCCTTCGTTGTCCAGAAACGCATTGAGGCGCGCACGCGCCCGAATACGGTGGTGGTGGCTGCAGCTGGGGCAGACGTTCTGGTTTTGCTCCAGATCGGTCTTGTAGAGCACGGTTTCGCAGCTGGGGCACTTGATCCACAGGCCTTCCGGCACGCTGCGACGGTCCGCAGGATCGGTTTGCTGAATCTTCGGGGGTAGCAGTTTTTCTAACCAGCTCATTTCAGGTCTCCTTGCAGTGCCCCACGGGGCGTCCAACCAACACGGGGCGATTATCCGCGAAAGCGCCCCCAGGTCATTTTGGGCTTAGCCCTTATCCATCGCCGTGCGTATCTCGCGCAGGAAAGCCTGCGCGGTTGGGCCTACCTGGTCGCGCGGCTGGTCTTGCAGCAACTGAATGATCTTGCTGCCAATCACCACCGCGTCCGACACCCTGGCAATCGTCTGGGCTGTGGCAGCGTCCCGAATGCCAAAGCCTACGCCCACCGGCGTACTGATGTGTTGGCGAATCTTCGGCAGCATGGCTTCCACGGCGCCCACGTCCAATGCGCCCGAACCGGTGACACCCTTGAGCGACACGTAGTACACGTAGCCGCTGGCCACTTTGGCCACCTGCTGCATGCGTTCGTCGGTGCTGGTGGGCGCCAGCAAAAAGATCAGGTCCATGCCATGGGCGCGCAGGTTGGCCGCAAAGTCCACGCATTCCTCGGGTGGGTAGTCGACGATCAGCACGCCGTCCACACCGGCTTCTGCCGCGTCCGTGACGAAGGGGCTGCTGACGCCGGCTGAGGCGTGTTTCTGGTCGTAACGCTCTACCGGGTTGGCGTAGCCCATCAGCACCACCGGCGTGGTGGCATTGGTCTTGCGGAATTCACGCACCATGGCCAGCACTTGCACCAGGCCAATGCCAAAAGCCAGGGCCTTGTCGCCCGCCTTTTGGATCACCGGGCCATCGGCGCTGGGGTCGGAGAAGGGTACGCCAAGCTCAATCACATCCGCACCGCCTGCGACCATGGCGTGCATCAGTTCGGGCGTCACATCGGCATAGGGGTAGCCCGCTGTGACAAAAGGAATCAGTGCTTTGCGGCCCTGGGTTTTGAGAGCATCAAACGTCGTCTTAATGCGTTGCCGGGCTTGCTGGGGAATCAGATGGCCCACGCCTTTGAGTACGAGCGTCATGCTGCCCCCCCTTTTTTTACCAACTGCATGGGTTGCTCGCCACCTTTGACGGACTGCCCCTTGCAACTGGGTCGGCAGTAAAAATCAGCATTGCTCAGGTCGGCAACCGTGCCAATGTCCTTATCGCCACGACCTGACAGGTTGACCAGAATGGATTGGTCAGCGCGCATGGTCTTGGCCAGTTTCATGGCGTAGGCCACCGCGTGGCTGGATTCCAGCGCTGGGATGATGCCCTCGGTGCGGCATAAGTAGTGGAAGGCATCGAGTGCTTCTTTGTCAGTGATGCCAACATACTCAGCACGGCCGATATCCGATAGAAACGCATGCTCCGGGCCGACGCCGGGGTAGTCCAGACCAGCGCTCACACTGTGCGTTTCGGTCACTTGTCCATTGTCGTCTTGCAGCACATAGGTGCGGTTGCCGTGCAGCACGCCGGGGCTGCCGCGCTGGATACTGGCGCTGTGCTTGCCGCTGTCCAGGCCTTCGCCCGCCGCTTCTACTCCAATCAGGCGGGTGGTCTCGTGCTGGATATAGGGGTGGAAGATGCCCATGGCGTTAGAGCCACCGCCCACGCAGGCAATCACCGCGTTGGGTTGCTCGGTCTTGCAACCGGCCGCTGCCAGCATCTCGGGCATCTGCACCAGGCATTCATTGCCGATCACGCTTTGGAAGTCGCGCACCATCATCGGGTAGGGGTGTGGGCCGGCCACCGTACCGATGATATAAAAGGTGTTGTCCACATTAGCGACCCAGTCGCGCATAGCTTCGTTAAGTGCGTCTTTGAGTGTTTTACTGCCGCTTTCTACGGGCACAACGGTCGCACCCAAGAGCTTCATGCGGTAGACGTTGGGACTTTGGCGTTTGACGTCTTCGCTGCCCATATAGACCACGCATTCCAGGCCATAACGTGCGCAGATGGTTGCGGTAGCTACACCGTGCTGTCCGGCGCCGGTTTCGGCAATCACGCGCGGCTTGCCCATGCGCTTGGCGAGCATGGCCTGGCCGATCGTGTTGTTGACCTTGTGCGCGCCGGTGTGGTTCAGGTCTTCGCGTTTCAAAAAGATTTGCGCGCCATCCATTTCACGGCTCATGCGCGCTGCGTGGTAGACCGGGGAAGGGCGGCCGACAAAGTGGGCAAGTTCAGACTGGAATTCGGCGATAAATTCCGGGTCGTGCTGGTACTTGGCGTACGCGTCTTTGAGTTCATTGATCGCGTGGGTCAGTGTCTCAGAGACAAAGCTGCCACCGTATTTGCCAAAGTGGCCGCGTGGGTCGGGTTGTTGGTAGTCGTACATGGTGCGTGTGCACTTTCAAATTGACCGGTCGCCTTAAGCTTGTCGAAGCCTAGAGCCCTTCGACAAGCCAGGGCGAACGGAGAGGTTATCGGGCCTGGAGGTCTGCGGCGCGCACAGCGGCCACAAACTGGCGGATTCTGTCGGGGTCTTTGATACCCCTATGGGGCTTGCCCTGAGCGTCCAGGCTTTCCACGCCGGAGCTCACGTCCACGGCCAGCGTTTTACAGCGCGGCCGAACCGACGTGATGCCATCGCCCACGTTTGCACTGGTGAGTCCACCACTCAAGACGAGGTGAGCGTTGACGCTTGGAGGAAGAAGTGACCAATTGAATGTTTTGCCACCACCACCGTAGCCGTCCACATGGGCGTCTAACAGAATGGCTTGGGCGTTCGAATAATCGTAAGCGTATTTTACGAGGTCAAACGCTGGTGCGTCATTCCCCAAGGGAATACGCGCTGCACGCAGATAGGAGCGAGCGCCGTTGTCGGTCGCATCCAGGCAGTCTTGTGGGCTCTCATCACCATGAAATTGGGCTGTGGCCCCCGGAATCATTGCGCAGGCTGCTATCACTTCTGTAGCAGATGCATTGACAAACAACAGTACCGGTGTGACAAAGGCGGGCAGCCGTCTGGCCAGTTCGGCTGCGCGCTGCACAGTGACGGCCCGCGGGCTCTTGGCGTACAGCACAAATCCGATTGCGTCGGCACCCGCTGCTACAGCTGCGTCGACATCTTCTTCGCGCGTTAGCCCGCAAATCTTGATCCGTGTTCTGGTATGCGTGGGGGCGATTTGTGTCATGGCAACCCATCATACGCAGGCGCGCTGTCGGGGATGCCCCATCGGGGGTCATAGCGCGGCCCTAGAAAATACAGACCATCCGGTGAAAAGGTGGGCGCGGCAGCGTTGCGGTCGCGAGCGGCCAACACGTCTGCCATCCACGCGGGCGGCTTTTTGCCTTGCCCAATCTGGACCAGGCAACCCATGATGTTGCGAATCATGTGGTGCAAAAAGGCATTGGCTTCAAACTCGATGCGCCAGTAGGATCCGCGCTTGCTGAAAGCAATCTCCGTGATGGTTTTAATTGGGCTAAGTGCCTGGCACGCCGATGCGCGAAATGACGTGAAATCGTGTTCGCCGATCAGCAGATCTGCGGCTTTGCGCATGGCATGGCCGTCCAATGCGCGAAAAGCCCACCCCACCCGGCCTTGGTCGATACTGGGACGGATGGCGGACTCGTACAGCACGTAGGCGTAACGGCGCGACGTGGCGCAAGCGCGGCAGTGAAATTCATCGGGGGTCAACACCGCCCATTGCACAGCAATGTCGCGCGGCAGATAGGCGTTGGTGCCGCGCACCCAGGAGTGAGTGTCGCGGTCCAGTTCGGTGTCAAAGTGCACCACCTGCATGATGCCGTGCACACCGGCATCGGTACGGCCCGCACACAGGGTGGAGACGCGCTGGGCGGCAAACTTGCCCAGTGCAGCTTCCAGTTTATCCTGCACAGTCAAGCCCGAAAGCTGGCTTTGCCAGCCCTGGTAGGCCTGTCCGTTGTAGCTGATGCCCAGCGCGACCCTCACGGCAATGGGTAAGCGTCTAAAGCCCAGTCCACTTGAGCGAACTTAGCTCAGGTTGGCCAGTGCGCGTTGCGCCTTGATGCGCATGTCACCCGTTGCTTCCGCAACGACTTCCTCGATCAGCGCACGGGCGCCGTCTTCATCACCGATCGATACAAACTCTTCGGCCAAGGCCAACTTGGTTTCCAAAGGGTCTTCACCACTGGTGTCCGGCGCCGCTGTGAGCGAGCCGCTGGCTGTCGAAGATTCCAGGTCCAATGAAAGGGAACCCATGTCAAACTCCAGCATTCCGGAGTCTTTCAATGGATCAGACATTGTTGTGGGCTCAACCGGCATGGTGTTTGTGGCAGAGAATTCAGGTGCCGAGGGGCCTGTAGGCATATCGAGACTCAGACCATCCATCGGCAATGACACTTCAGGCAGATCTGGAAGTGCTTCGATCGGCGTTGGCCCAGACATGTCGAAGTCCAAAGCATCCAGTCCGGAGGTAGACGGCGCGTCCATTTTGAGGGTTTGCTCATCTACGGCTACCGGTGCGGTCACCGCCGACATTGTTCCCCCTGTTACGTCACTGATGGCGCTGGCAGGCTCGTCATCCAGGGAGAAATCCAGGTCCAAATCTAGATCCACGCCACTGCCCTGTGCCAACTCCGGCTGGGCGCTGTGCGGTAAGGTACTGGCGCCATAGCTGGAACTAGCGGCCGTTGATGTAAAAGAAGAGGCGGTATTGCCCGTGGGCGCGCCGCCGGGCTGGTACAGCGGGTTGGCAGGATCGATAGCGATACCCATTTCGCAAATGCGGCCCCAGTCCGGACTTTCACTGCCTGTCAATTTATAGGCTTGGGTCGCAGTGGCTTCAAAACTGTTAGCGTCGCGGCGTTTGGCAAATATCTCTAGCAACTTGGTATAGATCGCCAGACGACCCGGGTTGGTCCGCACCGCTTCTTTAAGAATTTCCTCCGCTTGGAGATCGCGTCCGTAAGCCAGATACACATCGGCTTCTGCCACCGGATCTACATCGTCCGCAGCGTCAAGCTGGCTGGCCGAGTACACCATGGACGAACCGCTCACCGGACCGTCGCTGTTAGTGTCCACCCGTTGCCCACCGCTGGCTCCAAAGAACGAGTCGGGCTGCAAACGGCTTTCCAAGAACGAACTATCGACTTGGGCCGCATTTTTCTTGCGTTCGCGCATTCTGTAGAAACCGAATCCACCCACAAGACCCAGCGCCACTAAACCGCCTATCGGGAGAATTGGATTTTCCAGCAGTTGATCAACCAAGCCGGGTTCTTCTACTGCAACGATGGGTGCGGGTGGAGCTTTGGCTGGTGCAGAAGCAATCGGCGCAGGCGCCGAGGCAACCGACGCAGGCGCCGAGGCAACTGGCGCCGAGACTTGTACAACGGGAGCGGGTGGTGTCGCTATTACCGCCGCCGGGGTGGTTATTACGACGGTGGGCGCTGCCACAACCGCTGGCTTGGCTGCGGTAGTGGCAGCTGCGGGAGCCGAGGCCGCCGTGACAGCCGCACCCGCTTTTTTCAAATCGCTGATATTTTTGGCGAGTTCTGCGGCACGGGAAGCTGCATCTTTATCGGCTCGCTCTTTGGCCAGCTTGGCCTCTTCGTTCTTAGCCTGTATGGCGCCCTTGGACAAGGTTAATTTGTCTGGCGTGGCCGCTTTGCTTTTGCTTTCGACTACCTTGGATTCAATCGTGCCGCTGGTTTTTCGATCGGCGGCTGCCACGGCTGTTGTGGGTGCATTGGATGCCAATGCGCGCTTGAAACTACCAAAATCTTTGCTTTCAGCGCGTAGTATTCGAGTCGCTTCAGGAGCTGCTACGGACTTGGCTTGTTCAGCGCTCGGCACGTTGATCACCGCCCCAGAACGAATCCGATCGATATTGTTGTTGATGAAGGCATCGGGATTGCCACGCAGCATAGCCACCAACATTTGGTCCAGAGAGACGCTACTTTCACGCGCGTTTGCGGCGATTTTGGTGGCGGTATCTCCAGGCTGAACCACGACTCTTTTGTCTCCTTGGTTGGTCGATGCAGGCGCAGGTGCACGTACGGGTTTGGGCGCTGGCGCCTGTGTATTGGAGGTGGGGCTTGGCGTGCGGTTGACCTCGGGGCTGGCCTGCACCGAAGGAGCGGGGGCAACGGGCCGACTGACGGTAGGCGCTACGACCTGGGGTAGTGTGGGAGCCACGGCAGCGGGCTTGCGCAAGCTGGGTGGGTCGAACAACATGGTGTAGTCACGCACGATGCGACCTGACGACCAACTGGCTTCCAAAATCATGTCCACAAATGGATCATTGATAGGCCGATCACTGGCAAGTCGAATATAAGCGCGGCCATCAGACCGGCGTTGCAACGTCGCTTGCAAGCTGGACAGGGCGGCGTTGTATTCCAAACCCGCAGCCGTAAAGGCGTCGGGCAACGCTACGGCGGTACGCAGTGACGCAGCCTCTTCGGCGTTGATGTCTGGCACTTCGATTTCAGCGCGCAGAGGTTCCCCAAGCGCTGATTGGACCGTAATACGTCCAAGCGACAGCGCCATGGCCCCTGTAGCGGTCAGGGTCAATAGAGCCGTAGCGGCTGCCGCAATCGCGGTTTTTTGCCAGTGATGTGACTTTGCAATCAATTTATATGCCTCCGGTGCAGCTCACGCGAGCGGCAATTAGCTTGCATTTTAGAGCCGAAATATCCGGCTCTTAAAACGTAAAAAGTACCATAACATCAATGTCTTAGACTGACAAGCTAAGAAAGCTTTTAAGTGTGAGGCATGGCGAACTGGTGGTTGATCGAGGTGACAAAACGTTGTCCATAGGCAACGCTGCCACCAACGGGTTCACTGGCAGTTCTGTGGTCCCAGAAGTAATTAATGGGCGATCAAAATCCGTAACATTCGGCGAAGTGGCTCAGCCGCGCCCCAAAGCAATTGGTCACCAATCGTGAAGGCGCCGACGTATTCAGGCCCCATCGCCAGCTTGCGAATACGCCCGACAGGAATGCGCATGGTGCCAGTGACGGCCACGGGAGTCAGGTCACGGATGGTAGCTTCGCGGGTGTTGGGTACGACCTCGACCCACTTGTTATCAGCTGCGATCATGGCCTCGATGTCGGCTATAGGGACGTCTTTCTTGAGCTTGAAGGTCAGCGCCTGACTGTGGCAGCGCATAGCGCCCACGCGCACGCAGAAGCCATCCACGGGAATGGCGCTGGAACCAAAGCCTTCGCCCATGCCCAGGATCTTGTTGGTCTCGGCCATGCCCTTCCACTCTTCCTTGGATATCCCGTTGCCGAGGTCTTTGTCGATCCAGGGGATCAGGCTGCCGCCCAGCGGGACGCCAAAGTTGGCGGTTTCCGCGCTGCTCAGGGTGCGTTGCTTGGCTATGACCTTGCGGTCGATTTCCAGGATGGCGCTCTTGGGGTCATCCAACAGGGCTTTGACCTC
>JANYEE010000217.1 GCA_025363275.1 Burkholderiales bacterium | reverse complement strand
GCCATGCGCTGCGCCACGGTGCGCACGCGCTCCAGGCCCATATCAATAGTGACCGGGTGCAGGCGTTCGCAGTGGGCCAGCCAGTCGGCGAGCGTAGAAAAGGTGGAAACCGGGGGGGAAACGGGGCTAGAAGAATCGGTGCTTTGCATGGTGGGCGTGATTGTCGCCCACCGCCGCAAGACGCGTATCGCCCTTATTTGGGCCGGGCCAGCGCGGCCAGGCCTTTCACGTCCAAAGAAGCCAAAGCGGCACGCACGGCCTCAATGCCAGCACCTTGGCCCTTGACTTCCAACATCACGCTATTGCTCAACATGAGGGCCGCTTCGGCACGGCTGCCGTCTTTGGAATATTCCTCTTTCACCGTAACGCCGTCCTTCTTGAAGACGCGCTCCACATCGGTAGCCGTTTCGCGTTCCACGGTGCTGTTCGCCCAAGCACCCATGGCCATGGCCAAGGCGGGCACGGCACCCAGGTCTTGCACCTTGAGCTCTAAAGTCTGGGCGTCTTTGGTGTAGCTGGCGGCCACACTCGAAAAAGTCATGCCCATGGCGGCATCGGATCGCGCCTCAATCGAAGTGCGGGCCAGCCCGGCCAACTTCTCGGGCACAAAGGCCTTCAATACATCAGGCGAAATCGGCTTGCCGCCCTGGCCGCCCAATGCCGCGCCCATCAAGTCGCCCATGGCTTTGCCCGCGGCGGCTTGGTCGCCCTTGTTCTGGGCCTCTTGCATTTTGCGCGTAGCTTCTTCAATTTTGGAGGTGTCCAGCGTGACATCGGAACCGGGCACCTTGAAGCTGACCTGGTCCGAGGATGTCCCCATTCCACCCAGCATCATGCCGCCGCCATGGCGGGTCAACATGCCGCTGGCCAAGCCCATGACCAGACCGGCGACGATGCCGCACACAATAATCACTACGGTGTAGCCAATGGCTTTGTCTTCGGGCGATTTCATCAGCGGCGGGATACCGGTGTAAATCAAATAGATGGAGTACAGCGAGGCCAGCAATCCCAGCATCGATAGCCCGGGCATGAGACTAAAAATGCCACCGACCATGCCAGCCGTCGATGCGTAGGCAATCAGCTTGAAGGCGTTCAGCGCGTTCTTTTCACCCGCAAACGTCGGGGCCAGCGCATTGGCAATCAGGGACAGGACGTACACCATTACCAAAGACAGCACGTAGCCCACCACCATATTCACCAGGCCCGCCACGATGGGCACCCGGAAACTCACTCCAAACATGCCAGCACCCACCACGCTCAGGCCGATGAAGGTGGCCACTGCAGGAATAGCGGCCAGGATGACCAGATAGTTCTTGTAGAGGCTGGCAACGTCTCCACCCTCTTGGGCAATGGCGGGCCAGGTCTCTTTAGGTTTGAGCAATATGGCTTGAACACGTTCGACGAGGTTCATAAGGTTTCCTAAAAGGTAGAGGGACGGCCGACCACGCACCCAGCGCATGACCGAAGGAGCCCCAGCACGATGGCGGGGGCTGACGCCATGTGGGCGCACTATATAGCGCGGCATCGGCGGGACTCAACGGACCTTGGCCCGGCGGTGTCATTTACTTCACGGAATTCGGGTTTTTCTCGCCAGCAGCACCGTAAGCTGAATTAAACATATGCCCATACGCTACAAAAAATATAGCTACTCAGGCAGTAAATACGTGGGCCAGGGCCGGTTTCTATCAAAATTCCCGGTTGAGCGTGGCTTTAGCGCACTGCCAGTGCGTATTTGATCTCTGTCTTGGCGATGTTGTAGACGCCGAAATCGCAACTCCAAATACTCCAGGCCTGGGTCGGGTCGGCGGCGTCGGTCGTGGAGGTCCAGTAATAAACGGAGGAAACAAAGCGGTCGAACACTACCGGACCCGTCACCGGGCCACTACTGCCCTGGGCCTGACCCGTGAAATATTCGGCTTGCGGAAATGTAGGCGCACGGTCCGAGATACTTAACATTTCAGTCCGATTGGGCATGCGCCACTGGCCGGCGCTGGAGCCATCGCTCAGCCCGCAGGCGCCGCTGGCCAGTTGGTTGATACGCGCCAACGCCGCGGCCCAGGGCTGCTGGATGCAATTCGCATTTTTAAGCCAGGTGAGCCCGGTGACTGTGTCGGCCAAGGTGCCGTCACCTTTGTCAATGAAGCGGGGCGAGGTCAGCGGTGCGCCCAATTGCAAAATGGCGTCATCGGCCGGACCAAACGATTGCCCCGCCCCACCACCGCCGGTGGGCACTGCGAATACGCCCGTGGCCAGCACTTGCACCGCACCAGCACCGCCCGATTTCACCGCCCACACTGCGTTATTGGAGCTGGTTTTGGCGTTGTTAAACGTGCCATCGTTGCTGTCAATGCCATTGATCCAGCGGCCGTCGCTGAAGCGGATGGCCATGGCATTGCTGGTGAGCGCCATGTAGGTGGTGGACGACCAGTAGGCGCTGGTCAGATTGATATTGGTAAACGGATGCCCGGTGGCCAAGGCCGGGTTGCTGTGCGCCACATCCACCAGGCTTTCCAGCTCGTTGACGTTGGGCATGCGCCACTGGCCCACCGCACTGCCATCTGTCAGGCCACAAGCGCCCTGGGCGAGCTGGTTGGCAGCCGCCAAACTGGTGGCCCAGTTGCCAGGGGCGATGCAGCCTGCATTTTTGAGCCACACCAATCCGGTCAGGTGGTCGGTCACCGTGCCGTTTTGGTTATCGGTGAATCGGGTGGTGGGCCAGGCTACGCCCTGGCGGGTAGCAAAATCGTCTGCGCTGGCGTAGCTGGTGGTTTGGCCCGTGCGCGGCAAGCTGGCCATCTTGTCGCCAGACCGCAAAGCGGTGAAGTTGGCACCGCTGACATCGCGGGCGGGCATCGTCAGAAACCGGATCAAGGTGCGGTACAAACCATTGAAGTCGAACTTGGCCACCGACCCGGCGGCATCAACGATAGATGGATAGAAGCCGAAACCGGCTTTGGTGACGAAGATTTCGTAGTCTGCGTTGCGCAAGGTATCCAGCCCCGCCACGCTGTATTTGCCCGCAGCGTCTGTGGTCGTGGTGACGGTGGTGTTGGTGTTGTGGTGAAACACACTCACCGCCACGCCGGCGACGGGTTGGCCTTGCTTGTCCAGCACCGTGCCAGCCACAGCGGCGTAGACCGGGGCGCCAGTTTTGTCGTTACAGGTTTCACACCCCCCACCTCCACCGCCGCCGCATGCGGACAAACTCGCCAGGGCCACGACGCAAACCGCCGCAGCCAAGGGCCGAATAGAGCGTGGCAAGCGGTGCTGGGTCATGGTTGGACTCCTGGGGGTGGTGGTTGTTACCAGCTTATCGGCACTTCAGCGAAGATCCTCCGCCAACGTGATCAAAGGTCTGGCACGGCGGATCAGTGGTGCACCGCGGCCGGTTCAAACACCAAAAGCTCGCCGGATCGGCATTACAAGTAGGCACCTATTTTTTCCAAAGTATCAAAGCGCACGCCCTTCACTTTTCCCTGCTTGAGCAATGACAGAGCGAATACAAGGTCGTTTTCACACGCACAGTTCCACCCAAGTTGGGCAGATAACGCTATTATTTTCATAGCTACTAAGTCATTAAATACCTGGGCTACAGCGGATTTTCATTGAAAAACGCATCAATGACCGGGTGAAGTGTATTGCAGCGTTTGCCCGACAGTCCAGAGCTTGTTGCTTGGCCACGGAGAACCACAACACATCAATGGTGGCGATGCTGAAAACAAAGCGCGCGCTCGCAATCTGGCGCGCTTTGGTGAGCGCTCCCAGTCAGGCTAGCCAGCAAAGCGATGGGTCGCCGCCATCAGTTGCGCCAAGATACCTGGCTCGTTGTAGGCGTGCCCCGCACCCTCCACCATGTGGAAATCGGCTTGCGGCCAAGCGCGGTGCAGGTCCCAGGCGGTTTGCGCGGGGCAGGCCATGTCGTAGCGGCCCTGCACGATGACACCGGGAATCTTCGCCAGCTTGTGCGCATCGCGAATCAGTTGGCCCTCTTCGAGCCAACCCTGGTGCACAAAGTAGTGGTTCTCAATGCGGGCAAAGGCCAGTGCGTATTCCCCATCGCCATATTTGGCAACGGCAGCCGGGTCGGGCAGCAGCGTGATGGTTTGGCCCTCCCACAGGCTCCAGGCGCGGGCGGCCTCTAGCCGGGCGGCCACGTCGGCGCCTACCAAGCGCTTGCGATAGGCGGCCATCAGGTCGCCGCGCTCAGCAACGGGGATAGGCGCAAGATAGGCCTCCCACAAATCAGGGAACAGTTTGGACGCGCCCTCCTGGTAGTACCACGTCAGCTCGGCCTGGCGCACTGTGAAGATGCCGCGCACCACCAGCGCAGACACCCGCTCCGGGTGGGTTTCGGCATAGGCCAGCGCCAGCGCGCTGCCCCAGGAGCCGCCAAACACCAGCCACTGCGGCGTGCCCACCATGGCGCGTAGCCGCTCGATATCGGCCACCAAGTGCCACGTCGTGTTGTTCTCCAAATTGGCATGCGGCCTGGATCGGCCGCAGCCTCGCTGGTCAAACAGCAGCACGCAGTAGCGCGCGGGGTCAAACAGGCGGCGGTGATCGGGCGAGCAGCCCGCGCCTGGCCCCCCGTGCAAAAACACCGCGGGCTTACCGTGGGGGTTACCGCACAGCTCCCAGTAAATCTGGTGGCCGTCCCCGGTATCGAGCACGCCGGTTTTGAAGGGCTCCAGGGGCGGATACAGCAGCGAAGTGGGTGAGGTCATGGTCGTTACGTTGGGTTCGTAGTTCACTATGAAATTGATAGCTAGGCGGGCAGGTTTTACCTGGGCTCTAGGCCATTTTTGCATACAATTTGGCCATGATTACCCTTTACGGCATCCCCAACTGCGACACTGTCAAAAAAGCCCGCACCTGGCTCACCGACCACGGGCATGACACTATTTTTCACGACTTCAAAAAGCAGGGCGTGCCCCAGCCCCAGATCGACCACTGGCTCAAAGCCGTGGGCTGGGAAACGCTGATCAACCGCAAGGGCACGAGCTGGCGCCTGCTGGACGATGCGACCAAGGCGGGCGTGACGGATGCGGCCAGCGCCCGCGCGGTGGCGCTGTTGCAGCCCAGCGTCATCAAGCGGCCGGTGGTGGAGTGGGCGGATGGCAAGGTAACGGTGGGTTTCAAGCCTGAGGCCTTTGCGAGCAGCGTGGCGTAGGAGCTTGCTTTTGGGCGTCGCCTAAAATTAGGGGCTGCACTGTCTGCGCCCTCTCACCCTCCCTACGACTTACTCTCTTCCCGCCATGACCATCACCGCCCAGTTCCCCAACGTCACCGTCACCACCGCTGCCAATGTCTACTTTGGCGGCAAATGCGTGAGCCACGGTATTACCCTGGCCGATGGCACCAAGAAGTCGGTGGGCGTGATCCTGTCCGCCACGCTGACCTTCAACACCGGCGCGCCCGAAATCATGGAGTGCGTGGCCGGTAGCTGCGACTACAAACTCGACGGCACCGACACCTGGGTCACATCCGGCGCGGGCCAACAGTTCAGCGTACCCGGCAATGCCAAATTCGAGATCCGCGTGACTGAAGGTTTTGAGGCTTACCACTACATCTGCCACTTTGGTTGATTAACGGCGCAGCCCCAAGCCCTGCCCAGGCGCTACGCTTTTGATAGCTGCTAAGGTATTATTTACCTGGGCCTCAGGCCTATTTCATAAAAAAACTGCTCAAATCCATGTCCAACACCATTCTGCAAAACATCCCCGCCAACCAAAAGGTCGGTATCGCGTTCTCGGGCGGGCTGGACACGAGCGCCGCGCTACTGTGGATGAAGCAAAAGGGCGCCCTGCCCTACGCCTACACCGCCAACCTGGGCCAGCCCGACGAGGCCGACTACGACGAGATCCCGCGCAAGGCGATGGAATACGGCGCCATCAAGGCCAGGTTGGTGGACTGCCGCCCGCAGCTCGCTGCCGAAGGCCTGGCCGCGCTGCAAGCCGGCGCTTTCCACATTACCACCGCCAGCCAGACCTACTTCAACACTACGCCGCTGGGCCGGGCCGTAACCGGCACCATGCTGGTATCGGCGATGAAGCAGGACGACGTGAACATCTGGGGCGATGGCTCCACGTTCAAAGGCAATGACATTGAGCGCTTCTACCGCTACGGCCTGCTGACTAACCCCGCGCTAAAGATCTACAAGCCCTGGCTGGACCAGCAGTTCATCGACGAACTGGGTGGCCGCAGCGAAATGAGCGCCTTCATGACGGCCAACGGCTTTGGCTACAAGATGAGCGCCGAGAAGGCCTACAGCACCGACAGCAATATGCTGGGCGCCACGCACGAAGCCAAGGACCTGGAGTTTTTGAACTCCGGCATCCGAATAGTCAACCCCATCATGGGCGTGCCGTTCTGGAAAGACGACTGCGTCGTCAAGGCCGAAGAAGTGAGCGTCACCTTTGAAGAAGGCCGCCCCGTCGCGCTGAACGGCGTGCA
>JANYEE010000209.1 GCA_025363275.1 Burkholderiales bacterium | reverse complement strand
GAAGAGGAACAGGCCGCTATGGTGCTGGGCGCGACCGGCTGGCAGACCTTCTGGCATGTGACGCTGCCCAACATCAAGTGGGGCCTGATCTATGGCGTCATTCTGTGTAACGCGCGTGCCATGGGGGAGTTTGGCGCGGTGTCGGTGGTGTCGGGCCACATCCGTGGGCAGACTAACACCATGCCGCTGCACGTCGAGATTTTGTACAACGAGTATCAGTCCGTGGCCGCGTTTGCAATCGCCACACTGTTGGCCCTGCTGGCATTGGTCACTTTAGTTATCAAATCCTTTGTCGAATGGCAGTTTGAGCGCGACATGCGTGCCGCTGCTGCGCTGCCGCCGGAGCGGCCGCTTGAGCTATGAACACCCCCCGGCTTGCCCACTGCGTGTGGCCGCTTTCCCCCTTGCAGGGGGCAACACCAGTGGTCCGGCAGAGCCGGTCCCACGGTGTTTCTGAAATCGCGCATGGGTATGCGCTGCCTAGTTTGAGAAGAGAAAAATCATGAGCATCGCCATCCGCAACGTCAGCAAAGACTTTGGCACTTTCAAGGCCCTCAAAGATGTGAGCCTGGACATTGAGTCCGGCGAACTGGTCGCGCTGCTGGGGCCCTCGGGCTGCGGCAAGACCACCCTCTTGCGCATCATTGCCGGGCTAGAAACCGCCGACCAAGGCAACATCCTGTTCAGCGGCGAAGACACGACCGACGTGCATGTGCGCGAGCGCAACGTGGGATTTGTGTTCCAGCATTACGCGCTGTTTCGCCACATGACGGTGTTTGACAACGTGGCCTTTGGCCTGCGCATGAAGCCGCGCGCCACGCGCCCGAGTGAGACCATCATCAAACAAAAGGTGCATGAGCTTTTGAGCCTGGTGCAACTCGATTGGTTATCGGACCGCTACCCCGCACAACTCTCCGGCGGGCAGCGCCAGCGCATTGCGCTCGCGCGCGCCTTGGCGGTCGAGCCCAAGGTGCTGTTGCTAGACGAACCGTTTGGCGCGCTGGACGCCAAGGTGCGCAAAGAGCTGCGCCGCTGGCTGCGCCGCCTGCACGACGACCTGCATGTGACCAGCATCTTTGTCACGCACGACCAAGAAGAAGCGCTGGAAGTGGCCGACCGTGTGGTGCTGATGAACTCGGGCGTGGTGGAGCAAGTCGGCTCACCGCAAGATGTGTGGGACCACCCGGCCAGCCCCTTTGTGTACGGCTTTCTGGGCGATGTGAATCTGTTCAATGGCCGCGCCCACGAAGGCGAAATGCTGATCGGCGAAGGCCAGCGCACCGTGCGCCTGGCCAGCCCGGAGCACAGCGGCGTGCAGGATTCCAAAGCCTTTGCCTATGTGCGCCCGCACGACCTGGAAGTGCGCCGCTACAAGGCCGGCGAAGAAAACCACGTAGACGGCTACCGCGATGCCCGCGGCATTACCGCGAAGCTGGTGCGTGCGATCGTGGTCGGACCGATTGCCCGCTTAGAACTGCTTCCGCTGGATGCGTCTGCCGCCGGCAGTGGCGACATCATCGAAGCCCACCTGGGCGCCCAGCAGTACCAAGAGCTGGGACTCAAGGAAGGCGAGACCGTCGTGGTGACACCGCGCAAGGCGCGCGTGTTTGTTGCCGGCTAAAGCTTGCGCGACGCGGTTTTCCTCCAAATTGCTATTATTTTGATAGCTATCCAGGCAATAAATACGTGGGCCACAGCCCCATAAAGCACGGGGTTTCTGCTCTGGCTTGGCGGGCTGAATTTGCGCGATACTCCGCGCATGAACAAAGCAAGCAAAGCGCTGGTCACCCTGGTGTTGCTCGCAGCCTTTGGCGGCGCGGCCTATTTCTCGATTTTCAAAACCGCGCGGCTGGAAAACGGCACGGCCGGCTCGGGCGGCCTGACCTCGCTGGCGGGCAAGCTCACCGGCGCCGTGCCGGTGGAAGAACTCAGCGGCGTGATTGCGCTGGACGTGGAGCCCTACTTTCAGGACCTGCGGGTGCAAAAGCGCTTGGCCGAGCTGGGCTTTAGGCTCAAGACCACGCGCATTGGCTCGCGCGACATGGCGGCGCGCGTGGTCAAAGGCGAAACGCCTGAGTTCTTGTACGCATCGGGCGTGGTAGCGGGCAACCAGATCGTGGACGCCGCCAAAAAAGCCGGTGTGCCTGCCACTATGGTGTCGCCCATCTACACCCCCATGGTGATTGCCTCGTGGAGCCCGATTGCCAAAATTCTGGCCGCCAATGGAATGGCCGCGCAGGGCAAAGACGGCGGCTGGACCGTGGACATCACCCAGCTGACCCAAGCCATGCTGGACAAAAAACGCTGGAAAGATTTCAAGGACGCCCAGGCTTACGACGTGAACAAGAGCGTGCTGGTGTCTACCACCGATGTGCGCAAAAGCAACTCCGCCGCCATGTACCTGGCGCTAACGGCCTACGCCGTGAATGGCAACGAGATGGTGACCGACCGGGCCGCCGCGCAAAAGGCCGCCAGCACCGTGCTGGGCCTGTTCAAGCGCCAGGGCTACCAGGAGAACTACGTCAACGGCAACTTTGACGATTACGCCTCGATTGGCATCGGCAAGACGCCGATGGCCTTCATCTATGAAAACCAGATGGTGAGCTATGCGCTGACCAAGAAGGGCCTAGCCGATGGCATGGTGCTGCTGTACCCGCAGCCCACGCTGTTCAACAAAGTGGTGTTTGTAGCCACTACCGAGCGCAGCAAAAAGCTGGGCGAACTGCTGGCCACCGACACCGAGCTGCAGCGCCTGGCGGTGGAGTTTGGATTCCGCATTGCCGACAGCGCCTACTTTGCCCAGGCCGCCAAGGGTGTAGGCCTGACGGTGGACGAGCACATCACCCAGGTGATAGACCCCCCCAGTTTTGAGCTCATGGGCCAGATGATTGAATCCATCACCCAAGGCATGGCCCAATGAACCGCACAGGACCCACCCCCATGAACAAAACCTTCACCACGCTTAACCCGCTGCGCTGGGTAGCCCCTGCTCTGGCCGTGACGTTGGTGCTCACTTTGGCCGCCTGCAAAGACCGCCCTGCCGATGCAGGCAGCGCCACCAAACCCGATGCCGAGGTGGAAACGCTGACCGTGCTGGCCACCACCGATTTGAAGGATGCGCTGCCGCTGGAACAGATGGTGGAGAAGGCCACCGGTGTGCGCCTGAAGTTCAGCTTTGGCGGCACCATGGAAAGCACCGAGGCTGTGCAAAACGGCAGCGCCAAGACCGATGCCGCCTGGTTTGCCAATGCCAAGTATTTGCTGTCCGATCCGCAAGGCCAGGCACGCGTGAAGCTGCAAGAAAAAATCATGCTCTCGCCCATTGTGGTGGGCGTGAGCGCAAGCCAGGCTGCCGTGCTGGGCTGGGACCGGCCCGAAGTCGCGGCCAAAGTCACCTGGACGACGATAGCCAAGGCCGCCCAAACCGGCCAGCTCAAATACGCGCTGAGCAACCCGGCCACCTCCAACCAGGGCTTCATGTCGCTGATGGGCGTAGTGGCCTCTGCGGCGCAAAAGTCTGAGGCGTTGACCGCCGCCGATGTAGACCGCAAAGCCATTGCCGGTTTCATCAAAGGCTACAAACTGGTGGGCGATAACAGCACCTACCTGACCGAGAAATTCATCGAGCAACAGAACACCCGCGTCAACGCCTTCATCAATTACGAGAGCTGGTTGTTGTCGCTCAACCAGTCCGGCAAGCTCAAGGAAAAACTCACCTTGATCTACCCGCAAGAAGGCGTGGCCACGGCTGATTACCCGCTGATGCTGCTGAACGATGCCAAGCGCGCCCAGTACCTCAAAGTGGTGGACTACCTGAAAGGCGATGCCGCCCAAACCTGGCTGGCCCGCACTACGCTGCGCCGCCCGGTGAACAGCCAGGTGGCCAGTGCCCAGGCCGCGCTGTTCCCCACGGGCAGCATGATGGTGGAGCTGCCCTTCTCGACCGACCGCGCGCTGGCCGATGGCCTGATCAACGCCTACCTCAATGAGTTCCGCACGCCGATTGCATCGACCTTTGTGCTGGACGTGAGCGGCAGCATGAACCAGAACGGCCGCCGCCAGCAACTGGTAGAAGCCCTGCAGTACATCGCCGGGGACGACGCCTCGCTGACTGGTCGCATTGCGCGACTGACCAGCCGCGAAAAGGTGTGGCTGCTACCTTTTTCGGAGCGGGTGCAAGCGCCTGCGTTTTTTGAAATGCCAGCCACCGTCCTCACCGGCAGCAAGGGCATGGGCACAAGTAGCGGACCTGGCGACGACACCGCAGCCAAACAAAAAGTGCTGGGCCAGGTGCGCGACTACGCCGAGGGCCTGCGCATGTCTGGCGGTACAGCGCTGTACGACGCCGTGCTGGTAGCGCTGACCAACATGAACCTTGAGCGCCAACGTGAACCCGGTTACCAGTACTCAGTCGTAGCATTCACCGATGGCGAAGCCAACAAAGGCCGATCGCTTGAAGAGTTCAAGGCCGCCTATGCACAGTTGCCCGAAGACGTGCGCGCCATTCCGGTGTTCATGGTGCTGTTTGGCGAAGCCAATGAGCAAGCACTCAAAGACTTGGTCGCTATTACCGGCGGGCGCCTGTTCGATGCACGCAAGGCTTCGCTCTACAGCGTGTTCAAAGATATCCGCGCTTACCAATAGAGCGCTATCGCCACTGCCACCGACACCGCTCTTGACACCATGCACCGCGTTCTGATTTTTTTGCAATCGCCCGCCAACTGGGCTGGGCTGGGCTTGGCCACACTGGCCCTGGTGCTGCACACCCTAGGGCTGACGCAGTGGGGTGGCCTGGGCCTGGCGGCCCTGGGCTATGCGGTGGGCTACGGTGTGGGGGGCCTGTGGCTGGGCTTTCCACAATGGGGCGGCAACCCCTGGGACACGCTGGAGTTTCAGGACGAGGGCGACGCCCGCACCAGCATGGGTGAAGCCCTGGGTGCCGTACGCCAACTGGTGCGCTACAACCCGGATAACCGTCTACCCTCCAGCCTGCAAACCCAGGCGCTGGCGCTCA
>JANYEE010000167.1 GCA_025363275.1 Burkholderiales bacterium | reverse complement strand
CCGCTCAGACCCGGTCATTCAGTACTTGCTGGGTTTGCTGCTGGCCAGGTTTCGCACCAGCCACGATCTGCATGCCGGGCTTGTATCCGCAGCCCCACAGCTCACACCCGGCCAGTCACCGCAAGCCAGCACTGAAGACATGCATCTTGCAGCTGTGCGCACCCTGTCACTGGCGCAAGACTTATCTAACGCCGTGGAGACCAACCAGTTCGAGCTGTTTTACCAACCCCTGTTGGCGCTCAATGGCTTGGTGATGACGGGCTACGAGGCTTTGATTCGCTGGCGCCATCCAACGCTGGGCTTGATCAATCCTGCCGAATTTATTCCGCTGGCCGAGAAGACCGGCCTGATCCACAAAATTGGCCAATGGGTGCTGCACCGCGCGATAGCCGACTGGGCTGAATTGCGACCCTTCTGCCGCGATGACGCCCACCACCAGCCCTACGTCAGCGTCAACCTGTCGGCCCCAGAATTGGCGTCGCTAGGAATCGTCGAATCGATCCGGGAACGTTTAGCCCAATACAGCATGGACCCCAATGAACTGCGAATTGAACTCACAGAGACTGTGATCATTCAGAACATGGAGGCCGTATCCAGCGCTGTACAACAGCTGCGCAATTTGGGCACCGGCCTGGCGCTGGATGACTTTGGTACCGGCTATGCCGGCCTGGACTATTTGCAAACCCTTCCCTTCACCTGCCTAAAGATTGACCGCACCTTTGTGCAGCAAATTCACCAGTCCGACCGCAGCGTTCACATCATCCGTGCCGCATTGGAGTTGGCCCGCAGCATGGGACTGAGCACTATTGCTGAGGGTATTGAGGACGCCGCCACCGGTGAGCGCTTGGCTGCCATGGGCTGCAGCCATGCCCAGGGCTACTACTACGCACGCCCCATGGCCAAGGCGCAGATTGCCGCGTGGGCTACGGCGCAACAGGCTTGATACTGATTTGCAGACGCCGGTATTTTTGCCACAGCGTCTCCTGGTTTTCCACAAAAGCAGGGTTCACCGGGATACAGGCTACCGGACAGACTTGTACGCATTGGGGCTCATCAAAATGGCCCACGCACTCGGTGCACTTGTGCGGGTCAATCTCGTAAATCTCAGGGCCGAGGTAGATCGCCTCATTGGGGCACTCGGGCTCGCAGACATCGCAATTGATGCACTCATCGGTGATGATCAGTGCCATGCCAAAGCCTCAGGATGCGATCGAGAAAAGGTGTAACACATACCCCTGATTATCTCCGCACAGCACGGAATGGGTTAACTTCGCAACCATACGTTTCTCCACCGCGATCTCTGCGCCATCCCCATGCTCGACACCTCCCTCCCCTTTCACGCCTGGAGCGCCGCAGCTCTGCTCAAGGTCTACCGTTCGGGAGAAGTCTCGCCCGTGGAAGTCACCCGTTCCGTACTGCGGCACATCGACGCGTGGGAACCCAGTTTGTGCGCCACCTACCTGCTGCGCCCGGAGCTGGCCCTGCAACAAGCCCGTGCGTCCGAGGCCCGCTGGTTTCTTAGCAATCCCTGCGGCCCACTCGATGGTGTGCCAGTCACCATCAAGGAAAACATCGCTACGGTGGGCGACCCGGTGCCTCTGGGTAGTCTGGGCACCGATGCGCCGCTGGCCACCGCCGATGCGCCTCCTGCTGCGCGCCTGCGTGAAGCCGGTGCCGTGATGGTGTGTAAAACCACCATGCCCGACTACGGCATGCTGACGTCGGGCGTATCCACCTTCCATCCCCTCACGCGCAACCCCTGGAACACCAGCAAGACCCCTGGTGGCAGCAGTGCCGGTGGCGGCGCGGCGGCGGCAGTGGGCTATGGCCCCTTGCACCTGGGTACCGACATCGGTGGCTCGCTGCGCCTGCCAGCGAGTTTTTGCGGCATCTTTAGTCTCAAGCCCAGCCTAGGCCGGGTGCCCATTGACCCGCCCTACACCGGCCGCGCGGCCGGACCGATGACACGCACCGTCGAAGACTCTGCTTTGATGATGCAGGTGCTCAGCCAGAGTGACGCACGTGACAGCATGAGCCTGCCACCCAGCGACCTTGCCTGGGATGACTGGGACGTGCCGGTGATGCGCTTGCGCGGACTGCGCATCGGCCTGCTGATGGACGCAGGTTGTGGCCTGGCCGTGGTGCCTGACGTGAGAGATGCTGTCATGCGCGCGGCGGCGATATTTGCATCTGCCGGGGCCAACGTGGAATTCATGGAGCCGTTTTTAACGCGCAAGATGCTCGACGGTATGGACCACGCCTGGCGCATGCGCTCGCACCTGGATCTGGCTGCGCTCTCTGATGAAAAACGGGAGTTGGTGCTGCCCTACATCCGTGCCTGGGCCGATAGCGCCAAAGACATGTCGGGCCCCGCCACGTTTGCGGCTACCAGCCAGTTCCACGCGACAAGGGTGGCCACGGTGGCCGCCTGCAGTGGCTTTGATTACGTGATCTCACCCACCGCCCCGATACCAGCCTTTGACGCAGAGCTGCCCTCCCCCACCAATGACCCGCTACGCCCACTGGAGCACATAGCCTTCACCGTGCCCTTCAATATGTCGGAGCAGCCTGCGGCCAGCATTCCCTGCGGCATGACGAGCGATGGCCTGCCCATCGGCCTGCAGGTGGCGGGTAAGCGCTTTGATGACCTGGGCGTGCTGCAGGTCTGCCGGGCTTTTGAGTTATTGCGCGACCCGCTGCCCGCATGGCCTCGACTGGCTAGCCAGGAGCGCCGAACGCGACATCGGGCTTGACGATCATCACCGGTAGGGCGCTGGCGTGTAGCACCTCGTTGGCAACTGAGCCCAGTAGCGTGCGGCGCAGGGCACTGGTGCCGCGCGCGCCCATCACGATCAGGTCGCAGGCAAAGCGCTCGGAGATATCAATGATGGTGTGCGCCGGGTCGCCCTTGGCCACCTCGCACTCATAGTCCACCTCGGCAGCATCCAGCAACGCGCGGGCGCCTTGCAGTGCGTGCAAGCCCGCATCCGCACTCACCTGGTCAATCACGTCCGGGTCGTGGGCGACTATCAGTTCGTAAAGAGTGGCCGGCTCCTGCACATTGGCCAACACCACCTCGCCGCGCAGGCCCGCCAGCAGCACGCGAACCGCAAAGCGCACCTCCTCCAGGGACAACTCCGAACCGTCGACAGGAATCAATAGTTTCATGGTGCTCTCCTTGGGGTAAAACTGACGCGCAATTCACTTATACGCTTGTACGCTCCTGCAGCTTTTGTAGCAAGCGCGCATGCACCAGCGGATCGACAAACTGGGCCACATCGCCCTTCAAGGTGGCGATCTCCCGCACCAGGGTGCTGGAGATAAATTGAAAGCGGGAATCCGGTGTTAAGAACACGGTATCGATATCGGGCGCCAGCGCGCGGTTCATGCCGGCGAGCTGGCTCTCGTAGTCAAAATCGGTGACCGAGCGCACCCCGCGCAGCATGGCGCGGGCACCTTGCGCCACCGCAAAGTCACGCACCAGGCCTGTGAACGGTTCCACCCGCACATTGCCCCAGGGCCTAACCACATCGCGCACGGTTTGCAGGCGCTCATCCAGGCTGAACATCGTTTTTTTGTGGTGCGCCGCCGCCACGGCCACCACCACCGTGCCAAACAGCTGGGCACCGCGGCGAATCAGGTCCTGGTGGCCCAGCGTGATGGGGTCAAACGTACCGGGGAAAACGGCAATCACGGAAGTGGACATGCGATAGCTCCTGGGTCTAGACCGTGGGCGTGGGCTCTGGTGCTGGCGAAGGTACCGGAGGTGCCGGGGGTGCCGCTTTGTGCAACACATGGGCATGCACCGCACCCGCTTTTAGGTAACGAAACACCACCAGGTTCATGGGTTCCAACAGTGCATCGGTCCACGCCTTAGGCGCCTCCAGGTAAATAGCCCCGCGCGGGGATAGTGCACTGGCAGCCGCAGCCAGCGCGGCCTCCAACAGGCCGCCATCAAACGGCGGGTCGATAAAAATTACGTCCTGGCTCTCGGGTGCCAACTGACGCAGCGCCGCCACGCCTTCGCCGCGCACGATCTGCAGGTTCTGGTTCACCGGCTCGGGTAGCTCCAGTTTCAGCAACTGGGTCCGCACCTTTTGTAACTGGATCACCAGCGCGCCGTCTTTCTCCACCAGCAGCACTTCTTTGGCGCCGCGCGAAGCGGCCTCAAAGCCCAAAGCGCCCGTGCCGGCGAAGGCGTCGATGCAGCGCAGGCCGCTTAGGTCCTGGCCGAGCCAGTTGAACAAGGTCTCGCGCACGCGGTCGGGTGTGGGGCGAAGGCCGGGCTTGTCGGCCACCTGCAATTGGATGCGCTTCCAGTGACCGCCAATCAGGCGAATCTGGCCGGGCATGCCGCGGTGAACGGGTGTTTTAGCGGGCTTGGCACTAGGCTTGGTTTGCTTCATCGGCCTAGCTTAACGGATGCGAAGCCGCCCCGCTGCCCCCGTGGCCTGGGTTTCATAGAATGGAGCATTCAAGGTCAGCCCGCTCATGTTCAGCTTCTTCAAGAAAAAAAATCCCCCTGCACCCGCTGCCCCCACGCCTGCCCCGCTTGACACGCCAGGCACGCCGGTAACTGCTGCGCCGCCACCCGCCGCATCCCGGTTCCCCACGGGCGGCTCCATGATCGGCTCCGCGCTGGTCACCCCCATCGAGATCCCGCTTCCCTCGGCCACGCCACCTGAGCGCCAAAAGTGGCTGGACAAGCTCAGGGCCGGCTTGGGCAAAACAGCCTCAAGCATTTCGGGGGCCTTTGGTGGTTCGCAAATTGACGAGGCGCTGTATGAAAAGCTGGAAGACGCTTTGCTGATGGCCGACGCGGGCGTGGCTGCCACCGACTTTTTGGTGTCCGAGTTACGCCGCACCGTCAAAGACAGCGGCATCACCCACCCGGTGGCACTTAAAAACGTGCTGGTCGCCAAGCTGACCGAAATGCTCAAACCGCTAGAAAAGGCCCTCGTCATCGGCCAGCACCAGCCCACCGTCATCATGGTGGCAGGGGTGAATGGCGCGGGAAAAACTACGTCGATTGGCAAGCTGACCAAGCACTTGTCTACCAGCGGCGCCAGCGTGTTGTTGGCCGCGGCCGATACCTTCCGCGCTGCGGCGCGCGAACAACTGGGCGTGTGGGCGGATCGCAATACGGTCGAGATCATCAGCCAGGATGGCGCGGACCCTGCGGCGGTCAGCTTTGACGCGGTGAGCGCGGGTAAAGCGCGTGGCAAAGACGTGGTGTTGATCGACACTGCCGGGCGCTTGCCGACGCAACTCCATTTGATGGAAGAGCTGAAAAAGATCAAACGCGTGATCCAGAAAGCCGACGCCTCCGCGCCGCACGAAGTGCTGCTGGTGATTGACGGCAACACCGGGCAAAACGCGGTGATGCAGGTCAAGGCCTTTGACGATGCTTTGGGCCTGACTGGCCTGATCGTCACCAAGCTGGACGGCACGGCCAAGGGCGGCGTGCTGGCGGCCATTGCGCGCGAGCGTCCCATTCCGGTGTATTTCATTGGCGTGGGCGAGCAACTGGACGAGCTGGAAACCTTCAACGCCCGCGAATTTGCCCAGGCCCTGCTGGCCTGATACCGCGCCTCTACAGCCCACCCACCACGACCCCGGGAGCTCCCAATGCAAAAACGTATTTTTCTCGGGCTCGGCCTGGCTGTCCTGGCCCTGGTGGCCTACCTGCTGGCCTGGCCTATTCCCATTCAACCGGTGGTGGTGAAACTGCAGCCTGCGCCCGGCTATGTCGGCCTGCTAGCCGCGAATACCAAGCTGGCTAATTTGCACACCATCGACCTGAATGGCGATATCGGGCCGGAGCACATCGTCTTCGGGCCCGATGGCAAGCTCTACACCGGCGTGGCCAGTGGCAATATTTTGCGCATGCAGCCCGATGGCAGCGG
>JANYEE010000133.1 GCA_025363275.1 Burkholderiales bacterium | reverse complement strand
CCGATCTCAGCGCCCACACCTTGCAGAATCAACGCGGCGCCGTCCCCGCGCAACTGCAACTGCTCGGTGCGCGCAAGCTTCTCAGCCAGCGGCATCACCACGTCTTCGGTCTGCTCAATGGCGTGTTCAATGTCCAGCGGTGTGGGAGGCGTGTGGCGCATCCATTGGCGCGCCAGGCTTGCGTAGCCCAAGGCCAGGGGGTGATGGTTCACGTGGCTGCTATCAGCACCAAGGTGAAGCGTTAAGGATGGGGGCATAGCAGCGATATACACATTTGGCTTTTTTTGTCCTTACATTGGCACATATACGCCTTTCCCGCACGTTTTTTATGGGCTACAGTGAAGGCATTCCAATTCAATAACGTCCTAAAATGTCCTCCACCACCAAACTAAAATCCGCCCTCATCATCATCGACGTGCAAGAGTCCTTCGCCCAAATGCCATTCTGGTCGCAGGGTATCCATGCGCCGTTTCAGCAAGCGCTGCTGAAGCTGGATGCGGGTGCTCGCGCTGCCGATGTGCCCGTGGTGCACATCTACCATGTGGGGCGCGCTGGGCCTTTCTTGCCCGAATCCGGTTTCATCAAACCGCTGCCTTGGCTGCCCGCTGACCCGGCCGTGCGCTTTGACAAACACACGCACAACGCCTTTACCGACACCGGCCTCGACTTGTGGCTGCGCCGCCAGGGCGTGACCAAGCTCATCATCAGCGGCATCCGCACCGAGCAGTGCTGTGAGACCACCGCCCGCGTCGGTTCCGATCTGGGCTATGACGTGGACTTTGTGTCCGGAGCCACACTGACTTTCCCCATGACGCATGAACGCACAGGCCGCACCTTCAGCGCCGAAGAAATCACCACGCGTACCGAGCTAGTGTTGGCCGATCGCTTTGCGCGCATCGTTGATGTAGACACCTGCCTGGCCGAGCTGGCCGCCTGAAAGGAATTGCCATGCTGCAACTGCGCCCCAACTGCGAATGCTGCAATGTGGATCTGCCACCCGCAGCCACCAACGCCCGCATCTGTTCGTTTGAATGCACCTTCTGCGCGGACTGTGTAGATACGCGCCTACTGGGCGTGTGCCCCAACTGTGGCGGTGGCTTTGCGCCGCGCGCGATTCGCCCGGCCGGCAAGCTGGCCAATAACCCGCCGTCCACCACGCGCGTGTTCAAGCCCCAGGGCTGCGCCACACCACCACAGGCCGTTGCAGCATGAGCGACAGCCCGCCCGTGCGGCCCAAAGACCTGGCGCTAGCCCTGCTGGTCATTCTGGTTTGGGGTGTGAACTTTGCGGTCATCAAGGTCGGCGTGGTGGGTATTCCGCCGCTGCTGCTGGGGGCGCTGCGCTTCATGCTTGCGGCGTTTCCCGCGCTGCTCTTCCTCAAGCCCCCCAAGGTGCCGATGCGCCTGTATCTGGCCTACGGCCTGACCATTTCGGTGGGGCAGTTTGCATTTTTGTTCAGCGCTATCCATGTGGGCATGCCTTCGGGTCTGGCCTCGCTGGTGCTGCAGTCGCAATCCTTCTTCACGCTGCTGCTGGCCGCCTGGTGGCTCAAGGAGCGCTGGCAGGCCAATCAGATGGCAGGACTATTGCTCGCCGCCGTGGGGTTGGTGTTGATTGGCAGTGCTGCGGTATCGACGCAGGGGATCGCACAAGGCACAGCACAAGTTGTACACATGCCGCTGCTGGGCTTCATGCTCACCATCGCCGCAGCAGCCATGTGGGCCTGCGGCAACATCGTCACCCGCGCCGTGGGGCGCTACGGGCCCATGAATCAACTGGCCTTTGTGGTCTGGGCCAGCCTAGTACCACCGCTGCCGTTTCTGGGTCTCTCGGCCTGGCTAGAGGGGCCAGACGCGATGCTGCAAGCCCTGCAACACATCGATCTGACCGCCTTCGCTGCCATCGCCTACCTGGCTTGGGCCGCCACGCTCTTGGGCTACGGGTTGTGGACACATCTGATGTCGCGCTACCCCACCAACCGTGTGGCGCCGTTCACGCTGCTGGTGCCCATCGTGGGGCTCACCACGGGCTGGGTGGTGTTTGGCGAAGCACTGCGCCCCATTCACTTTGCGGGCGGAGCGCTGCTGATGGCAGGGCTGCTGGTGAATGTGTTTGGCGCGCCGCTGTTTGCGCGTTTCAAAACATCGACTGCCAAGTAACCACATGGACGATGTAAATCTCTCCATCTACCTGGTGCTCACGCCCAATGTGCTGATGCTGGACTACGCGGGCCCGGCCGAGGCGCTGCGCATGGCGCGCGACATGGGTGCGCCCATTGCGCTGCACACCTGCGGGCCGCAGGCGCATATCAGCACCTCGCTGGGTACGGGTCTGTCGGGCCTGGAGCCCTTGCCCGCGCAACTGCCGCCGCGCAGTCTGGTGCTGATCGCGGGCAACAGCAACGAGGCAGAGGACTACGCCACCGAGGCCGCCCGCACCGTGGTGCAGTGGCTCAAAACTGCACCGCAAGCCGACACACGCCTGGCCAGCATCTGCTCGGGCGCGCTGCTGCTGGCGCAGGCCGGCTGCCTGGACGGGCGGCACTGCACCACCCACCATACGTTGATTGCCGACCTGCAAGCCTGTGCACCCACCGCGCTAGTGGTGACCGACCGCGTTTTTGTAGACGATGGCCGGGTGCTGACCAGCGCGGGCATCACCACCGGCATTGATCTGGCGCTCTACATCGTGGAGCAAACGGCAGGCCCCGAGCTGGCCGCCCGCCTGGCGCGCCGCCTGGTGATGTACCAGCGCCGCGGCGCACACGACCCGCAAATGTCGCCCTGGCTGGCGCACCGCAACCACATGCACCCGGCCGTGCACCGCGCACAAGACGCCGTGGCGCGCGAGCCTGAGCGTAGTTGGACACTGGATGAACTGGCCGAAGTAGCCTGTGTGAGCGCCCGCCACCTGAGTCGCCTGTTTGCGCTGCACACCGGCATCAGCGTGGTGGCCTACCAGCAGCAACTGCGCATTGCGAGGGCGCAAGAGATGCTGGCGCACAATCCAAGTCTCTCGCAAGAGCGCCTGGCGCAGGCCTGTGGATTTGGCTCGGCGCGGGATTTTCGGCGCGTGTTGAAGAAGTATTAGCGGTATTCTCAACGCCTCCAAACTCCACCGGATGCCCGAACATGTCTGTTGTCGCCCAAATACTTATCGGCCTCGTCTGCCTGGTCCACGTCTATATCTTCTTGCTGGAGACCATCCTGTTCAAAACACGGGGCGCCAAGGTGTTTGGCATCCCGAAAGCGGAGGTGGAATCGCACGCAGTAGCCATGTCCAACCAGGGCTGCTACAACGGCTTTTTGGCCGCAGCGCTGTTGTTGGCCTTGGTGTGGCCTGACCCGGCCATTGCCAAAGCCTTTGCCACCTATGGCTTGGCCTGCGTAGCAGTGGCGGGTATTTGGGGCGCAGTCACGGTGATGATCCGCATTTTGTACATCCAGACTGTGCCCGCCATGCTGGGCTTGGCTGCGTTGTATTTGCTTTGAGTCAAGCTGGCCACCGGGGCGCTGCGCTGAAATGCAACTATGCAGCTTCCAGCATGAACTCCACTCTGACGGCCTCGAAGGGAAACACAATTCCCCCCCCTTCCGCATGGCTGAGGACGCCTGCCGCCAACAGGGCTACTACGTCCCCGTGAACGGCCTTCACGTCACGTCCAACGCGTCTGGCTGCCTCGCGGATAGACATGGCACCTGCCCCGCACATGGCTTTGAGCAACTCCCATCGCTTGGCCGTAAGCACTTTCCACAGAAGCTCAGGGGTGGCAAAGCCAATGCGGGCCTCACGCTCGACACGGCCGGATTGCATGGCGCGGGCTGCGTCCGCAAGCGTGTCCGCTAGGGACCGAACCTCAAGAATGACTGTGTTCATGGTTCCACCTCGTAATGTCAGCGTTAAAGTCGGCCATCAACCGTTCTGGATTCGAGAAAACATAGTCGAATTCTTTACCTCCAAAGTGCCGATGGTCACCTTTGCCTCGTTCATTGTCATACCTCAGCACGCACTCCCCAGCAACTACGTACGCAAGACGATATTTGAACGGATGCTCAGAGGGCGGCACAGGTTCGGGGACTTGCCATACAGCCACCTCTGCAAATACGTCGGGTGCAAGAACAATACGACGGCGGATGAGCGAGATTGCCTTCATGTTGGAGATTATGACAACATGCAAGCACCGCTGTCAATAATTCCAGCCAAATTGCTCTAGTAAATAGGACAAGCTTTTAACCTGCGCCGCCATCGCCCCTGTGACCGATAGCACGCAGTAAAAAACTCCCTTAAACCAGCGAAGCCAAGGCCGCTGGCGAGAAGTTCGATAACTCGCTGTTGCGGCCATCGCGCACTTTAGCCGCCCAGTCCGGGTCGCTGATCAAAGCGCGGCCCACGGCCACCAAATCAAAGTCACCGCGGTCAAAGCGGCGCATCAGTTCGTCCAGCGATGCGGGTTGCGATGACTCGCCACCAAAGGCGGCGATGAACTCACCGCTCAAGCCCACCGAGCCGACGGTGATGGTGGGTACACCGGTGAGTTTCTTGGCCCAGCCGGCAAAGTTCAAATCGGAGCCTTCAAATTCGGGCTCCCAAAAACGGCGTTGTGAGCAATGGAAGATATCGGCACCTGCATCGGCCAGCGGCTGCAACCAGGCGGCCATCTCGTCGGGCGTCTTGGCCATTTGCACGGTGTAGTCCTGCTGCTTCCATTGCGACAGGCGGATGATCACCGGGTAGTCAGGCCCCACCTCGCCACGCACGGCGCGCAAAATATCCGCCGCAAAACGGCCACGTTCCACCAGATCGCTGCCGCCATAACGGTCGGTACGCTGGTTCATGCCGGCCCAGAAAAACTGGTCGATCAAATAGCCATGGGCGCCATGCAGTTCGATGCAGTCAAAGCCCAGGCGCTTGGCCGCACCGGCGGCTTTGGCAAAGGCTTCGATGGTGTCGGCAATGGCCGAGTCCGACATGGGCTTGCAAAACTCTTTGCCCGGCTTGGACAAGCCCGATGGGGAGTCCCACGGCATTGGTGGCACCCAATCGGTACGGCGGTTGGGCACAGCACCCACGTGCCAGAGCTGGGGCGCCATCACGCCACCGGCGGTGTGCACGGTGTTGATGACGTTTTGCCATCCGGCCAACGCATCGTCACCCCAAAAGCGCGGTACGTTGGGGTCGTTGCTGGCGGCAGGGCGTTCGATGACGGTGCCTTCGGACACGATCAGGCCGACGCCGGAGGCAGCCCGTTTGCGGTAGTACTCGGCCACATCAGCCGTGGGCACACCACCGGGCGAGAAGGAGCGCGTCATGGGGGCCATGACGATGCGGTTGGCGAGCTTGAGGGATTTCAGCGTGAAGGGGGTAAACAACGAGGCTGCAGAGGACATGGTGTGTGGAATGAACGACAAAAATTCAGTGTAGCGCGCAAGGCTGATATCCGCCTGCACACGGTGAAAGCCAAGATGACCCAGCGCGGGCCGGATAAGCACCTGGTTTCACGCAAAATCAGATATGCATTTTTTGTTCAAAAGCACGGGAGTTTGTTCACAGCGTGTAGCCTGGCTGCCCCTGATTGCTACACTTTTGATAGCTACTGCGGCAGATTTCACCTGGGCCTCAGGCTCTTTTAACCAAATAAAGGCGGATTACCAGCCCTCAGATGTCCAAATCTTGAGCCGCGAAGGCGAACAGCTGCACCGCTTGCGCGTGGACGCGAGCGTGCGCCGCGGCCCGTGGGTGGCGCTTACCGACGTGTCACCTGCGTTACGCACGGCGCTGGTGTTGAGCGAGGACAAACGCTTTTACGAACACAGCGGCGTGGACTGGCGGGCGGTATCAAGCGCGGCCTGGGCCAACCTGTGGAACAGCAAAACCCGCGGTGCATCCACCATCACCATGCAACTGGCCGGGCTGCTGGACGAGGACCTGAAGCGCGGCAGTGGCGGACGCAGCCTTTCGCAAAAACTAGGGCAAACGGTATCGGCCCAGTGGCTGGAGAGCGGCTGGCGCAAAGACCAGATTTTGGAGGCCTACCTGAACCTGGTGCCTTTCCGGGGCGAGCTGGTGGGCATTGATGCGCTGAGCCGCACCCTGTTTGGCAAGGCCCCACATGGCCTGGACAACCGCGAGGCCGCGATAGCCGTGGCGCTGGTGCGCGCGCCCAATGCCAAGCCGGCCCAGGTGACGCAGCGCGCGTGCAGCGTATTGCAGAGCCTAGAGCCTGGCACCTCTGCGGCCACGCACTGCGAAGCCATGGACCTGCTGGTGGCGGGCGCACTGCAGCGGCGCGACTATGCCGCCAGCGAGGGCATTGCGCCGCACGTGGCGCAACTGGTCACCAAGGGCGCTCGCCGCCCAACCGCTATCCGCACCACCATGACTACCACGCTGCGCGCCCCACTGCAGCGCTTTGCCGTGCAAACCCTGCAAACCCATCTGCGTGAACTCAGTGGCCGCCATGTAGAAGACGGCGCGCTGGTGGTGCTGGACAACGCGACCGGCGAGGTGCTGGCCTGGGTCGGCTCGTCGGGTGAACTGAGCAGCGCGGCCGATGTGGATGGCGTGCTGGCACTGCGCCAGCCGGGCTCCACGCTCAAGCCGTTTTTGTACGCGCAGGCCATTGCCGAGCGGCGCATCACTGCAGCGTCTTTGTTGGAGGATTCCAGCGCACAGATCCAGACCAGCGGCGGCCTCTACATCCCGCAGAACTACGACCGCCAATTCAAGGGCTGGGTGTCAACCCGCACAGCACTAGGCGCTTCGCTGAATGTGCCCGCCGTGCGCACGCTGGTGATGGTGTCGCCTGATGCGTTTCAAAAGCAATTGGTGCGCCTGGGGCTGCCGCTCAAAGACAGTGGCGACTTTTATGGCTACAGCCTGGCGCTGGGCAGCGCCGAGGTATCGCTACTCAACCTGACCAATGCCTACCGCGCATTGGGCAACGGCGGGCGTACCAGCCCCACCCGCCTGACTGGCCTGACGCGCCAAGCGGGCCCGGTGCCTAGCACGGCTGCACTGGACCCGCGCGCCGCCTTCATCGTCGGCGATGTGATCAGCGACCGAATAGCACGCGCCCGCACCTTTGGCACCGACAGCGTGCTGGCCACCCGCACCTGGACAGCCGTAAAAACCGGCACCAGCAAAGACATGCGCGACAACTGGGCCATCGGCTGGTCGCAGCGCTAC
>JANYEE010000108.1 GCA_025363275.1 Burkholderiales bacterium | reverse complement strand
ACAAACGGCGCCGTAGAGCCGACCGATGCCAGCACGGCAAGGCCACTTTGAAAGCGTGCCGTACTGTCGTCAATGGAGTTGCGCAGCGTGCGGCTGATCCAATCGCTTACATCCAGGGTGTCATGCAATTGGGCCTGGGTGTTGCGGTGGTGGGCGGTGGCTTCCTGGCCGGCGTGGGCTAGTTGCACGAACGGGTTGGTTTGGGCCTTGTCTTTGGCTTCGCCCAGGGCTTCAATGCCACCAGCAAAATCTTTGCTGTGCCAGAACGCCTCGGTACGCTGGGCGAGGGCTTTGTATTTGACGATGTCCAGCGCCTTGCTGAGTAGGACGATCCACGAGGCCAACGACATGATCAGTAGCAGCGCTGCCACCGAGCGGGTGACCCAGTCTCCCTGCGTCCACAAAGTGATGAGTCCGAGTTGCGATTCCATAGTGATTTCCGTTGTAAAAAAAGTAATTACCGCAGTTGCCAGGTGAAGGGCACGTCAAACCACATGGCCTCGGCCACGCCCGCGCGCTTGCCGGGCACATAGCGCCATTTCAGGGCGGTGGCCAGAGCGGCCTGGTCGAGTCGGTCGTAGCCGCTGGAGGTTTTGATTTGGGCCTGTTGGGCCGTGCCATCCATACCAATGAAAGTGCGAATGACGACCTTGCCTTGCTCACCCTTGCGCTTACTCAGCGCGGGGTAGGCGGGTGTAGGGTTGTTCAGATATTGCGCATCGCTGCTGGGCAGCTCCAGGGCCGGTGCGCGGTTGGCTGCAGCGGCGGAGCCAGGTGGCGGGGTGGTGCTGTTGGTGCCCACAGCACTTGAGTTCGCGCTGTTCGTGTTGGTAGCCACAGCGACCGGCGCGGGGCTCAGTGCCGAGTTATCCGGCTCGGTGGGCGTGGCAGGCACGGCCAACGGTGTGGGCGTGGCTTGCTGTGCTTTGGCGGGCGCTGGCTGCAGCGCGGGTGTGTGCGGTGCGGGCGTGGGTGGCGCTACTGGTGGCTGTGGCTTGGGCGGTGCAGGTTCGGCGTCGGTCGGGCTCATGTCGATCAGCACTTCGGCTGGAACGACCAGGTCGGTCACTGCGCGGCGTAGCAGGCCCGATTGCAGCGCCCACAGGCCACCTGTATGGAGAAGCAAAGCGGTGACCACAATGACGCTGGTGCGTACGTTGGGCACGGAGGGTAAAGCCTTTGTCACGTCCATCAGGTGTCCGCCCACATGCGCAGAAGATTGTGATAAACACCGGTCAACCCAACGGTTTGGTCGGAATCACCGTGCTGCTGGCGCAGGCCCAGGAGGTTCATGTCGAGTTCATAGAGCCGGCGGCGCTGCTCATCGCTACGCACCATGCTTTCTATCCAGAAAAAGCAGGCCAGGCGCTGGCCCCGGGTGACTGGCTTGACCTGATGCAGGCTGGTGCCGGGGTACAGCACCATGTGGCCCGCGGGCAGCTTGATGGCTTGCTCGCCAAAGGTATCGGCAACGCAGAGTTCGCCACCGTCGTAGTCTTCAGGATTGCTCAAAAATACAGTACACGACACATCGGTGCGCACGCGCTCAGGGGCTCCTGCAGCAGTGCCAGGCTTGTAGCGCACCGCGCCATCAATGTGGTTGCCATAGTAGTTGCTCTGGCCTGCGTAGCGGTTCAGTCGTGGTGGGAACACCTTCTTGGGTAAGGCTGCAGAAAAAAAAGTCGGGCTGCGATCCAGCGCACTTAAGACCATCGCACCAATGGTGCGCGCTGCCTCGCAGTCGTGGTCCAGTTGCTCGTTATTTTTTACTTGCCGCGCCAGCTCGCCAGTGCCCTTGCGGCCATCGCCCCAAGGCGCCGTGGCCAACAGGGCTTGTGCTGCGCGGATTTCGTCGGGGGTCAGGAGGTCGGGCAGATGTAAGAGCATGGCTAGGACTTGCAATGGCTGGCGAGGTTCGAGATCAAAACTTCACGTTCAAGGTGACTTGGGCATTGCGACCCCTGCCGGGGATGTAGTGGCCGGTGTACAGGGAGTCGGCATACACCACGTTGTTGACGTTGCTGACATTGGCCTTGATGGAGATCTCCTCGCTGTAGGTGTATTCAGCCATGAGGTCCAGGGTCGTGAAGGCGGGTGCCATCCAGCCGGGGTTGCGATTGGCAGACTGCTCGCTGCGGAAATTAATGCCGCCGCCCACACGCCACTGGGTGTTGAGCTGGTAGGTGGTCCACACCGTGCCACTGTGGATGGGAGTGAGGGCAGGGCGCTCGCCCGCCCGGTCGCCCGCACCTGCGGTAGGGCTGGCCACGTCAATGGCGGCATCTGGCATCCACATGTAAGAGCCATAGACTTCCCACGCCGGTGTCAGGCGACCCGTCAAGTCAATCTCCAGGCCCGAGGAGTGGCGCTGGCCAGACAACAGAAACGCGGTGGCAGCCGAATCCGGGTCGGTATTGCGCTCGTTGGTTTTGGTGGACTGGAACAGTGCCAAGCGGGTGGTAAAGCGCTTATCGGCGGTATCCAGCTTGGCGCC
>JANYEE010000053.1 GCA_025363275.1 Burkholderiales bacterium | reverse complement strand
CTCTATCCAGCCATGGCGCAGGTATCGGCTGTGCATCAAGCCGATCCCGCCCTGGCCCCTTGGATCATCAATGCGTCTACCGAAATGGTCGGTATGGGGCAAGGCCTCCCGGTCTTTGCGCTGCAGCGCGACGACTGGCCGCGTTACCGTGCAGATTTTGGGACCGTGGCGCGCGCGTTTCAGAGTTCACGCTTTACGCTTTTGGCCACCCATGCCACCGGATGGCAAATCGGTACGCTTCTGCGCACCGAGGCTTCACTGGAAGCCAGTCGTGATGCCGTGGACCTGGCCACATTCAATGCCGACGGAACGGATCCGCCCACACCACGCGACTTCGGCATTCATGCCAATGGGCAAAGCTGGAAGGCGGCAGGAATCGTGGTTGGGACGCCATGGCTGGCCGTAGACGCGCAGAAACGCTGGCAAGCTCAAGTTCAATTGCAATTGATGGCACTCCGGCAACTTCGCACTGATGCAATATCCGGTTTTGCCAGCTACCAAGGTAATGGGAATTACGACTTTGCGCTCCAAAGCCAACGTTCACGTGACGACTTGGTTGCCCCCTTTTTAAAGCCCTCGGATAGTGCCGGCCGTGCTGTATCCGTCTCATTTGCTCTAAAAGCTACGCCGACAGACAACTGGAAACTACAACTGCGCGCAGAGGATCTTTTGTCGCGACTCGACTGGTCGGGCTTGGCAACGGAATCGGCCACTCTCAATACCCAGGTTCTGGGTCGTGCGTCAGACGGGACCTTGAACTACGCCCCACTCCTTGTGGGACGTAATACGCTTGAGCGTGGCCAAGGTAGCATAGGCGCTCGATGGGTAGCAGATCTTGTCTGGAGTCCGCGGATTTGGAGTGACGGCGGCGGAGCGAGTGTTCGTGCTGAAAGTAAGTCAGGGCTTACGCAATTCTGGCTGGGTTGGGATCAGGCAGCCCAACAGGCCAGTGGACTCACTTGGCGTTTGGAGATTGAGCCCACCATTCGTGCAGCCAGCTTCACTTCATCATGGAAAAACTGGGAGGGCGCCCTGGCTACAGACGGCCGGGGGGCTGGATCTGAACTAAACCAATTGCGGTTGGCTTGGAAATCCCGCTTTTAGCAGGTGCGGGGGGACCCGGCAGGTTGTGGATGTCCCAAAGCCGGGGCCCGGCCACTCACGCGGTATTCAGCACGAAGGGATCGTGGCTTTGGCCACAAACCAGCCATGTACACAGTCGCAACCCAATGACTGCATCAGAGCACACTCCCGGGAAGTTTTTGCATCCTCTGCCACCACACTCAAGCCCATGCAGTGGCCCATAGCAATGCTTGAATCCACCAATTTCGGCTAAATCGCATACCTGCTGCCGAATCGGGGTTGCGCACGAGCAGAGAATCCAAACGCATAGGGGTTGGCCCTGATCTTGCTTCGGTGGCATTCGTTATACATTAGGCAAAAGTTCAACTCGGCATCTGTCACTGCCACGGGCCAATTACTACATGAAATTATTCAGGGAAGAAGTCGCTGCGGCACAGACCGCGCAGTGGATGGGTAGTGTGCGGCTACACCGTCCACTGTCCTTCTCCGTGGTCACCGGCAGCGCCATTGCTATCGCCGCAGCCCTCATCGCCTTCGCCACTTGGGGCGAAGTCAACCGCAAAGCCCACCTCTCAGGCCTCTTGGTGCCCACCCTGGGCACCCTCAACATCACCACCCCGCAGCCAGGCACCGTAGTGCAGCTACCGGTGGCTGAGGGCCAAACCGTGCAAGCTGGCGATGTATTGCTCGTGCTGAGCGCCGAGCGCAGTACCCTGCGCAACGGCGTGGCCGATGACACCAGCGAACGCATCGCCCAGCAAATAGCCACGCGTGCGCAAAGCCTGCAGACCGAGCGAACCTTGCGCGAGCTGCAAAGCCGCCAGCGCGAACAAGTGCTAAGCGACCGCATCCGCACCGTGCAAGCCGAACTGCGCCAAGCCGATGAAGAGGCCAACTTGCTCCAACGCAGGGTGCAGTTAGCCCAAACCACCCTAGAGCGCAACCAACAACTCGCCAAAGACGGCTTTGTATCCGCCGCCCAAGTGCAAAGCCGCCAAGAAGAACTGATCGACACCAGCACCCGCCTGCAAAGCAGCCAACGCAGCAAAACCAGCCTGCAGCGCGACTTACAAGCCGCCAAAGCCGAACGCGATGCACTAGCCGCTCAACTGCAAGCCGACAACAACCAGCTAGACCGCAGCCAAGCCAGCCTGGACCAGGAAGCCACCGAGAACACCGCCCGCAAAAGCATGGTCATTACTGCGCCATTTGCAGGCACGGTGACTGCGCTGGGCTTGCAAGCCGGGCAATCGGTGCAGGCGGGGCAGAACCTACTGACCTTGTTGCCATTGGGCACCCCAAATAGCGTGGAGCCAAACAAAGCGCCAAGCCTGCAAGCCCACCTCTACGCCCCTAGCCGCACCGCAGGCTTTGTGCGCCCCGGCCAAACCGTCTACCTGCGTTACGCCGCCTACCCGTATCAAAAGTTTGGCCTGTACGCCGGAAAGATCACCAGCGTGTCCGCCACGCCATTCGCCCCCAGTGAACTACCCCCCAACTTGGCGCAGCAACTCATAGCCCAAGCAGGCAGCAACGAAGCCATGTACCGCGTGAACGTGCAACTGGCGGACCAAAGTATCAAAGCCTATGGAGAAGACATAGCCCTCAAACCTGGCCTGACGCTGGAAGCCGACGTGCTGCAAGAGCGACGAAAGGTTTGGGAGTGGGTGCTGGAGCCGGTGTTGGCGGCGAAACAGCAAGTGAAGGTTCTGAATGCTGATCTGGGAGACAAGCGCGAAGGCGGTTGAGCCCCTGGGCGGTGTTGGAAGCGTAATGGCCGAGCGCTTTCTCGGTCTGTTTTACGAAATACTGGAAAATAATGCGTGAATTGAATATGAATGAATTGTCGGCAGTCGCGAGCCTGTCTTCAAGCTGGTCCTTCCGGCAGCATAGGGGGACTTGGAGCAGGAATCACAGTGCAAGTCTGCAATACTAACTCCACTCCGACAAAATAATCGAAGCGGTCGGTAGTGTGCGTGGGAGTTTTTTGGCAGGATTAATTGTCAGGCCTCCCTTTCTCACCTTACACATAACTTGAGAATGAATGCCAATCTCCAGGTGTTCAAATAAACATCAATGGCATTCATTTATGGTGTTTGGCTTCTCTCAAATATGATGGTCCTTCACATGCTAACTTTTAGAGCAGTCAAATTGCCATCCTTACTTCTGACATTGACACTTACTCTGATTTCGGGACTTGCGGTTGCAAACGATAATCCTCCAACTTCAACTGTTGATGCCAGTATGAGTACCGCTTTATACGAAGCACAGCCGATTCGTGTTGGACGGCCAGGCCCTTATCCCAACACAAAATTGATTTCATGCACAGAAATTGATGGTCGCATGACGCTTGCTGAAACTGCAAAAGTGGAAGGAGACGACGTGGAGGTCGTACGGGAGCTTTTGACCACTACGAGCCCTGACCACGGACTACCGCTTTTTATGGAGGTGCCCGGCGTAGTGATGTGGTGGGTGCGGACACTCGGCTCGATCTCGGCTCAATCTATTGGTGTAGCCGTACATGAATCTAATCACGCTGTCGACGCAGCACTGACTAGATGCAATCGAGGTTTGGCTACTTATAGACTACGTGACAAAACATATAAGACTGAACATATATTTGGTGATACGCCAGCGTATGCAATCATTGGAAATGCCATTCCAGCCTCACTGAAGAGCCCACAAGTAGGATCTAGGTACCCACAGTACATCGAGCGTAACGGATCGCATCCTGGCTCGGACTTTTCGATTCTTTTGGATGAATTCGTTGCTTATGCCGGAGCTGCATCAGTTGATTTGGCCATTGCCAAATCCAAGAATCTCGCATGGCTCGTGAGCCCCCAAGTGACAGGACTTGATGTAAATGTCGGGGGGGTCGCTGACTTCATGATTTACACGCTGAGCTATCTGAAAGCACTTCGAAAAGACCACCCAGGGTCTTACTCAATTCTGAAACGGCAGTCGAAGACGATTGGTGTACTTCAAACAATTTGGACAATTGCAGAAAAAACTTTGGTGAGTGCATATAGCTTTACGAAGAACGCCGGCACAGGCGGCCTCCTACTTGTGTCAGCCGAAGCTATATCAATCGCTTATTCCGAAGAGTTCCTATCAGAATTAGACCTAATGGGTATCACTCATATGTCGCGAAGTCAGTGGGCTAGTAACTACTTACTAGTTGACAAGTGAATACACATTTCTAGTTAGTCAGGCCTAGTGACTTCTGCAAATTTTCTAACCCTAGCGAAGCGCTATAGATTCTGTATACGAACGCCGAGTGACGTGGGCGGATTTGACAATTGAGTATTTGTAACTAGGCTTTGTGATAGCTGACCATTGATGACACTCGCATTGCAATCCGAATCCAGCGAATGCGGCCTAGCCTGCCTGGTCATGGTGGCCAATGCCCACCGGCTGCAACTGGATTTATCCGAAGTCCGCCGCCGCTTTGCCGTGTCTTTAAAG
>JANYEE010000038.1 GCA_025363275.1 Burkholderiales bacterium | reverse complement strand
CTTGTTTGCGGTAGCTGTAAGCCAGCAGGTTGTGGGCGTCCGCGTTGCGTGGTTCTTCGCGCACGGTTATTTTGAGCTCGCTGACTGCAGTTCCCCAATTCTTGGCCTGAATGGCCTTGCGGGCATCACCAATGTGATCGCTGGCAACCGGCGCATCCATGGTTGGAGTGTCGGCTGCGAAAGCGCTGGCCGAGGCCAGCAGTAAAAAACTCAGCAATCTATTTTTCATCACAATCTCCAAAAGCATGGACCAATGGTAACGTTACGTTGCCTCCTGAGCACACTGCCACAGCTACTAAACCATCCACTTGCTATGAAAAACCTCCCATCGCGTGCGTTGAGCCTGGCCGCCCTGGCTTTAATGCTGGCTGCCTGCAACAAGCAGCCAGACGCCTCCGCCCCGTCGTCCTTAGCGGCACCGGTAGCCAAGTTGCCCGAACTCAGAGTCGCCATCGATCCCACCTACGAGCCCTTTACCTACAAGGGAGCGGACGGCAAAGCCACTGGTTTTGATGTCGACTTTGCCGATGCGCTCTGCGCACAGATTCAGCGCAAATGCGTGTTCGAAGAGCAGGTCTGGGACAGCATGATTCCGGGATTGATGGCGCGCAAATACGACGTGATCATCAGCTCCATGGGCATTACAGAAGCGCGTCTGGCACAGATCGACTTTAGCGATCGCTATTACAAAACCTACAGCCGCATGGTGCTAAAAAAATCCGTCAACTACGATGGCCCGGCGTCGATCAAGGGTAAGCGCATTGGCGTGGGCAAAGCCACGATTCAGGAAAAATGGGCACTGGGCGAGCTGAAGTCTGCGGGGGTGAAGGTGGTGTCGTATGACGCGCAAGACCAGGTGTACCTGGATCTGCGGGCTGGGCGCATTGACGGCACGGTGGCGGATTTCATTGAGGTGACTGGCGGATTTTTGAGTAAGCCCGAAGGTCAGGATTACCAACTGGTGGGGCCCGAGTTGGAGGATCCCAAGTACTTTGGTATTGGTGTGGGCATTGGTTTGCGCAAGGGCGATACGGCGCTTAAAGACACCTTGAATGCGGGAATTCAGGCGCTGCGTGCCAATGGGGTCTACAAGACCATCAATGACAAGTACTTTGCGAAGTACGGGAATTTGGACGTTTACGGAAAATGATTCCTGCCAGTACTTGTGGACTGCTGCACTGTTTAGTTATTTATAGAAAAACCTCTTGATGCTAAAAAAGTTTTTTTTGACGCGCAACTGAACTGCGTGCCGAGCGCGGCGAAGTTTGTCAGTCACGAAAGTCTCTCCAGGTCTTTCCTTGTAGTTAGTCATCTCGGATTTGCCGATAATTATGTCGGAGTCAGGCCGGGTCTTGGTGTAGTAATACATAGCGATAGATTTTCTGTTTCTACCTTCCGGACACGCTAGGGGCTCCGGGTGTCCATGGTAAGAGTTGTCTGTCGTTTCAAAAATCAATGCCTCTCCCAAGTGTGGGAAATAAGCAGCCATTTTTTCTGTCGCATTGGAGTTCCAAAGCTCAATAGCGCCGCCCCAGTTCTCCATCCATTCGCTATTTAAATAAATTAGTAAATTGAGCCGTCGGTGCAACCCTAGTTTCTTGTGCCAGTTGAAATCTGTATGAAGTTTAAGGAACCCACCCCGGCCGATGACATGAATCCCCCCGCCTTGTAAGTCGGGATCTCCATGGAGGTTTTCGATTCCCGTGATCACCTCAATCACAGATAGGAATTCTGGAGAATTGAGAAACGCCACCATCTTCTGGGTGTTGGCTGGCATGCTGCCAATGGTCGAAAGCTTATGCTTCTTGAACGATGCGTAGATATTTTTTTCTTGTGGAATCGATGCAATGACTTGCGCAATTTCCTGCTCAATGGCGGCAAGTTCTGCAATATCGAACAAGCGCCCAACACTCGCATATTTGTACGGCGCTGCACTGCGAAAGGCATCACCAAGTGCCAAGATGTGTTCCGTATGTATCATTTTCGATCTAGTCTAAAGGCGTGCGCAGGGGAGAAAAATGCGCTAACACTATACAAAGTGTGCCTTATCTTTTCGGCTTTTGAACTTGCGGTGCGGGGGGCCACGCGTACGCGGCAACGAAGATTTTGTATGACGGATGCGGCTGCACTGAGCTCCGCAGCACCCCCACCTTGGCCCTTTTTGTGGGTGGGAGCTGCGGATGTCGTGCGCTGGACACAGGCGCATCTGTCGCGTTAGGCCTTTTCTTCTTCCAGCGTTTGGCGTTTGGCGCGGGCGCGTATGTTCAGGGCCTCTACGCCCAATGAGAACAGCATCGCCACATACACATAGGCCTTGGGTACATGCACGTCAAAGGCTTCTGCGATCAGCAGCGTACCCACCATGGTCAAGAACGCCAGTGCCAGTACTTTGATGGAGGGGTGGCGGTCCACAAAATCACCAATCGGTTTGGCGGCGAATAGCATCACGCCGACCGATGCAATCACCGCGGCCACCATCACGTTGATGTTGTCCACCATACCCACGGCGGTGATGACGGAGTCAAGCGAGAAAACGATATCCACAACACCGATTTGCACAATCGTGCCCCAGAACAGCGTGGCACCAGTTTGGGTGCTGGTGGCACCGGCAGCCACTTCGTCGCTCTGATGGGCTTCCACCTCCATGAAAATTTCGTGTGACGCTTTGTAGAGCAGGAACAGACCACCGCCCAACAAGATCAAGTCGCGGCCGCTGATTTTTTGGCCAATCACCGTGAATAACGGCTGGGTCAGCGTCATCACCCAGGCCAGGCTAAACAGCAGTCCAATGCGCGAGACCATCGCAAAGCCCAGACCCAGGCGGCGGGCTACATCGCGCTTTTCAGCGGGCAGGCGTCCCACCAGGATGCTGATGAAAATGATGTTGTCGATACCCAGAACAATTTCAAGGGCAGCCAACATAAAGAAGGCGATCCAGATGTTGGGGTCGGTGAGGAATTCCATGGCAGTCCAAGTGTCAGTAAAGCCGCGCAGTCTAATGCGCCCCCCCGCTAAAACCTAGCAAAAATGCATGGAGGCCTCAGGCTCCATGCGGTCTTCAGCTGGGGATGTACTCCAGCGTGGCACTGCTGCCGTCGGCGGCCGGCCACGACTCCACCACCACGATCTGGTCCGCCGCCAAGCACAGATCGTGCTGGGGCGTCACAAAGTGGTCGCCACCGCGGGGCTCAACGGCACTGCAGGGCAGGCGGCGTGATGTTCCCACGGTTGGCGCTTGGCCCAGAGTGGCCCAAATACGACCTTGGGTCACGCGCAATACGCCAGGGCGGGGTGCGCGCAGGGTGGCCGCTTCGCCCCGGTTCAGGTGCATCGATTGTTGCAATTTAGGAATGTTCACGGTGTGCTCCAGTTCAGTTCAGACAATGAATGATCGGCCTGCAGGCAACAATAGTCCAATGAAATGGAGGTATGCTATTCATTCTGAAACAGCATCAATCTTGAGCAACTTCCGGAGCTTGTATGGCCACCTCTCAAGCCGCGCTAATGCCTACGTCCAACAGCACGGCCAGCCACGGTCTGCAGCGCACACGCCCGCTGTCCGCCGGTCACCTGCGCGCATTGGAGGCCGTGGCCCGTCATCTCAATTTCCGGGCCGCTGCCGAGGAGTTGTCCTTGACCCAAAGCGCAGTGAGCCGCCAGATTCAGGCCTTGGAAAATGAGATGGGCGTCGCCCTGTTCTTGCGCCACACCCGTGCAGTAGAGCTGACCAGCGCCGGGGCGCAGTTGCTACGCGCCGTAGTGCCGTCACTCGAACGCATTGATGCCACCGTGCGCCTGATCCGCCGCACAGCAGGCCGCAAGAGCGTGGCCATCACCACCTGGGCCTCGTTCGCCTCGATGTGGCTGATCCCGCGGCTGGAGGCCTTTCAGAGCGAGTACCCCGACATCGATATCCGCATCGACGCCACTGACAACTCGGTCGATCTGGAAACCAGCGACCTGGACCTGGCGTTGCGCTACAAGCGCCCGGCCCAGGTCGGGCCGGAGGCCGTGCGTTTGTTTGGCGAACAACTCACCCCCGTAGCAAGCCCGTGGCTGCTCAAAGGCAGCAAGCCGCTGCGCCGGGGTGAAGACTTGGCGAATTTTGCGCTGGTTGAGGCGGGCGACTCCCACCGCACGCAAAACCTGGAATGGCTGACCTGGCGCCGTTGGCTTGACGCCCATGGCTTCACCAAACTGGAGCCCAAGCGCTGGCTCTACTTCAACTACGCCAGCCAGATCGCCCAGGCCGCCCTCACTGGCCAGGGTGTGGCGCTAGCGCGTATGCCGCTGGTGGCCGATAGCCTAGCCAATGGCGATTTGGTAGAAATCCTGCCCAATATGCGCCTGGAATCGCCCATGGCCTACTGGCTCATCGTGGGCCCCCGCAGCGGGCAGCGCCCGGAGATCCAAGCCTTCTGCGCCTGGCTACAAGTACAAGCCCACCTGACCCGTCTAGCAACCGGCGAATCGGTTTAGGCGTTGGGGCTGGCGGGCGTTCTGCGCAGGTAAAAGGGGGAGCCCGCAAAGCGGGCGGAGGACACGGAGCAGAGCGCGCGCCAGCCCCAACGCCTAGACCGATTCAGGCACCAAAGCCACTTTCGCATGCCGCTGGTGGTTGCAGCGGTCATGGCTAATGGCCAAATTGTCCTGGTGGCTGCTGCCGCCTTCGCTTAGCGGCTGAATATGCTCCAGCGTGGCGTCCTGGGGCTCCACATGCGCGCCGCACACCCAGCACGGCACCTTGCCATGCAGTTGGCGCGCCACCGTCTTGTAAATCTTGTCGCGGGTGTAAGCGGGCTTGCTCATGCGGTTGTGGCTGCAGGTCTACTCGTCCATCGGTCTAAAGATCAGCAGCTAGTTCAATGCGATTGCGCCCGGCTGCCTTGGCCGCGTACAGCACCGTATCAGCCCGGTGGTAGAGCTGGTCTGGCGTGATCACGGAACCGCCTACGGCACACGCTACCCCCGCGGATAGGGTGACCGATAGCGCGCCCTCTTTCAGATCATGGATGACCAGCGCCTCAGTCGCTGCGCGCACTGATTCCGCTACGTGTACCGCTCCCACCGCATCGGTGGCCGGAAGAATCAGTGCGAACTCTTCGCCGCCCATGCGGGCCAGCACATCCGAGGCGCGCAGGCGCAGCCGTGCAGTCTGGGCAAACTTGCGCAGCACCTCGTCGCCGGTGCGGTGGCCATACTTGTCGTTCACAGCCTTGAAATGGTCCAGGTCCAGCATCACCAAGCTGGTGGATTCGCCGGTACGTTGGGCGCGCTGCAGCGTGTTGCCCAACAGCGCAACCGCGGCGCTGCGGTTCAGGCAATCGGTCAATCCGTCATGCGTCGCCAGGTTCTCCATGTGGCTGGCGCTGCGCTCCAGGGCGGCCAGAATAAAACCAAAACCGGAGCCCAGCATACTCAAAAACGCCAATAAAAATGTTGCTGCAGGGCCCACGCCCGGCTGCCATAGAGGGTCGGGTGCCAAGGGATAAACCCAAGCGTCTGCCGCGCGCATCAAAAATCCGGCCGCGCACAGCACCAAGGCGCTGGCGACCATACGCAGCGAGCGCTCTCGCGACCATCCGTGGCGCACGATTTGCCAAACCCCAGGCGCCAGTATCGCTACGCCCAAAGCCGAATAGACGCTTACCCGCAAGCTAAAGTCCAATGGATATGCAGCGGCAGTGGCCACACAGCAAGCACCCAGCGCGATCCACATGCCACGCTCAGTAGCGTTGTGCAGGAACAGAAAAATTGCCTGGTTGTACAGCGCCAGCCCCAGAAAAATCAGCATATGGCCGACGGTGATCGATAACCAAAACGGCACCACCAGCCGGCCTATAAACACCAAAAAGGCTGCGAGCATGGCCCAGTTTCCCCAGTTCCACATGCGCAGGGGCGCCGAATCCTGACTCTTGCGGGCGACTGACATTTGCAAAGCCAGCATCGCGTACCCCAGTATCAGGGTCACCACAATGGTCGGAATGTGAATCAGCATGCCGTCAGTGTAACGGCGCGAAGTCGGGGATTAGGCCCAGCTAGCCAGGCCGTGTTGCACCGCTGCAACCCGCGCTTTTTGAATCATTTCACCGATCTTTGGGCCGCTAGCCCCCGCATTTATTGCCTCAGTCGCTATAGTTTCTGTAGCAACCGATTGTGCCAACGCAAGGGCCGATGCCAGGCGCGGCGCCTGCGGGTAGGGCTGGTCGTGCAGGCCCAGGCGGCCCCGCGCGTCGTATTCGCAGGCCTGTAGCACCTGGGCAAAGCGGGCCGGTTTGCGCAGTGCATCGCAGCGCTCCAGCAGGCGCACCAGGGCGCTGGCGTTCAGGCCCAAGCTGCGGTGGATGTTGCCGTGCTCTTGGGCCACCACCTGGGCCAGTTCGGCACATTCGGTGGGCACGCGCAGGCGCTTGCACACGGTTTGCAGCAGGCGCACGCTGCGCTCTTCGTGGCCGATGTGGCGGGGCAGCACGTCGGGTGGCGTGGTGCCCTTGCCCAGGTCGTGCGTCAGGCAGGCAAAGCGTACGGCCAGGCTGGCCCCACTGCGGGCTGCCAGGTCGAGCACGAGCATCACGTGGATGCCGGTGTCCACCTCGGGGTGGTGCTCGGGGCTTTGCGGTACGCCCCACAGGCGGTCCAGCTCGGGCCACAGGCGCGCCAATGCGCCGCAATCGCGCAGTGCCGCAAACATGCGCGAGGGCTGGGCCTCCATCAGGCCGCGGGCCATCTCTTGCCACACGCGTTCAGCCACCAGGTGATCCACCTCGCCCTCGGCCACCATCTCGCGCATCAGCGCTTGGGTTTCTGGTGCGACGTGGAAGTCGGTAAAGCGCGCCGCAAACCGGGCTACGCGCAGGATGCGCACCGGGTCTTCGCGAAAGGCGGGTGTCACATGGCGCATCACCTTGGAGGCAATGTCCTGGCGGCCGCCATACGGGTCGGTGAGTTGGTGTGTCAGCAGGTCTTCAGGCCAGTTTTTTAAGTCAAAAGTGCCTGAGGCCCTGGTGGAATCTGCCTGGATAGCTATGGAATTGATAGTAAGGTCGCGCCGGGCCAAGTCGTCTTCCAGCGTTACATCGGGTGCGGCATGCACCGCAAAGCCGGTGTAGCCGGGCGCGGTTTTGCGTTCGGTGCGGGCCAGTGCGTATTCCTCGTGGGTACTGGGGTGCAAGAACACCGGAAAGTCTTTGCCCACCGCCCTATAGCCCTGGTCTAGCAGCATTTGTGGCGTGGCACCCACCACCACCCAGTCGCGGTCTTGCACGGGTAGGCCCATCAGGGCATCCCGTACGGCACCGCCGACCAGGTAAGTTTTCATGGTTTGAGGCGGTAGGGTTCATCAAATTCGATGAAGTCCTTTTCGGCGAGCGCGGCCGCAACCCAGGCTTGCACGCTGGGAAGTTTGCAAACGCGTTTGACATAGGCACCGATTTCCGCGGGCACAGGCAAGTCGTAGCTCTGGATGCGCATGCACACCGGCGCAAAGTAAGCATCGGCCACGGTGAAGTTACCAAACAGCATGGGGCCGCCATGGGCTTGGAGCAGCGCCGTCCACATCGTCACCAGGCGGGCTGTATCGGCGCGCACGCCTGGCTTGTCGCGCCAGATCAGCGCACCCACCTCGGGCAAGTGCGCTTCAATATTCATCGGGCAATGGTTGCGTAGTGCGGTAAAGCCGCTGTGCATTTCGGCACAAATGCTGCGTGCGTGGGCCCTTGCAGTGCGGTCTGTGGGCCACAGCGGCTGCACGCCCGGGAAGCCGGTAGCGATTTCTGCGGCGTATTCGGCAATCGCCAGGGTGTCCCATACGGCTACATCGCCATCCACCAGCACCGGCACCTTGCCAGTGGGCGTGATGGCTTTGAGCGTCTGCTTGAATGTGGAGGTGTCATCCAACGCATCGAAGCGGACCATCACCTCTTCAAATGGAATGCCGGCTTGGGTGAGCAGTACCCACGGCCGCATGGACCAAGAGGAGTAGTTTTTATTACCGATGAAGAGTTGGAGCATGGTCTTTGGCCTTGGGGCTTGCAAGTAACAGGGACTTTGATGGTAGGCGGGAGGACATCACCGATTGATGAAGAAAGTCAGGCCGATTGATGCATCGGCGCCGGTCAGGGCAGCTCTTCTTCGCTGGCAGGTGCAGCGTCTGCGCGCGGTCCCACCGTGCCCAGCCGGGCTTTGAGCGACTGGGGTTGACCGGTGATCAGCGCAGCATAGAGCGTCGTGTTGGCCAGTACCTTTTTCACATAGTCGCGGGTCTCGTTAAAGGGCACGTTTTCGGCCCAGATAGCGGCTTCTAGCGTGGGGGCGCCGGCTTGGCCGCGCCACTGCCGCGGGCGCCCCGGCCCCGCGTTATAGGCGGCAGCTGCCATGGGCATGGAGCCACCAAAGTTGTCCAGCACCAGCTTGAGATAGCCGGTGCCGATGGCGATATTGGTATCGCGGTCTGTAATCTGGTGCGGCTGAAAACCCACCAGGCCAATTTTTTTGGCTGTCCAGCGGGCGGTGGCCGGCATCACCTGCATCAGGCCGGAGGCTCCCACGCCCGATTTAGCGTCCATCAAAAAGCGGCTCTCCTGGCGGATCAAGCCATACACATAGGCCGGGTCCAGGCCAATTTGTTTGGAGCGTTCCAACACCGCGTCTCGGAAGGGCATAGGAAAGCGCTGCTCCAGATCGATAAACGACCGCGTGCGTTCGCTGGTGTTGATACACCTGTCCCACACGCCACTTTGGCAGGCCAGGTCGGCGGCAGCCAGCAGGCTGCGGTCGTCCATGCCACCCGGGGTGTGCAGGTTGGTGGTGTAGTTCCACTCGCGCACGCCCTCCGTGCGCAGGCCGATGCGAATGGCGTACAGCGCGCGCTGTAGGCTGGGGTTGGCAGCAGCAGCGCGGCTTTCTTCAGGGGTTAGGGCCAGCGGCTTGGGCGGCACGGTGATGGGCTGGCCCAGTTCCTCTAGCGCCAGCATTTCATAAAAGCCGCGCGCGCTGGCCATCTCGTGCAGCAACTGCAGCGCCGTGGTGCGGGCGCTTTCACTCGAAGTCTGCTTGAGCAGCGCGCGCGCGCGCCAGTAGGCCCAGACCGGCTCTGAACGCTGCGCCGGGCCCATCGCGTTGGTGGCTTCTAGCACCTGGCTCCAGCGGCCTGCACGTAGCGCGGCGCGGGCCATCCAGGCCAGGTGGTCATCGTGCATGTGCGCGGCTTGGCCCTGGGCGAAGTAGGCGGGTGCCTCCACCATCAGCTTCTGCGCCGCGCGCTTGCCGATGACGCCCCAAATCCAGCTGCGCTCCTCGGTCGTCAGTTGGGCTCTCCAGCGCAGCTTATTCACTTCAACGGCCGCTTCTTCGGGGTCCAGGTAGGCCTGGCGGATCAGTGCCAGTGACACCAGTTCGCGCGTTTTGGGCTGGATCGCGGTCAGCTTGTCGTTGAGGTATTTGCCAGGGTTCAGGTAAATAGTGTTAATGCCCTTGGCGGCGCTGGGGCTGACCAGCTCTACGGCCTGGGTCACGACGCGCAGGCGGTCATTTTCCATACCCAGGCGTGCACGTTGCCAGGCCATTTTGCCGGACGTGGAGTGGTCTTTGATGAGTTGCTCGGCCGCACTGGCGCAGCCCTCATCGGCTTCCTTTTGCGCCAGCCAGAGGTCTTTGACTTGCGGCGTGTTGTCCACGCCGGTGGCCAGGTGGTCGGCCAGCAAAGCGTAGCAGCGCACCGACTTATCGTCGTTCATGCGGTACATCGCAAATTCACGATTGAAGGCGACCCAGTCTCGGTTGCGGCCCAGCATCAGCAACCATTCGGCGCGCAGTCGGTCTTCCTGGTAGCTGCCCGCATAACGGCTGAAGAAGTTTTGCAGTTCGGCTGGGCCCGCTTCATCCAGCCGGGCTGACAGGTCCCAATACCCACCCCAGGGCTCCAGGGGGTGGCCGCGCAATTGTGGAAGTAGTGCGGCTAGGCGCTTGCGGTCGCGCACCTTGAAGGCTTGGGCCATTTCCAGAATCGGAGCGTCAGCGGCTGAGGCGGCCGTGAAGTCGCGCGCCGTGGCTTGCGCACAAGAGAGCGTGGGGAGCATCAGGGCGCCTGCGAGGGCGAACGATGTCAGAATGACGTTGAACTGCATGTGGAGATTATGGACAACTCAGACGCATCGAAAGTGGCGGCCAAGAAAGCCCTACGCAAAGAACTCTTGGAACAACGCCTGAACCTGCCCGACCGTGTACAGCGCTCGGACATGCTGCAGCAGGTCATGCGCATCTGGCTGATTGGCCGACCCGATTCGGTCATTGGTGCCTATTGGCCCATCAAAGGCGAGTTTGACCCCTTGCCCGCTTTGCACCGCTGGAAAGAAGATGGCGAATTGATTGACCAACCCCAGCCGCGCCGTATTGGCCTGCCGGTGGTCAACAAAGAGCACAAGACCATGACCTTCCATGCCTGGTACCCCGGCTGCCCGATGGAGGAAGACGCCTACGGCATCCCCAAGCCCAAGGACACCGAAATCATTACGCCCACCCTGCTGTTTGTGCCCTGCGTGGGCTACAGCGCTGGCGGCTACCGGCTGGGCTATGGCGGTGGCTTTTATGACCGTATGCTGGCTACGCTGGAACCCAAGCCGTTTACGGTGGGGTTGGGGTTTGGGGTGGGCTATGTGCCCGACTTTGAACCCGAGCCGCATGATATGCCGCTGGACGCCATCCTCAACGACTACGGGGTGGTTTGGCC
>JANYEE010000265.1 GCA_025363275.1 Burkholderiales bacterium | reverse complement strand
AATCTTCTCTATCGCCGCCATGGCCGCCTGCACCGCCAGCGGCAGCATGGGCTGGGTCAGGTTGTTCCAGCCGTCAGGGAACAGGTTAGTGTCCACCGGCGCGAGTTTGAAGCCGGAGTTGCGCACATCCACTGAGGTGTAAAACGGCGGTGTGTGCTCCATCCACTCCAGGCGGAACCAGCGCTCAATCGCCGGCATGGCGTCCAGTAGCCGTTGCTCGAGTTCATTTATCGGGCCTGTCAGGGCAGTAACCAAGTGGGGAACCATAACGCTCTTTCCATGTGAAATCCCCAAAATGCGGGGCAATACGGCAGTCAATAGCGATCAGATGGCACCAAGGTGCCGAATTTCAAGCCTTCAGGCGCGCACTTCGCCCTCGCCCAGCACCACGTATTTCAGGGAGGTGAGTCCCTCAATACCCACCGGTCCACGCGCGTGAAACTTGTCGGTGCTGATGCCGATCTCGGCGCCCAGCCCGTACTCAAAGCCATCGGCAAAGCGGGTGCTGGTATTGACCATCACACTTCCCGAGTCCACCTGGCGCAGGAAAGCCTGGGCGTGTGTGTGGTCGCGGGTGATGATGGCGTCGGTGTGATGGCTGGAATACTGGTTGATGTGCGCAATAGCCTCATCCACACCGGCCACCACCTTGATGCTGATGATGGGTGCGAGGTATTCCTCAGACCAGTCACTGTCCTGAGCGGGTACGAGTCTGGGCTCGATAACTGCTCCTGTTTTAATAGCTACTGAGGCAGGTTCTACCTGGGCCTCAGGCAGATCTGCCTTCAAAATTGCCAAAGATTCGGGGTCGCAGCGCATTTCAACGCCTTTGGCGGCGTACACCCGCCCGATCAGCGGCAAAAACTGGGCCGCTACACCGCGGGCTACCAGCAGGCTTTCAGTCGCATTGCAAGGGCTGTACTTGTTGGTTTTGGCGTTGTCGGCCACCTTCACGGCCATGGCAATGTCGCAAGGGTCGTCTACATAGGTATGGCAGTTACCGTCCAGGTGCTTGATAACCGGAACCGTGGCATCGCGGCTGATGCGCTCGATCAGCCCCTTGCCGCCACGCGGGATGATCACATCCACATACTGCGGCAGCGTGATCAGTTGGCCCACCACCTCGCGGTCAGTGGTTTGCACCAGTTGCACCGCGTCCGCGGGCAAGCCGCTCTCGGTTAAAGCCTGCTGCACCAGCTTGGCCAGTGCCTTGTTGGAATCAATCGCCTCCGAGCCACCGCGCAAAATGCAGGCATTGCCGCTCTTGATGGACAGGCTGGCCGCCTCAACCGTCACATTCGGGCGGCTCTCAAAAATCATCGCGAACACGCCGATGGGTACGCGCATCTGCCCCACGCGGATACCGCTAGGCTGCTGGCGCATACCGATGATTTCACCAATCACATCGCCCATGGCCGCGAGCTGCTCGCAGCCCAGTGCACAGGTTTCCAGCACTTGAGGAGTCAGTTTCAAACGATCCACCATAGGCGCGGCCAAACCGGCAGCTACCGCGCGCTCCAGGTCTTTGGCGTTATCGACTTGCAAGGCGGTGGCGTTTTCCCGCAACAGGGCGGCCAGCCGTTTGAGCGCTGCATTTTTGATAGCAGTTGGCGCACGCGCCATCTGGGCTGCAGCCGCTTTGGCCTGTGAACCGAGGGCGTGGGTGGTTTCGGTGCTGTTGGTGGCGTTCATGCCGCTATTTTCGCACGCGTTCTTCGGCGGTATGGGCCAGAAATAAGTAAGGGCGCCGGAGCGCCCCTTTGCATCTGCTCCCGTGGGAGCAAAAATACCCGCTTACTTTTTGCCCAACAAGGCGTCCTTCAAGTCGTCCTGGGCAGGGCTATCACCCAGCCAGATGCGCAGTACCGCGTTGTAAAAGGCAATGTCGGCCATGGGCTCAGCCATGGGCTTTCCGTTAAGCGTAGACACTGTGCCTTGACCAGGAATCCAGTCAAGGGTGATGACGTCGCCCTTTTTGACTTTTTCCTGCGCAGCAAACATTTCACCAAACTTACCCGTCTGGCTGATGACCTTGGCCTTCTCTTCCTTGGTGGAGTTCTTGTTCATGGATGTGATGAACAACTGACCGAACTCGTCACTGCTGACTTCGCGCTGAAGCGTCAAGCTCACGCGTTTGGGCGAGGTCAGGGCCTGCACATCGGCGGGCGTGGACTTCTTTTCAGCCAAATACAGCGCGGCTACGTAGACATTAACAACGAATTTTTTGCGCATACCCGCGCCATTGAGCTGCAGCGCTTTGCCGCCCACGGTAACCGTGTCATCGATTTTGATGCCGTCTACCGTGGCTGCATGCGCTGGCAAGGCTAGCGCGAACATCAGTGTGAGGGCGGGGACCAAAGAACCAAACAACTTACCAATCGACATGACACTTCTCCTGAAAAAATAATGCGACGCAGTACCGAAATACTGGAACCCTAAAAATACAGCTAGCGTACCAGCTTATCTTTGCATTCCCAGAGAACGTAACGGTCCGGGCGACGAACTGGTGGACACCGCATCGTTCTCCGACAGCTTGAATACGCTGATAGCCTGCGAAAGATTGTCCGCTTCGGTATACATGGCTTGGGCAGAGTTTGCGGCCTCGTCCACCATGCTGGCATTTTGCTGGGTAACCTCGCCCATGTGTGCAATCGATGTATTGACACGTTCGATGCTCGCAGTCTGCTCGCGGTTGGCTGCGGTTATTTCCACCATGATCGTAGTTACGCGTTTCACGCTCTCCACGACCTCGGTCATGGTGCTTCCCGCCTGCCCGACCAAACGGCTACCGGTTTCTACGCTGGTGACCGAATCATCAATCAGCGCTTTGATTTCTTTGGCGGCTGTTGCCGAGCGCTGCGCCAAGCTACGCACTTCAGAAGCCACGACCGCAAAGCCTCTGCCCTGCTCGCCTGCGCGAGCAGCTTCCACCGCCGCATTCAGCGCCAAAATATTGGTTTGAAATGCAATGCCGTCAATGACGCCAATGATGTCGGCAATCTTCTTGGAGGAGGCATGGATGGAACCCATGGTTTGCACCACCTGCGCCACCACCGCGCCACCGCGCTCCGCCACACCGGAGGCCGATGCAGCCAACTGGTTGGCCTCTTGGGTACTTTGGGCATTTTGGTGAACGATCTCCGTGAGCTCTTGCAGGGACGACGTTGTGGCTTGCAGAGTCTGGGTTTGCTCCTGGGTCCGTACGTTGAGCTGGTGATTGCCTTCAGCAATACCCCCGGCATTGGCAGCAATCGTGACAGCAGATGCGCGCACGCCGCCCACCAGATCGCGCAAGCTCTCATTCATCTCTTTCAGGCCGGTCATCATGGCACCGAGTTCGTCTTCGCTGACTTCCACGATTTCGCTGGTCAAGTCACCACTGGCCACGCGCTGCGTGACCTTGATCGCCGCGCGCAAGGGTCCGACAATGCTTCGCGTCACCATAAATCCAACCACGGTACTGGCAATGGCCGCAGCAATCGCTAGCACCAGAATCAAAATTTCGGTTTGCTTGGCCACCTTGGCCGAGGCCTCACCGGCTCCGGACATCTGACCATCTTGGTACTCCACAAAAGCATCCAAGGCAGCGAAGTACTTCTTTTGCAAAGCGCGAATAGAGAAAAGGTATTTGAGCTGCGCCTCCTCCTTGGAGTCTTCGGCTATCAGTTTCACGAACTCGGCTTGCAGCGGTGCGAACTTGTCACGGATGACGACGATATTTTTTAGCAGCTCACGACCCTTGTCGTCAGTCAAAATTTTGTCCAGGGTGGCAATGGCTTCGTTGTTGGCGGCATTGACCTTGTCGATGTTGGCCAACTCAGCCTTGATCTGGCCGGGGTCCGACATGATCAAGATACCCAACATGCTCCGGCCGACTTCGTTGGTCTGCACCTTGATGCTGTTCGCAATATTGGCCTTGGGGTAGCGGTCGGTCACGATCAGATCAATTTCCTTGCTCAAGTCCGCAATGCGCACCACGGAAAGTATGGCCAATAAGGCCATGAAAGCGATGACCACCGTAAAACTGACGGTTAGGCGTTTGCCCAGACTCATACCTGACTTGAACATCTGCGATCCCTCACTTTTGCAATTTGCGTGTCTCTGCCTGCCCCGATGATCTCGCCCTGGCGGCAGCGCGAGTTTTTTGACCTTTTTATCAGATTGTGCGCTGCCGTGCACGACATTTATGGGCCGTGTCGCGCCGCTGGCGGCGCGCACACGGCGCATAGACGCAACGCCAGGCGATGCAAGGCTTGCCACCCGCTGTGCGGCCAATCGGCCCGCTTCAAGCCCTTCACAATACCATCCACCAAGTGGGCATCCTGTAACATTTGGCTCAGCTCCAAATCGCCCATGCGCGGCAGTACGCGCTCAAACAAACGCTCGCGTAAGCCCCAGATTCTTTGCTCGCGCAGGGCCATTGGCAGTGGGCGTCCATGCGCTATAGCGTCCTTCACGCGCTTGAGTGCGCGGATGTCTTCGCTGAGCGTGTAGTGCACCAGCACTTCGGCCTCGCCTTCTGCCTGCAAACCATCCAGCATGCGCTGTACCCGCACTGCCTGGCCGGCAAGAACAGCTTCGCTCAATTTGAAAACGTCGTAGCGCGCCACATTGAGCACGGCACTTTCCACCTGTGCGAGGCTCAGTACGCCGCCGACGACGTCCACCGGGAACAGTAGCGCAAGTTTTTGGATTTCCTGGTGCGCGGCCAGCAGGTTGCCCTCCACCCTATCGGCAAAAAACTGCAGTGTGCGCTGGCCTTCCTCGCCCGATGCCACGCGCTGGCCTTGTGCGCCCAGGCGCTGGGCGATCCATGCGGGCAGCGCGGTACGTTCAACCGGGTCCACTTGCAAGCTGATTCCAAATCCGTCAAGTGCAGCAAACCACGCGCTGGACTTGGTGAGCTTGTCCAGGCGCGGCAGTAACACGATGGTCAGCGTGGAATCGTTGTCGCGCGACATGTCTGCAAGCTGCTGCAAAGCAGCGCTTCCATCTTTGCCGGGCTTACCCGACGGGATGCGGATTTCAACGATTTGCTTGTCAGCAAACAGGCTGAGCGAGCCTCCCGAAGCCAACACTTCACTCCAGTCAAAGTGAGCCCCTGCTACGGTGTGTGAAGTACGCTCAGTAAAACCCTGGGCTCGTGCCGCGGCGCGGATCGTATCTAAGGCTTCGAGTTGCAGCAGGGGTTCGTCACCGTGTAGCGTATAAAGACTTTTCAGCCCGCGCTGCAGGTGTTGTCCGAGTTGTTGGGCCGCAATTTGCATAGCCCCAGTTTAGCGTGCGGGCCACACAAACGCCCAAGGGCGAACCCAAACCTATGCGGCCATTCCCAGCGCCTGGCTGTCAGGTGCCAGTGCACAGCAGACCAACCGCATCGCGGCTTGGGCTGTGCGCCCGCCAAAGTCGCGCAGCGGGTTGTACTCGGTGAGCTCCATAGCGACAAAATCCGGGTCATGGCTGCAGCCGGACAGCACCGGCAGCGCATCGGCCAGGCGAATGCCCGTATCCACCGGGGTGCCGGTGCCAGGTGCGTCCAGCGGGTCCAGACCATCCAGGTCAAAGGTTATCCCCCAACCGGCGGTGTTGGCCTTGACGATGGTGCGAGCTTCTTCAAAGCAAGCAGCGAAACCACGCTCCAACACCTCGTCCATAAACATGATGCGAACGCCCAGACGTTCAAGCAACGCTTTCTCGGGTGCTTCGTAACTGCGCGCGCCGATGACGACAACATTGCGCGCCAAAAGCTTGCCACCCCAACCATACAAACGGGTCATGCCGTCAGATCCGTAGCCCAACAAGGCAGCCAAGGGCATGCCGTGCGGAGCTTGGCTATCGGACGTGTCCGGGGTGTGTGCGTCTAGATGCGCATCAATCCAGATCAAACCCAAGGAACCTGCGGCGCGTAGTGACTGCGCCACCGCACTCCAGGTACCCACTGCGCAAGAATGGTCGCCACCGACAACCAACGGCTGGTGCCCTTGGCGCAGGGCGCTCTCCACAGAATTTGCCAACTGCTGCGAGAACACTTCAATCGCCTCAATCCGGGAGTTGGCTTGCAGGGCCTGGGCGGTCACGTTGTCGCCCCAGGTCACATTGCGGCCCGTGCTGGCCAGCGCCTGGGCGATACCCTGTTCGCGCAGCGCGCTAGCGCCCCATTTGCATCCGCCATCGCTGGCGCCTTCGCCGACTTCGGCACCGATCAGGTGCAAGACTTTGTTGCTCATGCCACTTTGCGCAGGACAGGGCGAACTCCATGGGCGGCGTTCGCAGACTTGACCTTGGCGGTCGCACAGCCAAACAGGTCTTTGGGGTCTTGCAGCGCAGGCACCAGATCAACGGCGCTGCCAATGGACAGCTTTTGCGATAGCGCGTGCACATAACGCAAAGCGGAGAGGTCTTCCAAAGCAAAGCCCACCGAATCAAACAGCGTGACTTGCTCGGCGTTGTCACGTCCGACCAGGCTACCCGCCAATACTTTCCACAGCGCGTGGGTGGGGTAGTCTGCTGGCATTTGCTGCAGCTCGCCCTCCACGCGGGTCTGGGGTTCGTATTCCAGGAACAATTTGGCGCGGTTCAGGATGTCGGCCTGCAATTCGGTCTTGCCAGGGCAGTCGCCACCCACGGCGTTCAGGTGCATGCCCGGCTCGATCATGTCGGCCGTCAGAATGGTGGCGTTGGTTTTGTCGGCAGTGACGGTGGTGACGATGTCAGCACCCCGCACGGCCTCCGCGGTCGATGCACAACGCACAATGCGTACGGCACCCGACTCGGTGAACTCACGCATATTGGCGACAAACTTGTCGGTGGCTCGCGCGTCCACATCAAATACACGCAGTTCCTGGATACCCAACTGCGTCATGAAGGCAATCGCTTGAAACTCGCTTTGCGAGCCATTGCCGATCAGGGCCATTACGGCGCTGTTCGGGCGGGCCAGCGCTTTAGCGGCTACGGTCGATGTAGCGGCGGTACGCAGCGCCGTGGTGATGGTCAACTCGCTCAGCAGCGTGGGGTAGCCGGTGGCCACATCGGCCAGCAGGCCAAACGCCATCACCGTGGTCAGACCTTGCAAGGGATTCTTGGGGTGGCCATTGACGTACTTGAAGGCATACAGGGAATCGTCCGACACGGGCATCAACTCGATGACGCCATTGGCGGAATGGTTGGCCGTGCGGGGGGATTTGTCGAAGTCTTCCCAGCGCAAGAAGTCCTCGCGAATGCAATCGGCCATCTCGGCCATCATGCGGGCCGCGCCGTGTTGCATCACCAGTTGCTGCATGTCTGCAACGTCGATATAGCGGGTCATGGGTGTCTCCTCGTTTTTAAGATTTCTGGGGCACAGCGGCTACTCTGCGGGTCCGTATGGACGGTTTAACAACGGAAATCGCAGAGGCATTTTTCTAATTACTCACAGCTTCAATTTTAGATTTTTAGCCCTGCCAGCAAGCGACGTTATCGCACTTGCTTTCAGCGCTTACCGTCTGTTTTTACATGCAATACTTCCGAAACGGAAGTGCCAACAAAATGTAGCGCTGGCTATTTCAGGCTGTTCGACAGGAAGGCCTGCAGGCGTTCGCTTGTGGGGCGCACCAGCACGTCGCGCGGATCGCCCTGCTCTTCAATCTGGCCCTTGTGCAGAAACACCAGCTTGTTGCTGACTTCACGCGCAAAGCCCATTTCGTGGGTGACTACGATCATGGTGCGGCCCTCTTCGGCCACCGAGCGCATCACGCGCAAAACCTCTCCCACCAGCTCGGGGTCCAGGGCCGAGGTGGGCTCGTCAAACAACATCACCTTGGGCTCCATGGCCAAAGCGCGGGCGATAGCAACCCGTTGCTGCTCCCCGCCCGACAGGTGGGCGGGATAAGCATCCTTGCGGTGGTGCACACCCACTTTTTGCAAGTAGTTGGTTGCGCGCTCCATAGCTTCGGCCTTACACAGGCCCAGCGCATGGATGGGGGCTTCCATCACGTTCTCCACAGCCGTCATATGTGCCCACAGATTGAAGTGCTGAAACACCATGGACACTTGCGCACGCAGGCGCTGCAGTTGCGCGCCGCTGGCGGCCTTCAAAGCACCGGTTTTGTCCGGCACCAGGCTGAGCTCATCACCATCCACGATGATGCGGCCGGCGTCGGGCTGCTCCAGCAAATTGAGGCAACGCAAAAACGTACTCTTGCCCGAGCCGCTGGAGCCAATCATGGAAATGACATCGCCCTTTTCAGCGGTGACGCTGACGCCCTTCAGCACCTCGTTACTGCCAAAGCGTTTGCAGATATCCAAGCCCTGCAGAATGGTGGAGTGGGTCATGGGCTGAGCAGCTTTCCGGTGCGGGCCAATGAAGTGCCTGCAATCTTGGCCAGGCGTTTGCCGGGTGCTGCCCAGCGCGAGCCGCAGCGCGCATACAGCAAGCCATCGGACTTGCAGCGCACCGTCGTCACCTCGCCTGTGAGTGCATCCACCACATCGGCAATCGCATCGCCAGCAGCCACGCGCTCACCCGGCGCGCGGTGAAACACCACCACGCCCGCATGGGGCGCTGCAATCGGCTCCGAGCCCGACAGCGGCGTAGGCGCACACAGCGGCGCGTACTCGGTATTCACCACCAACGAAAGCACGCTGTTCATCGCCAGAAAAGAACACAGGCCGATGGCATCCTGCAGCGCCAACACATGGCTGGTATCCGCCTCACCCCGCAGCTCGACCGTGGCACCAAAGCAGGCCAGCGCAATGGGGAACTGCGGCAGCATCTGCTGCAATTGCAGCCAGGGCCGGGTGCAGGCTTCGTCAAACGGCGAGTCACCCGACTCGGTGGCCAGCAGCACCGCACGTGCGCCCATCGCAGCACCCAGTTGCTCGGCCATCCCACTTTGGGGTGTAAGCGCATACAGGTGCATCACCGCATCGGTATCGCAATGCAAATCGAGCACGATGTCGGCATCGATGGCCAGGGTCAATAGCTTGTTCTTCAGATCTTGGGTGGGCGTGCTTGCGGGCAAGGCTGCCACGGCGTCGCGCAGGGCTTGGCGAATCAGGCTGGTGTTTTCAGCCTTGTGCGCGCCCAGGCGCTCGCGCACCGCATCGCGTACCGGTGCGGCCAAATCGGCATAGCCGCGGTTGAAATTACCGCCATCACGCAGATCAAAGCGGCCATGGTGGTGGCCAAGCACGTTCTGCCCCAGACCAATCGGGTTGGCGTAAGGCACCAGAATGATTTCGCCGCGGATGCGGCCCTCGGCCTCTAATGCGGCGAACTGGCGCGCCAGCTGCTGGGTCACCAGAATCGCGGGCACTTCATCGGCATGCAACGCGCCCTGGATGTAGACCTTGGGGCTCGCACCGGGTACGCCGTAGCGGTGCACCTGAAACGATTGGCGGGTACCAGGCGAGCCGGTCAGGAGGTCGATAGTTTGGATTTGCATAGGTGTCCCTCAGAGGTTGGCACTGGCGGCTTGGGGACGCTGCGTTTGGGGTTGCAGGTGGCGCATAAAGCGCCTCTCCAGCAGCTTGAAAGCGCCCAGCAGCGCGAAGGTCAAAACGAAGTAAATGATGGCGGCCACGCCAAAGGATTCGGTGACCAGCAGGCTGTTGGCGTACACATCACGCGCCACGCGGGTGATGTCGACCAGGGTGACCGTGCTGGCAATAGCAGTGGCATGCATCAAGCCCACCACCTCGTTGCTGTACTGCGGCAGCGCCCGGCGCAACGCGCTGGGCAGCAGCACGCGGGTGTAGAGCTTGAAGCCACCCAGACCGTAGCTGCGCGCGGCTTCAATCTCGCCAATGTGGGTGGCCTTCAGGGCACCGGCGAAGATCTCGGTGGTGTAGGCGGTGGAGTTCAGCGTGAACGCCAACCAGGCGCAAAACCAGGGGTTGCGCAGCAGCACCCAGGCAGCGCTCGCGCGCACGGCTTCAAACTGCGCCAGCCCGTGGTACAGGATGAAGAGCTGCACCAACAAGGGCGTGCCGCGCAGCACATAGGTAAACAGCCAGACCGGGCGGGACAGCCACAGGGTCGACGACACGCGGGCCACCGCGAGCGGCACGGCCAGCGCCAAAGAACTGAGCAGGCTGATGCCCAGCAGAATGAAGGTGGTACGGACGCCCTGCGCGTACTGCGGCAGGCTCTCCAGAATGACTTGCCAATCCACGTTAGAACTGCACACGTCGGACACCCAAGCTGAAGCGCACTTCCAGACGCGACAGCAAGAAGATGGAGACGCTGGTGAGCGTGAGGTAGATCAGGGCCACCGCCACGTAAAACGTGAATGGCGAGCGGGTACTGGCCGCGCCCAGACCGGCGCGGTGCACCATGTCGTCCAGCCCAATGATGGACACCAGGGCCGAGGCCTTGATCATGATCAGCCAGTTGTTGGCAAAGCCCGGAATGGCATGGCGCACCATCTGCGGCAGCACGATACGGCGCAACACCAGGAGGCGTGGCATGGCAAACGCCAGCCCCGCTTCGGCCTGCCCCCGGGGCACCGCCAGAATGGCACCACGGAAGGTCTCGGTCAGGTAGGCGCCGAAGATAAAGCCGATGGTGAGCACGCCCGCCCAAAACGGCGGCACATCGATGTAATCCCAGCCCTGGGATTCGGCCAGCGCATTGATACCCATCTGCCCGCCGTAAAAGATCAGCAGCATCAGCACCAGCTCGGGCATGCCGCGGATCAGCGTGGTGTAGATGTCAGCGCTCCAGCGTGCGGTGCGCGAGCCCGATAGCTTGGCGATAGCGCCCACCAGCCCGAATACGCAGGCAATGGCCAGCGACAAAACGGAAACACCGAGCGTCAGGCCCAAGCCTTCAAGAATGGCGGGGAAATAACCGTGGAGCACAGAACCACCTAAATGCTATGAAATTAGGAGCTACTGGAGCAGGTTTTACCTGGGCCAGCAGCCGATTTGTCTTATAAATCTACAAGCTGAGCCGTTTTGAGGCTTATTTGAACGAGTACGCCGCATTCACAAAGTAGCTGCGTCCGCGTGGGTCGGTATAGCTTGGGTCGTAACCTGCCAGGAAACTAAACACTTGGTTCGAGCGTGGAGGGTTGGTATCCAGCAAGTTTTTAACTCCAGCGCGTACTTTCCAGGTTTTATTGGGTGCGTAAGTCGTCGTCAAATCCCACAGGCTGTAGTTGTCTACGTAACGATCACTTCCGTCCGGCATCGGATTTTGATCTTTGTAGCCCTTGTAGAAAGTCTGCTGGAGTGTGGCTCCCCAAGGACCATTGTCGTAGTTGAAGCTGATGGTGTGTCTCCAACGCTGAACTACCTGATCGTTGGCAAATACATCCACCGCAGTCACATCCTTACCGCCATTGCCTTCGTTGGTCTTGTAATCAAATACGTAGGTGGCGTTCAGTGTTACGCCAAACTTTCCAACGGCAGTGACCGGCAAGCGCAGGTCGGCGCTGATGTCCAAACCAGAAGTCTGCAGACTACCAATATTGCGTGAACGTGAGTCGATTTCGTAGATCGGACCCGGCACACCCGCCACATACGACGGATCGCGCTTGATGTAAGCCGCATTCAGCACCGGATCAGCGAAGTAGGATCCCTCAGGCTGGACGATAACGTCTGTCTTCTGAATGTTCCAGTAGTCCACCGTGGTGGAAAACAGGCTGCTGGGCTCAAGCACGAAACCCATAGAAAACTGCTTTGATTTTTCAGGCTTCAAGTCAGCCGAGCCGCCACGCAGTTTGTCAGGCTGAATGCTGCAATAGTCGTTTGCAACAACGCCCGGCTTGCCACAACCCAATGGGTCGTTATACAAACCGTTGGTTTGACCCAAGTTGGTGGGGGCATAGAGGTCATACAAAGACGGCGCACGGAAGCCAGTACCGGCAGATCCGCGAATCACCAGTGTTTTGGATGGTGTCCAACGCAAGCCGATTTTCGGGTTGGTCGTGCTGCCCACATCGCTGTAATTGTCGTAACGTACCGCGATTTGTGCCTCCACGTCCTTCAAAACGGGCAGATTCATTTCAACGAATACCGCACTGACGGTGCGGCTCCCTGTAAGCGGTGTGGCCGCACTTTCTCCGTAGATGTCGCCTGAAGCCAGCAGGGCTGAGGGTGTGAAGTTTTGGGTTTCACGCCGCACATCGGTTCCCACCGCCAAGCCTGCATTGCCACCCGCCATGGCGAAAATTTCGCGCGACGCTTTCAGATCCCAAGACGTTGTGGTACCCCGCGAATCGCGTGCTGGATCGCTGATTTTGGTGCTAGCGAGTAGAGCTTTACCTTCTACATCCGAGGGGCCAAAGGGGTTGATCTTGCCAGTGGCGAACGCTGCATTAAACAATGAAGTTTTGAAGTAGCCGTCCACATAGCTATCAACGACCTTGTTGATGCTGTAGTTCAACGCGCTGTCGTAGTCCCACGCGCCCATCGTGCCCTTGGCACCGAAAACTAAACGGTCCGCTGTTGCGACCACATCGTTGGTGCGTCCGCCTGCCTCCTGGGGCCGAAAGTTCACGGCCAGCGGGCCGTTGTATCCAGGAATCAGGCCGGTAGGGTAGTACTTGCCAGATGCTGGATATAGCGGGCGTGTCCGGTTTGCAGACACGGTGGGCGGGCTAATTCGGTAGTTGGTCGTCGTTACGTTGTGCAACAGCTCGGCAAACAAGTTGGTCTCTGCATTGACAGCAATCTGAGCCCGACTGAGCAACGAGACGCGGTTTGAAGCAGGGAAGATTTCTGTGTCGTACATGTAGTCGTACAGACATGCCTTGCTACCTACAAAACTACCCGGCGCGTAAACGGTTGCGGGTGGATTGCAAGTGGGTGCGCTGGGGTTATAGAGAGTGCCTGTGCCACGGTTGTCAGTCGCGCGCGGCTTGCGGGCATTTGCAGGGTAGGAATTAGAACTCGACACATCAAGATTGATGTCGGGTTGGAAAGATGAGCCGATCCAGTCGCGCTCAATGGAGCGCAATGGCTTGGTGTTTTGGAAGTCAATCACACCAAAGAAGTTATAGCCATCTTTGGAAATATTTCCTTTTCCTCCCGACAGGGAGAGGATATTTTTGTCGGCACCGCCATGCTGTGTTTTTGAGGTGGACACGTACACATCGGCGCCTTCATAGTCAGCGCGGGTGATGAAGTTGATAACGCCACTCACAGCATCAGACCCATAGATGGCCGAAGCGCCGTCTTTTAGAACCTCGACACGCTGGATAGCGGCTGCGGGAATCGTATTTAAGTCGACGCCTGCGTTACCGCCTGGCGATGCAAAGTTAGCCAAGCGCCGTCCATTAAGCAGCACCAAAGTGGACGAAACACCAATACCACGCAGGTTGGCACCGGCGAAACCGCGTTGGCCTGCGATATCGCTGAAGCTTGCGCCGTCTGTCAGTGCTGCAGAACTGGCAGAAATTTTGGACAACAGCTCTGCGGCAGTGGTGACAGCGGAGCGCTCAATATCCTCGCGCTTGATGATTTGAACTGGCAACGCTGTTTCAGCATCTACCCGCTTGATGGAGGTGCCTGTGATTTCAATGCGATCGAGCTTGGCAGGCTCTGCGCTTTGGGCCAGTGCCGCCTGGCTGGCTAGCAGGGCCAGAGAAATAGCGGCAGCGTGGGCGCAGGGGCGCAACGCAAACGTGGCGTTGGCACGGAGAGTTCGTTTCTGACGGGTCATGGGAGGCCTTTGGTGGGTTTGCGTGATGCGGGCGGTGAGAGATGGAGAACAGTTGCTGTGTATTTATTCGCCGCGAATGTTCGCGTCGAAGTACTTGTCATTAATCGTCTTGTAAACGCCGTTGGCGGTGATGGCTTTGAGTGCGGCGTTGACCTTGGTGCGCAAGGTGTCTTCGCCTTTGCGCATGGCAATTCCGGTGCCGCCGGCCTGGTTACCACTGGGGTTGATGGCCGGACCTATCTTGCTGAAAGATTTACCTTCTGGTGATTGCAAGAACGCTGTAGTGGCAGCTAGCGAGGAGCCGAATCCAACATCACCCCGCCCAGCCGCTAGTTCCATCGTCACATCGGCTTCTTTCGCAACCAATAAAACTTCACTGTCTTTGTAGTTGGCGGCGATATAGCGCGCACGCGGTGTGTTGCGCGTCACGATGATGGTCTTGGCCTTCAGGCTGGCCTGGCTGGTGTCCTTGAACTTGCCGGTCTTGGCAATGAAGGAGGAAGGAATGTCGTAGTACGAATCGCTGAAGTCGGCCACTTTGCGGCGCTCGTCCGAAATGGTCATGGAGGCGACGATCATGTCGAACTTGCGTGCTTGCAATGCAGGCATCATGCCGTCCCATTCCTGCGTCACCAGGCTGCATTGGGCTTTCATCTCAGCGCACAGGGCATTGGCAATGTCGATGTCAAAGCCCGTCACCTTGCCATCGGTTCCCATTTTGGAAAACGGTGGGTAGTTGGCCTCTACGCCTATGCGAATTTTGGTCCAGGCGGGTGCCTGGGCGTGCGCGACTCCTGTCTGGCTGACAAGACCAGCCAGTGCGAGAAGTACCACGTGCAGAGAGCGAGACATAAAGGCTTCCGATGGGTTGAATTCCGAGCCTGAGGCCCATGGAGGAGTAATGTAATGATATTTACATAGTTACGCAATATGTAAATATAAGTACAAACCCTGTGCGCCATTAGCAACACAATGGGCGACAGTCACCCCCTGGAGCCACCTCTGCGTCTCAGCAGAGGCAGCACCATATTTTCATTTTTCAATAGTGTGAAAATTCAGACCTTCTTGCACCTACCGCTACCCACCATGAATCCGCTTGTTATCTCCCGAGGTCTGCAGCGCTTGGCCTCAGCCCTGCTAGCCCTGTTGCTGCTGGGTTCGCCCGCCCGTGCAGCCGAGCCGCTGCCCCTTGCCAACGTGATCATGGGCGGGGCCGAACACCGCTGCTCCAGCTTCACCGGCAACAAGCCCAGCCCCGAGTGCGCGGCCGACTGGGCCACCATCCTGCAGCAGGACCCGGCCTTGCAAGGGCTGACGCTTGGTGACATCCTGTTTGAGAACGACTACCCCGAGCCCGTGTGGACGTACAGCCTGAATGCGACCAAGCTGCAGGCCCTGCGTGCGCTACCGGAACGTCTGTTTGATGCGCGCCGCAAAGCCGCCGTGCTGGCCCAACTGGAAACCGCGCTGGCTCGCGGCCCGCTTAGTCAGCAGACATGGCCCGCACTGGAGGATTCAGCGCTGCCCCCTGCCTGGCAAAAGGATGTGGGCCTAAGCCTTGCCGAGCTATCGGTAATGCGCAATGCTTTGGTAGACACCCCGCCCATTACCCGGCGCAAGCAGCTGGCGCGCTCTCACCGTTTCTCATCCAATGCCGCCAGCGTCAGCATCTTTGACACCTTGATCGCTGCCGCCCGCGTGCACAGCGCAGGCAAACCGCCCTTGATCGGTGTGGTCACCGCGTCGGGCGGGCCGCATCCGTTTGTGGACCACGATCTGAACGCACTGGCGCTGCGCTCCGCAGGCGCGCAGGTGGTGTATTTGCCACTCGAAGGTGGCTTCCGCCAAGCGCTGGATGCCCAGGACTGCGCCCACTTGCGCTACGACTACGACCGCTATGCCAATACCAACCCCGAGCGCCCGGTGTTCCACAGCCACTGGCTGTTTCCCGACCTGGCAGCGCAGCAGCAGGCCATGTGCGAAAACCACGGGGCCAAGTTAAACGCCGTGCTGCGCCAACTCGACGGCATCTACTTCTCGGGGGGCAACCAGGCGCGGCACCTGGAGAGCCTGGTGAGCCGCGATGCCTCGGGCCGCTACACCGGCTTCAGCGCGCAATGGCACGTCATCCAGAGCCGCCATGCGCAGGGCAAGCTGGTAGTGGCAGGCACCAGCGCGGGTAACCACTTTCAGGGCGGCGGACTGTGGCGTGGGCGCGCCGTGCCCATGATCGGCGGGGGCGATGCCTATGACGTACTAAAGAACGGCTACGCCACCGGCCAGGGTCCGGCCAGCGATGTGACCACTGCAGGCATCGCCGATGCCCACGCGCGCTACCCCGCAGTGATCTACCCCGATGGCGGCTTGGGCACGTTCCGCTTTGGGGTGTTGGACTCGCACTTCTCACGGCGCACGCGTGAAGCCCGACTAATTCGCGCGGTGACTGAGAGTGGCATGGACTACGGCTTTGGCGTGGACGAAAACACGGCGCTGCTGGTAAGCCAAACCGATACCGCCGGTACGACGCACTTTTCGGTCATCGGCGCTGCAGGTGTTTTTGTGGTGGACATGCGCACAGCACAAACGGCGCCTGCGGGCAGCCCTGTGTGGTGGGTACAGGGCGCGGTAGCCCACTACATGCTGCCCGGTGACACGGCACACATCGATGCAGCGGGGCAATTGCAAGTGCAGCTCGCGGCCGACGCTGCGCTGCTGCCTGTGGTGGCCGATGCCAAACCCGCAGTGCGAGATCGGTTGCTGGACTACGGCTCTACCCACTTTCTGGCACTGGCACGCAGCATGGGCGTGCAAGGTGCCGCACTGGGGTGGGGTAGCACCGAAGGCAGCACGGACAAACGCAGCCTGCAAAACGCGCCCCATTACCGCGCCATGCTGACACGCGGCCCCAGTACCGTGTTTCGCGGTGTCGCGGCTACGGACGCCCAGCCGGCGCGCGTGCGCTACACGCATTTGCACATTGGGTTTGCGCCCTGCGACGGGCCCTGCCAGGCGCCAGCTCTGCCGTAGCGCCTGGTCCCTATCCACCGGTTGATAATCCAGACACACCATGAAACCAACGCCCCCCACCGAAGCCGCCGCCTTCACCAGCCCCAACGCCGATACCGCGTTCGCCCAGTCTGCACTGGGCTTGAGGCTGCGCCAGGTCTTGGTGGATGGCCGTGGCTCCAACGTCGCCATTGCAGATTTTTTATTGCGCAACCCGTTGCGTGCTACCGCCTGGGGCATTGAAGAGCTGGCCGCCAACACGCAGACGTCGACCGCGACGCTGAGCCGCTTTGCCCGCACCTTGGGCTTCAGTGGCTTTGCAGCGCTGCGCAGCGGCATGGCCGAGGCCCTGCAAACCGCATTACAGCCTGCCTTCCAACCCGTGAACAAACTGCGCGATGCGCTGCAACGCAAAACAGAGGGCAGCAACAACCCGGTAATCGCCGAAAGCCTGGAGGCCAGTCTGGCCAATTTGCAAGCCGCCGCCGCGGGTCTCAATCCGGCCCTATTGATCTCTACCGCCCACAAAATTCTGGCCGCCGAGACCGTCTATACCCTGGGCTTTGGCATCAGCGCCCACCTGTCGGCCATGCTGGCGCTGGACCTGCAACCCTTTTGCCGCCAGGCCATCAACGTGGTCGAATTTGGTGGGACCGAAGTGGCTGCCGGGCGCCTGATGAATATCGGCCCCAAGGACTTGCTGATTTCAATTTCTTTCCCGCGCTACGCCAGCGATGCGGTCATGCTGACCCGATATGCACGTGACCGCTGCGCCCACGTGAGTTCGCTGACCGACTCGATGGCTTCGCCGCTGACGGCCTGGTCGCACGATGTACTGATAGCCCCCGCCACGCACCCGGTGCTGTCGAGCAGTTACTCGGCGGCGCTCTTGGTG
>JANYEE010000262.1 GCA_025363275.1 Burkholderiales bacterium | reverse complement strand
ATTGGCCGGGTCCAGGCCGCTGGTCCATGCCTTGGTAGAGAACGGCGGGTTGGCTACGATGAAATCAAAGGTTTTGAGGCCGCCGTCGGCATTCTTGAAGTGCGGGCTGGATAGCGTGTTGGCCTGCCAGATTTCGGCCGTGGGGCAGTCGTGCAGCACCATGTTCATGCGGGCCAGGGCGCTGGTGGCGTTGTCCATTTCTTGGCCGTACAGCGCCAGGTCCAGCCCGGTGCGGTGCTTGGCTTCGTCATGTGCCTTGAGTAGCAGCGAGCCCGATCCGCAGGTGGGGTCGTAAATGCTTTGGCCTGCGCTGTTGCACTCTGTACGGCTACCAGCCCATGGAGGTGATGTGGGCGAAAAAAGGCGGCTTGTGGGTGCCGGGTGATGTCCAGGCCAAACCACCCGAGTGGTTTTGCTTTGATGCCAACAATGCTTTGCGCTTTAAGACCAAGACCAGCCCGATCGTGGGTGAACTGCAGCCTGAGCGCAAGTTCCTGGTGCCGCGCCAAGACCCAACCTATAAAAACCCCTATGGGTTTCCCGACTTGGCCATGTGCTTCTGGCCGATGATGTTCAAAAAGAACGGCCTCAAATTCTGGCTGTCGTTCATTGAAAAATTCGGCAGTGCATTCAGTGTCGGCAAGTTGCCCCGCAGTGCTACCGACGCTGAGCGCCAGGAGCTGCTGGACAGCCTGGAGGCATTGATACAAAACGGCGTGGCCACTATCCCCGACGATGGCAGTGTGGAGTTGGTTGAAATGGCCGGTAAAGGTGCCAGTGCTGATCTCTACGAAAAGCTGGTGATGCATTGCCGATCGGATATTGCGATCGCCTTGCTGGGCCAAAACCAGACCACAGAATCCAGCGCCAACAAAGCCAGCGCAACGGCGGGCCTGAAGGTGACCGACGATCTGCGCGATGGTGATGCCCAAATCATCGCTGACTCCATCAATGAAATGATCGGTTGGTTCTGCCAGGTTAACTTTGGCGACGTTCAGCCACCGGTATTTAGCTTCTGGGATCAAGAAGCCCTGGATCGGCTCCAGGCCGATCGCGACAAGAGCAACCATGAGGCCGGTGCCAATTTCACCAACGCCTATTTCATGCGTGCCTACGGCTACCAGGAAGGCGACCTGAAGCCCGAGGGAACTGCGCCGCCTGCAGCCGCTGTAGTGGCTCCAGGTGCTGCCGCATTTGCCGAGCCTGGCCAGGCTGCAGCTATCGACCCGACCCAGCAACAAACAGACGCCCTGGTGCAGGGCACCGCGTCAACCTGGACTGCCATGGTCGACCAACTGCAGGGCTTGGTAGACAAAGCGACCAACGTCGCTCAGCTGCAAAAGTCGATTGCACTGGCCTATGGTGATCTGGACTCCAGCGAGCTCGTAAAACTGATGGCCGCAGCCATGGCATTGGCAGAGCTCAAGGGCATGGATGCTGCCCGCACTGAGGCCTAGCCCGTGCCCGATGCGAATTCAGACTTGGCAGTTGGCTTCGGTACGCCCTTTGAGGCGCAGATAGCTTTCCTGCGCAACAAGCTGCGCTTGCCGACCGAGCGCTGGGACGATATTCAACGCAGCGCCCACGATCGCGCATTTATGGTGGCTGGTGCAGCTAAGGCAGATCTGCTTGCTGACTTGCAGAAAGCGGTCGTCGACCGTGCGGCCGATGGCGGTGGTCTTCAAGCATTCCGCAAGGACTTCAAAGAGATCGTGGCTAAGAACGGCTGGACCGGCTGGACAGGGGAAGGCTCCAAGGCTGGTGAAGCCTGGCGCACGCGCGTGATCTATCAAACCAATATGGCCACCAGCTACGCCGCAGGCCGCTACCAGCAGATGACCGACCCGGAGGTGCTCAAACTGCATCCGTACTGGCGGTATATCCACAGCGATGGCGTTCAGCATCCGCGCCCGCAGCACTTGGCCTGGCATGGCTTAACGTTGCCGCACGACCATCCATTCTGGGCAACACACTTCCCACCGAATGGCTGGGGCTGCCAGTGCCGCATCACGTCAGTGTCTGCGGCCGATGGCCTGAGCAGCGCCCATGCTGGCCTTGGCGAGCCGCCCAAGGGCTGGGACAAGGTCAATCCGAAGACGGGCGCACAAGACGGCATCGACAAGGGCTTTGATTACACGCCCGGTACCGCCGTCAACACGCCGCTGCGCCAATTCGTGCAAGACAAAATGATTGTCTATCCTGATGCAATCGCCAAGGCACTGGCGGCGGATATCAACCGCTACGTCAGCGCCACCGAGACCGCCAGTGCATTTACCACCCGAGTCCTGGCAGATCGCAGCGTAAAAGAGCCACTTTTTCTCGGTTTTGTCGAAAATTCCGAGGCTATCAATGCAGTGGTGAGTGCTGATGTAAAGGGCTACATGGTGTTGCTGCCAGCAGATGCACCACGACACATCGCGGATCATCACGGTACAGATGGCGGCTCCCAACGACCAGCAACGCCCGCCGACTACGCTCTCATCTCAACCTTGGTCAATGAGGCCGATCTAGTGAGCATTGGGAAAACCGAGCGTGGAATGGAGCGCTTGGAGGTCAGGAAATTGATTGATGGTGAGCTGTTCAAAGCCATCTTTGAAGTGCGTCCCGGCAAGCGGAACAAAGCTCTATCACTGGTGACGCTGGTGATTAAGACAGCAAAGTGAAGTTCCAAGCCCGCCCTAGCTATACGTCCGAAACGATCAGGGGTCTGGCCCCTGGACTCGATGGGCATGAAACAGTCATGATTTTACGTGGAATGACGCAAACCAGCAAATACGGAGGGTCTGAACTATGAGCGGCGGATTCACCATGGGAGTGGAGGCAGCAGAAGCCCGAGTACTCCTACTGAACATTGCCAGTCGGATCAATAGCATTGCCCCGGTGCTGCAGACGGTCGGTGAGGACATTGTGGAGCGCACCAAGCACCGCTTTGACACTAGCACCGACCCGGAGGGCAAGCCCTGGAAACCCAATAGTGCCTCCACGCTGGCCATGCTCAGCGGCCGCCTGGCTGGAGTCAAGAGCAATGTGAAGAAGAACGGTAGCCTCAATGCCAAGGGTCAGCGGGCGCTGACCAGCAAAAAGCCTCTTATTGGTGAGAGCCAAGACCTACGACGCCAGTTCACGATCAGCGTGGCTGGCAATGTCCTCACGATTGGCAGCACGCCGCCCTACGCTGCCATTCAGCAGTTTGGTGGAAAGACGGGGGCCAATAGCTGGATTCCTGGCAAATCCATACCGGCTCGCCCGTTTTTGCCTATTCGCCCAGATGGCTCAATTTATCCACAGGAGAATGCTCTGATCCTGCAAGCACTCAACGCCCACTTGGCTCAAAAGCGCTGACCCGGCTCGATTTTCTTCCCACGAAAGTCTTTTTAATGGCCCGTGCCAAAATATCCCGGCCCGTCCCACCAAATCCCGCCTTTATCTCGCTTGACCCACCTTGAATATCTCACTCGTCTTCACCTGCCCGGCTGAGCCGCCGATAGGTAGCAACACCAAGCGACTACACTGCTCTTATGCTCTGGGTCAAAGCCTTCCACATCGTCTTCATTGCCAGCTGGTTCGCCGGCTTGTTCTACCTTCCCCGCATTTTTGTGAACCTCGCCATGGTCGAGCCCGGCTCCATCGCGGAGCGAGGCCGCCTGCTGCTGATGGCACGCAAGCTGCTGCGCTTCACCACGCTGCTGGCTGTGCCCGCGCTAGGGCTAGGCGTGTGGCTTTGGATGGGTTACGGCATTGGGCGTGGCCCCGGCAATGGCTGGATGCATGCCAAGCTGGCCCTGGTGTTGCTGGTCGTGGGCTACCACCACGGCTGTAGTGTGCTGCTTAAAAAATTGGAAGCCAACACTCTGCAACGCAGCCACGTGTGGTTCCGCTGGTTTAACGAAGTACCCGTGCTGATGCTGGTGGCGATCGTTATTTTGGTAGTCGTCAAGCCGTTTTAGGCCCACCGCGCCATGCACAAAACGGCGGCCTGGCCCCTGGCTTTGCTGTACTGCGGGCTGATCATCTACGCCAGTCTGTATCCCTTCGTCGATTGGCGCGACCAAGGCATTGACCCCTGGGTGTATTTAATAACACCACTGTCGCCCTACTGGACGGGCTTTGACGTCGTCATCAACATACTGGGCTATGGCCCGCTGGGTGCCTTGCTGGCGCTGGGTGCCGTGCGCAGCGGTCAGTCGCGTCGCGTCGTCTTCATGGCCACGGTATGCGGCTTATTGATGTCTTTGTCGATGGAAACCCTGCAGAACTACCTGCCCGCGCGGGTGCCATCCAAAGTTGATTTGGCTTTGAACGTGGTAGGCACTTGGGCCGGTGCGGTGGGTGCCTTGCTGCTGGAGCGCGTGGGGGCTATCGACCACTGGAGCCGCCTGCGCGCCCGCTGGTTTGTGCCCCAGGCGCGCGGGGGCTTGGTACTGATAGCCACTTGGCCGGTAGCGCTGCTGTTTCCGGCTGCCGTACCGTTCGGCTTGGGTCAGGTGCTGGATCGGTTGGAAGTTGCCTTGGCCGCCGAGTGGGTCAACACGCCGTTTTTGACCTGGTTGCCCGGGCATTTGGCCCCACTGCAGCCTTTGGCACCAGGGGCTGAGTTGGCCTGTGTTTTTTTGGGTGTGCTTATCCCCTGCCTTCTGGTGTTTTGTATCGCCCGTGGCAGCCTGCGCCGCGCGGTTCTTGCGCTGCTCATGGTTAGCGTGGGTGTGCTGACTACGGCCCTGTCATCGGCCCTGAGCTGGGGCCCACAGCACGCCTGGGCCTGGGCCAGCGCGCCAGCTCAGGTAGGGCTGGCTGCAGGTACGGTGGTGGCCGTGCTACTGGCTTGGGCGCCCTGGCGGGTGAGCGGCGCCGTGTTGTTGTTGGCGCTGGGCTTATATTTGAGTTTGCTCAACCAGGCGCCAGAGAGCCCGTATTTCTCACAAACGCTGCAGGCTTGGGAGCAGGGGCGCTTCATCCGCTTTCATGGCCTGGCCCAGTGGCTGGGCTGGCTATGGCCTTACGCCACCTTGGCCTACGTGTTGACCCAAATCGGGCGGCGCGACGCAAAAACTTAAAATCTGCCGATGACCGATACCGCAACACCCCCCAAGTCTTACTACGAACGCCATATTTTCTTTTGCCTGAACGAGCGCAAAGGCGGCGAAGAGTGCTGCGCCCAGCACCGCGCCCAGGAAGCGTTTGACCGCTGCAAATCGCAGGCCAAAGCGGCCGGGCTGCTGGGGGCTGGCAAGGTCCGTGTCAACAAGGCCGGCTGCCTGGATCGCTGCGCCGGCGGCCCGATTGCCGTGGTTTACCCGGAAGCCGTTTGGTACACCTATGTGGACGAGCAGGACATCGACGAGATCGTCGAATCGCACCTGAAAAGCGGCAAGGTGGTGGAGCGACTGCTGACACCGCCTTACGTGGGCCGGTGAGTTGGATTTTTAACAGCGAAATGGAGTCCTGGTCCTGCATGAATAAATTGACTCAAAACACGGTCCCTATAGTTTTGCTTCGGTGGCTCTGTATGGTTAGTGCTGCGCTGCTGGTAACTACTGCAAAGGCAGAGATTTATAAATGCATGGACGCTGAAGGCAAGACGGCCTTCAGCGATCAACCGTGTGTGGCTTCGCAACAATCTTCCACATTCCAGCCGAAAGTAGTGTCGGGCGAATCCGGTGGCATGGCGGGATCTTCTAAATCGCCCGCCGGCTTGGACTACAAGTCGCGTCCTGAGTATCCCGAATGCCTTAAATTGAAAAGTAAGATTGACGACTATTTCATGGGCCCCGTGGTCGGAACAACAGGAAAACAGGCAGAGCAGGCGCGGGACGACCTGGCTCGGTACAAAGAAATCTGTATGGCGGTGGACCAAGCGGCGGGGCGCGAACTCGTGGCGAAGCGCGATGTACCGGAAACGCGCAAACGCGAAGTGGATCGCACCGCAGAAAATGCGGCGCGCTGCGAGGCGATGCAAAGAAATTTGGCGGAGCTGGAAAAGTTGGGACCGGCCTTGGCGAAATCGACGGATCGACTGAACCCGCAAGAGGCCAGCGAGCGCAAGAAGCAAATAGCCGGGATTGAGCAGCGGATTCCCTTGATTGCACGAGAGATCGAGAAAGACTGTCGTAAAAAGTGATCTCCACCGCTGGCGACAAATCTTTCGGTATAGATTGTCCATCCACCGCGAATGAATTGTTTTTGCCCGGTTTAAGGCGTTTCTAGCCTGTGGCCCTCGTATTGCTTGCCTCTATAGCTATTAAATTGATAGTAAACCTGTGAATTCTCAAACTCGAAAATTGATGTTGCAAGGCCCTGCTGGCCCGCTGGAGGCCCTGGAGGACGTGCCTGATCCAGCGCTCTTTGCGCAGCCCCGCGGGGTGGCGGTGGTGGCACATCCGCACCCGCTGTTTGGCGGCACGATGGACAACAAAGTGGTGCAGACGTTGGCCCGTGCGCTGGTGCAGTGCGGTTGGCGTGCAGTGCGTTTTAATTTTCGCGGCGTGGGTGGTAGTGCCGGTGTGTATGACGAAGGCCGCGGCGAGCTGGCCGACCTGCTGGCGGTGCTGGGGCACTGTGCTCCGTCTGGCGCGGGCTTGCCAAGCGTACCGGTAGCATTGGCGGGGTTTTCGTTTGGTGCCTTTGTCACCAGCCACGCGGTGGCGGCCGTGGCGTCTAGCCGCGCGCTTGAGCAGGTGGTTCTGGTGGGCACCGCCACCAGCCGTTTCGCGGTGGCGCCGATTGCGCCTGAGTTGCACGACCGCACGCTGGTGCTGCACGGCGAGCAAGACGACACTGTGCCGCTGATGGATGTGATGAACTGGGCGCGGCCTCAGGATTTGCCAGTCACGGTGATTCCCGGGGTCGGCCACTTCTTTCATGGACAATTGCCCCTGCTGCGCAGCGTCGTGGTTCGCCATTTGCGCGCTGGCGCTACGGTGTAGCGGCCTAAACGGCTGTTTTCTATCGGCTGACTTTTCTGACCCTGGCTGCGCATCCCGAGCGGCGGCCTGGTACTCCACACGTCCCCAACCTATCGTTGTCACTACTCAATTCTTTACCCCACCGCATGAAATCCTTGATCGCCACCCGTTTGCTCACCCTCTTCTCCACCCTTGTTACCACCCTGAGCCTCGCTGCGCTGAGCCTGTCCGCAGCCGCCCAGGCCCCGCAGCCGCTCGAAGTAGCCGCCCGCGCTTATCTGTTGCTGGACGTGACGGCCAACCAGATCCTGGCGTCCAAAGACCTCGACATGACGGTCGAGCCCGCATCGTTGACCAAGCTGATGACCGAATACCTGGTGTTTGATGCACTCAAGTCTAAAAAGATTACGCTGACCCAGACTTTTGGAGTTAGTGAGCGCGCCTGGAAGATGCCCGGCTCGCGCATGTTCATCGACCCCAAAATGCAGGTGCCGGTGGAAGACCTGATCAAAGGCATGATCGTGCAGTCCGGCAACGATGCCACCATGGCACTGGCTGAAGGCATAGGCGGCAGCGTTGAGCGCTTTGTGCAAATGATGAACGACCAGGCCAAGGCCCTGGGCATGAAGTCCACCAGCTATAAAAATCCTGAAGGTTTGACGGAACCCGGCCACGTCACCACCGCACGCGACCTGAGCATCCTGTCCACGCGCTTGATGAGCGATTTTCCGGACTACATCGGTTACTCGGCGATGAAGAAATACCGCTACCCTGGTACGCCCGCTGCCAATGACAACAACCGCAATTTGCTGCTGTTTCGCGACCCTACGGTGGATGGTTTGAAGACCGGGCACACGGAGGCCGCCGGTTACTGCCTGGTGGCTACTGCCAAGCGCGATTTCCCTAATCTGGGCGTCGCGGGCACCCCCGGCAGCGGTCGCCGTTTGCTGTCTATCGTGCTGGGCACGGCCAACGAAAATGCCCGTGCGAATGAATCTCAAAAATTGCTGAACTGGGGCTTCACTGCTTTTGAAGCCATCAAGCTGTTTGAGGCCGACCAGGCCGTAGTCACTGCGGATGTGTGGAAAGGCAAGCAACCCAACGTCCGCCTGGGCCGCAGCCAAGCCGTGGTAGTGGCTGTTCCCGCTGGTACCGCCGCCAAACTCAAAACCCAAGTGGTCCGCACTGATCCGCTGGTAGCCCCGATAGCCAAGGGCCAATCCGTGGGTACCGTCAAGGTGATGGCGGGCGAGCAACTGGTGGCTGAAGTGCCGCTGGTGGCACTCGATGCCGTAGAACAGGCCGGTATTCTCGGCCGCGCCTGGGATGCGATTCGTTTGTGGATCCGATGACACGCTAACTGCCCGTTAGCAAGCGGTACGTAAAGGAGATGGCCATGACGAAAGCAATGAAACCCGGCATGCGCAGTGTGGTTTGGGTAGCGGTGCTGGCGTCGGTGTGGCGCGTGGCGGGTGCGGCCGAAGTGCGCCTGCGCATTTTGGAGACCACCGACATCCACATGAATCTGCTGGCCTACGATTACTACCAAGACAAGTCGACCGACCAATACGGTCTGGCGCGCACCATCACGCTGATCAAGGCCGCCCGCGCCGAGGTGACGAATAGCGTCTTGTTCGATAACGGCGACCTGCTGCAGGGCAATCCGCTGGGCGACTATGTGGCCAAGGTCAAACCTCTAAAAGACGGCGAAGTGCACCCGGCGTACCGGGTGATGAACCAGCTGGGGTTTGATGCGGCCAACATTGGCAACCACGAGTTCAATTACGGTCTGGACTACCTGCGCCGTTCGCTGGCGGGTGCGGCGTTTCCGTATGTGAATGCCAATATCTATTTGGCGGACAAAGAGAAGGACTCCGCCAACCCCACCCATGCCTTCACACCCTATGTGCTGCTGGACCGCCAAGTGGTGGACGCCACCGGCAAGACGCACACCTTAAAGATTGGCGTGATTGGCTTTGCGCCGCCGCAGATCCTGATGTGGGACAAATCCAACCTGGAAGGCAAGGTGGTGGTGCGTGACGTGGTCGAGACCGCCAAGAAATACGTGCCGCTGATGCGCGCCCAAGGCGCCCAAATTGTGGTGGCCATTCCCCACGCCGGTTTTGAAAAGGGCTCTGTTGCCCAGTTCACCGAGAACGCCGTTGCGCCGCTGGCAGAAATCCCGGGTGTGGATGCGATTTTGTCTGGCCACTCCCATGCCGAATTCCCCAGCAAGGCCTTTGCCGAGTACCCCAAGGTGGATGTTGCCAAGGGCACCATCAACGGTGTGGCCGCGGTCATGCCAGGGCGCTGGGGCGACCATCTGGGTGTGATCGACCTGACGCTGGACAACACCAGCGGCACCTGGAGAGTTGTGGACCGCCAGAGTTCCTTGCGCCCGATTTTTGACCGGACCACGCAGAAGTCCGTCGCCGCAGCCGACCCGATGGTGGACGCGACCTTGGCAGAGGTGCACGCCAAAGTGCTGGCGTACGTGCGCGGCAAGGTGGCGTTCAGCAGTGCGCCCATTTACAGTTATTTTGCGTTGGTCAGCGACGATCCATCGGTGCAGATCGTGGCCAATGCCCAGATCGCCTATACCCGCCGTGCCATGCAGGGCACCGATTTTGAGAAGTACCCGGTGCTGTCAGCGGCGGCGCCCTTCAAAACTGGCGGGCGTCAGGGTTGGTCGTACTACACCGATATTGCTGCTGGGCCGTTGGCCCTCAATAATGTGGCCGACCTCTATATCTACCCGAATACCTTGAAGGGCATGTTACTAACGGGCGCTGACGTGAAAGAGTGGATTGAGATGTCCGCAGGCCAATTCAACCAAATAAACCCGCAAGGGCCCGCCATGCAGCCGCTACTCAATGAGGCCTTTCGCTCCTACAACTTTGACACGATTGATGGCGTAAGCTACGAAATCGACGTCACCCAACCGGCCAAATACGGCCCCGACGGAGCCCTGATGGCGCCCACGGCCAGCCGGGTTAAAAATTTGCAATTTGAAGGCATGCCGATTGATCTGAACGCCAAATTTGTAGTAGCCACTAACAATTACCGCGCTTTTGGCGGCGGCAACTTTCCTGGCATCAATAGTTCCAAAGTGGTGTTTGAGGCGCCAGAGGAAAATCGCCAGGTGCTGATCGAATACTTGCGCATGGTGGATGCACTATCGCCTTCCAAGGGCATTAATCCCGCAGCCGATGGAAACTGGCGCATCTTGCCGGTGCTCGGCGTGCGTATGACGTTTGCATCCGGCGCTGCCGGCCAACGCCACCTTGCCGCCCACCCACAAATACACCTGATTAAAGACAATGGCGACGGATCAGCGTTGTATGAAATGTCGCCCTGACGCTTGTCTTCTATTTGTAAATCGACGCGACTGGCAATTTGCCGCAGAGTAGCCCGAGGCAATTGGGCCTTATTGGGTGCAATGTCAGGGAGGTGCCCTATTGCGGGGAAACCCTCAGTCTGTTATATTTGAAGGCTTTTCGGAAATTCCGAAGGGATTCACGTTTTCGTAGTTTTATCAAACGTTTAGGGACGTTTCTTTCTTAGGAGGCTTAAGTGCCAACCATTAACCAGCTAGTGCGTCAAGGGCGCGAGGTCGAGACTATCAAGTCGAAGAGCCCTGCGATGCAAAACTCTCCCCAGCGTCGTGGCGTGTGCACCCGGGTGTACACCACAACGCCTAAAAAACCTAACTCTGCTCTGCGTAAAGTTGCCAAAGTGCGCTTGACCAACGGTTTTGAGGTGATTTCCTACATTGGCGGCGAAGGCCACAACCTGCAAGAGCACAGCGTAGTGCTGGTTCGCGGCGGTCGTGTCAAGGATTTGCCTGGTGTGCGTTACCACATCGTGCGCGGTTCGCTCGATTTGCAAGGCGTGAAAGATCGCAAGCAGTCACGTTCCAAATACGGTGCGAAGAAGCCAAAGGCCAAGTAAATTGACCCAGATTCGGGGCGAAAGCCAGCGAATCAAAAAAGTAAAAAGGTGTTTGTTTGCTGCGTGGCGCGGTGAATGAACGTAGTGACCCGCTGTTTGGGTCGAGTAAGTGAGAGTCTTATTGAATAACTCTCAAGGTGCTCGCAAGAGTACCAACTGAAGCAAAGAGGTGAAAAAATGCCACGTCGTCGCGAAGTCCCTAAACGTGAAATTCTGCCGGATCCTAAGTTCGGCAATGTCGAGCTGTCCAAATTCATGAACGTGATCATGGAAGGCGGCAAGAAAGCCGTTGCAGAGCGCATCATTTACGGTGCCCTGGAACTGATTGAGAAGAAGAACCCGGACAAAGATCCGGTTGAAGCCTTTACCGTGGCTATTAACAACGTGAAGCCCATGGTGGAAGTGAAATCCCGCCGCGTCGGTGGTGCCAACTACCAAGTGCCTGTGGAAGTGCGTCCTGTCCGTCGTTTGGCCTTGTCCATGCGTTGGATCAAAGAAGCCGCCCGCAAGCGTGGTGAAAAGTCTATGGCCCAGCGTTTGGCCAATGAGCTGTTGGAGGCTACTGAAGGTCGGGGCGGCGCCATGAAAAAGCGTGACGAAGTTCACCGCATGGCCGAAGCCAACAAGGCCTTCTCTCACTTCCGCTTCTAAAAGGCGGCACCTGCGAGGGCTTCATGCGCCGTTGCGAACCCTGGCCGTGCTGGTAGCGCTGCCTTCGGGTTTGTGCTCAGCCTGAAGCCTTCCCGCTACGCCGCGTTGTGCGCGTGTAGCAAAACAACGATACAGACCAACCAAGGATCCATCATGGCTCGCCATACTCCCATTGAGCGCTACCGCAATATCGGTATCTCCGCTCACATTGATGCCGGTAAAACGACTACGACCGAGCGCGTACTTTTTTATACCGGCGTGAACCACAAAATTGGTGAAGTGCACGATGGTGCAGCGACCATGGACTGGATGGAGCAAGAGCAAGAGCGCGGCATTACGATTACCTCGGCGGCTACCACTTGCTTCTGGAAGGGTATGGACAAGTCCCTGCCTGAGCACCGCATCAATATTATTGACACCCCTGGACACGTTGACTTTACGATTGAAGTTGAGCGTTCTATGCGTGTGTTGGATGGCGCCTGCATGGTTTACTGCGCCGTGGGCGGCGTGCAACCTCAGTCTGAAACCGTATGGCGTCAGGCTAACAAGTACAAAGTTCCACGTTTGGCCTTTGTAAACAAGATGGACCGTACTGGTGCCAATTTCTTCAAGGTCGTGGACCAGATGAAACTGCGCTTGAAGGCCAGCCCCGTGCCCATGGTGATCCCAATCGGCGCTGAAGAACACTTCACCGGCGTGGTCGATCTGATCAAGATGAAAGCCATCATTTGGGATGAAGCGTCGCAAGGCATGTTGTTTGACTACAAAGACATCCCTGCCGAGTTGCTGGAATTGGCCAAAGAGTGGCGCGAGAAGATGGTCGAGGCTGCCGCTGAGGCGACTGAAGAACTGATGAACAAATACCTTGAAGAAGGTGATTTGACAGAAGAGGAAATAAAGTTCGGTATTCGCAAGCGCACCATCGCCAGCGAGATCCAGCCGATGTACTGCGGCTCTGCCTTCAAGAACAAGGGCGTACAACGTATGTTGGACGCCGTCATCGAATTCATGCCATCGCCTGTGGACATTCCACCTGTGAACGGTACGGACGAAGACGAAGCGCCCGTGGTACGCCAGGCTTCTGACAGCGAGAAATTCTCGGCCTTGGCATTTAAACTGATGACGGATCCTTTCGTGGGTCAGTTGACATTTGTGCGTGTGTACTCAGGCGTCCTGAACAAGGGCGACACTGTTTACAACCCAATCCGAGGCAAGAAAGAGCGCATCGGCCGTATCGTGCAAATGCACGCTAATAAGCGCGAGGAAGTCAGCGAAATTGTCGCCGGCGACATCGCTGCCTGTATCGGTCTGAAAGACGTTACCACCGGCGAAACCCTGTGTGATCCATCGGCCATCATCATGTTGGAGCGTATGGTGTTCCCTGAGCCTGTGATTACGCAGGCTGTGGAGCCCAAGACCAAGGTCGACCAGGAAAAAATGGGTATCGCTTTGCAGCGTTTGGCCCAAGAAGACCCTTCATTCCGTGTGAAGACGGACGAAGAGTCTGGCCAGACTCTGATCGCGGGTATGGGCGAGTTGCATTTGGAGATTATTGTCGACCGCATGAAGCGCGAGTTCGGCGTGGAAGCCAATGTGGGCAAGCCTCAGGTGGCTTACCGCGAAACCATCCGCAAGACCATCGAAGATGCCGAAGGGAAGTTCGTGCGTCAGTCCGGAGGTAAGGGCCAGTACGGTCACGTGGTATTGAAGATCGAGCCCAATGAAGCCGGCAAAGGCATCGAGTTCGTCGATGCCATCAAGGGCGGTACCGTTCCGCGCGAATACATTCCTGCGGTGGAAAAGGGTATCCACGAGGCTGTGACTCAGGGCGTATTGGCGGGTTACCCCGTTGTGGATGTCAAGGTGACGTTGCACTTCGGCTCCTACCACGATGTGGACTCCAATGAATTAGCGTTCAAGATGGCTGCGATCTTTGGTTTTAAAGAGGGTTGCCGCAAGGCCGGCCCCGTGATTTTGGAGCCCATGATGGCGGTGGAAGTGGAAACACCGGAAGACTACGCTGGTAACGTGATGGGCGATTTGTCCTCACGCCGCGGCATGGTCCAAGGTATGGAAGACATGGTCGGCGGAGGCAAAGCCATCAAGGCTGAAGTTCCTTTGTCCGAAATGTTCGGCTACTCGACCACATTGCGCTCAATGTCGCAAGGACGTGCGTCCTACACCATGGAATTCAAGCACTACACCGAAGCGCCACGCAATGTGTCTGAAGCCATCATGGCTTCAAGGGCCAAGTAATTGTCAGCGTGCCGGACCACTATTCGCGAAGCGAATTTGCTCGGGCAGCTCTGATTAAATTAGATTTTGAAGTTGTCTGCGACAGTGTGCCGCCCTGTTCCCGTGCGGGGCGAACCAGCGACATTGTGCAAACATTAAACCAATACACGGGAACTAGCTCTTTTTAAGGATTGAAAAATGGGTAAAGAAAAATTCACACGTACCAAGCCCCACGTCAATGTGGGCACCATTGGCCACGTTGACCACGGCAAGACTACGCTGACAGCAGCCATCACCTCGGTACTGGCAGCCAAGTACGGCGGCACCGCCCGTGCCTAC
>JANYEE010000214.1 GCA_025363275.1 Burkholderiales bacterium | reverse complement strand
ATAGGCTGAAACTCCTGTCGGCATCAGAGACCTAACGTGATATGGAAGTGAAATCCGTCTTATGAACAAAGTCGAGTGAATGCATGTTTTCTTCCCGTGTATTTTTTAAGTCGTTGATTTATATCCGATTTGTCAGACCTGGCGCCGCTCAGCCACTCATGAAAATGAAGCCAAACCCTGCAAACCTGCTTATGAACATGATCGTTTGCCTATGAACAACTTTTACCAATCATCGGCAAACGCTTGATTTACTTGGGAATTTTGATAATACTGTTTATATGAACGGGCTATCCACTTAGCTCCTTGGATGGCAAAATCGCGGAATGACTGACATTGGAGCGCGGCCCGTAGCTGATAAAGATTACCCCAAGACATGGAGCCAATTCATGGACTGGTTTCATACAGAACAATCCTGTCTTGATTACTTGGAGAAACTGCGTTGGCCGAGTGAGTTCGTCTGCCCCAAATGTGGCGTCATCAGTACGCCTGTTAAGACGAGTCGAAACCGGTTGATTTGTCTGAGTTGCAAGCATCAGACAAGCGTGACGGCGGGAACTATTTTTGACAAGACGCGCACGCCGCTCAAAGTATGGTTGGCCGCCGCTTGGTACATCACCAATCAAAAGCAGGGAGTCAGTGCGTTGGGATTGCAACGCGTCCTAGGGCTTGGCAGCTATCAGACTGCGTGGACCATGCTACATCGATTTCGCCGCGCGATGATTCGGCCAGGTAGGGATTTTCTCTGCGGAACAGTTGAGGTGGATGAGACCTATATTGCGATTGGGGACAAGACGCACGCTACCCAGGCAAAAGGGCGCAAATCGCACACGGCCAAGACGCTGGTAGTTATTGCGGTCGAGATGCTCGAACCCAAGGGTTTTGGGCGCATCCGCCTGCGGTGCATACCCGATGACTCGGAGCGCCAGGTGATTCCCTTTGTGCAGGATGTCATCCAAGTGGGGGCGACAGTACACACGGATGGCTCAGCGGCATATCGCAAGCTAAAGGACGTGGGTTACACCCACCAAAGAAGCGTCATGCTCGGTTCGGATACACCCGCCCATGTCTCCATGCCAGGCGTGCACAGAGTTGCTGCGCTGATCCACAGATGGTTGCTTGGGACACACCAAGGAGCAGTCCAACCTGACAAGCTGGATTACTATCTTGATGAGTTTGTATTTCGATTCAACAGACGAACATCGGCCTCGCGAGGAATGCTTTTCTATCGACTGCTTGAACAGGCCGTAGTCACCACGCCGGTAACTTATCAGCACGTTGTAAATACTTCGAAAATGGCCAGCGCCGCTTCAAGGAGCTAAGTGGATAGCCCGTTTATATGAACAGTATTATCAAACCCCTTAAACCCGCTGGACCAGCGCATCCGCCGCTGGGAGCGATACGGCTGCTGGATCAGATGCGTGAACGTTTGCGTTACATGCATTACAGCCTTCGCACTGAGCAAACCTACCTCTTCTGGGTGCGATGGTTCATTCGCTTCAGTGGTTTGCGCCACCCCAAAGAAATGGGGCAAACGGAGGTTGAAGCCTTTTTGACCATGCTAGCCAACGAGCGCAAGGTAGCCGCCTCTACGCACCGCCAAGCATTGAGCGCGATTCTGTATTTGTACAAGGAGGTGCTGAATCAGCAATTGCCATGGCTGCAAGAGATCGGCAGGCCCTCGCAAGTGAAGCGCGTACCCAGCGTGTTGACGAGAGACGAGGTGCAGCGGGTTCTAGCTCTAACTTCAGGCGAGGTCGGTTTGCTGGCTAGGCTGCTGTATGGCACTGGTATGCGCCACATGGAAGGTCTGTCGCTTCGGGTAAAGGATGTTGATTTTGACCGCAACGTGATCGTTGTTCGCGAGGGCAAGGGCGGAAAGGATCGCGTGGTGATGTTGCCAAAGGCATTGGTGCAGCCGCTGCGCGAACCACTCAATGCAGCGCGTGCTTTATGGACTGCAGATCGGGCCGCACAGCGGCCGGGGGTGTATTTCGATCGATCCACGCTCGGGCGTTGAGCGCAGGCATCACCTGTACGAGCAGCGACTGCAGCGGGCCTTAAAACGCGCAGTCGCACAGGCCGAGATTCACAAGCCTGTGTCGGTTCACACGCTGCGCCACTCTTTCGCCACCCACCTGCTGCAAGCTGGCACAGATATACGCACCGTACAAGAGCTGCTGGGCCACAGCGATGTAAGCACCACGATGATTTACACCCACGTGCTCAAGGTCGCTGCGGGTGGTACAGCTTCGCCG
>JANYEE010000200.1 GCA_025363275.1 Burkholderiales bacterium | reverse complement strand
TGCAGGAAATGGCGTACCCAGATCGCGCTGCAACTCTTTGAAGATATTGCGCAGGGACGGCGGAAACGGGACGCCGGGCGCCACTGAGAACGCCAACCCCTCGGCCTGCCCGCGCCCGTGGTACGGGTCCTGGCCCAAGATGACGACGCGTACGTCTTGCGGCGGGGTCAACTGCAATGCGCGCAAGGGCAGAGGCGGAAACACCACCGCTTGCGCTTCCAGACGCTGCTGCAAAAAAGCCAGCAAGCCCTGCCCTGCGCTAGACGCGAAAAACCCATCCACCGAGGCCTTCCAGCCCGGCGCTACCGGCCAGGCTGCGGGGTCTGCTGATTGCAGTTGGTCTGCGACAGCGCTCCCTGGTGATACCTCGGGAGCCACACTCAAATCGTCTTGCGACATAAACGGCATGGGTTCAACTGAACAGCGCGGCCAGTGCCTCGCCCGGTTCGGGTGCGCGCATAAACGCCTCGCCCACCAAAAAAGCGTTGATACCAGCGGCGCCCATGCGCAGCACGTCGTCGCGGGTTTGAATACCGCTCTCGGTCACCAGCAAACGGTCGGCGGGAATTTGGGCTTTGAGCGCCAGTGTGGTGTCCAGCGACACCTCAAAAGTCTGCAGGTTGCGGTTATTGATGCCGATCAGTGGCGTCTTGAGCTTGAGCGCGCGCTCCAGTTCCTTGGCGTCATGCACCTCCACCAGCACGGCCATGTCCAGCCCCAGTGCAATCGCCTCCAGGTCTTTCATCTGCGCATCGTCCAGGCAGGCGGCGATCAACAAAATCGCGTCCGCGCCCATGGAGCGGGATTCGTAGATTTGGTAGGCATCCACCATGAAATCCTTGCGCAGCACCGGCAACTGGCACGACGCCCGGGCCTGCTTCAGGTAGTCCACCTGGCCCTGGAAAAACTGCACATCGGTCAGCACCGACAGGCAGGCGGCGCCGCAATCGGCGTAGCTTTGGGCGATGTCGGCCGGGATGAAATCCTCACGCAGCACGCCTTTGGACGGGCTGGCCTTTTTGATTTCGGCGATTACGGCGGGCTTGCCAGACGCGATTTTGGCGCGCAGGGCACCCACAAAGTCACGCGTCAATACCCGCGACTCGGCATCGGCGCGCACCACGTCCAACGGCTTGCGCTTTCTGGCAGCCGCCACCTCCTGGTGTTTGACGGCTACGATTTTGTCCAGAATGTCGCTCATGGGGTTTCCTAGGTGGCGAGGCGGGCCGACAGGGCCACCAACGCGTCGAGCTTAGCTTTCGCCGCTCCTGATTCGATAGCAGTCCGGGCAAGTGCTATACCGGCCTCCATACTTTTTGCCACATTGGCTGCGTACAGGGCCACGCCAGCATTCAACAAGACGATGTCTTTGGCGGGACCAGCTTGGTTGTTCAGCACGCCCAGCAGCATGGCACGGGAGTCTTCGGCGGTTTCGACCTTAAGCGCGCGGTTGCTGGCCATGACCATGCCAAAGTCTTCGGGGTGGATTTCATATTCGCGGATCTCACCGTCCTTCAACTCACCGACCAGGGTGGCGGCACCCAGACTCACCTCGTCCATGCCATCAAACCCATAGACCACGATGGCGTGCTCGGCGCCCAGGCGCTGCAACGCACGCACTTGGATACCCACCAGATCGGCGTGGAACACACCCATCAGGATATGGGGCGCCCCCGCCGGGTTGGTCAGCGGGCCCAGGATGTTGAAGATGGTGCGCACGCCCAGCTCCTTGCGCACCGGGGCCACATTTTTCATCGCCGGGTGGTGGTTGGGCGCGAACATGAAGCCGATGCCCTGCTCGTCCAGGCACTGGGCAATTTGCGCGGGTTTCAGGTGGATATTGAGCCCCAACGCCTCCAGCACGTCGGCACTACCACTCTTGCTGCTAACGCTTCTGCCACCATGTTTACTGACCTTTGCCCCGGCGGCGGCGGCCACAAACATGGAACAGGTGGAGATGTTGAAGGTATGGCTGCCGTCGCCGCCCGTCCCCACAATGTCCACCAAATGGGTTTTATCCGCCACTTCCACCTTGGTGGAGAATTCGCGCATCACCTGCGCAGCGGCGGTGATCTCACCAATAGTTTCCTTCTTGACGCGCAGCCCAGTGATGATGGCCGCCATCATCACGGGCGACATCTCGCCGCCCATGATCTGGCGCATGAGGTGCAGCATTTCGTCGTGAAAGATTTCACGGTGCTCAATCGTGCGCTGCAGCGCTTCTTGCGGGGTAATTTTGACGGTGGTGGGCATTGCCTTCTCCTTAAGTCTTGGGCGCTGCGGTCAGCGCCAGTTTGATTCCGAAGCCGATGAACAGGGCACCGGCGATCCGATCAAGGATATTCATGCCTTTTTGAATGGCCGCCGTGCGCCGCGCGGCCCAGCTGGCCAATGCCGCGTAAGCAAAGTTGATGGGCAGCGCGTTCACATTGAACAAGATGCCCAGCAGCAAAAACTGCAACGCCGGATTTTCAGCGCCAGGGGCGATGAACTGGGGTACAAAGGCCAAAAAGAACAGCGCGACCTTGGGATTGAGCACGTTGGTCCAAAATCCCTTGAAAAACACATTTTTCAAGGGATTTCGGCCTGCGGCCCTAGTGGAATCTGCCTGGTTAGCTTCCAAATTGATAGCAGATGAACTTTTTGAGAACAGCAAACGTAGACCCACATAGAGCAGGTAGGCCGCGCCCACCCACTTCAGTACGGTGAACGCCGTGTTGGACGCCATCAGCACCGCACTGACGCCTACCGCCGCGGCGGCAATGTGCACAAAACACCCGGCTGTGATACCCAGTGCCGCAACCAAGCCAGCGCGTACACCACCGCGTAGCGCGCTGCTGACGATATAAAGTACATCCGGCCCAGGGGTGAGGTTCAGCAACCAGCCCGCGGCCATGAAAAGCCATAGTTGGTCTAGTGGCATGCCGGGCATCCCGTTTAGTAAGGGCCGCTGCGCGGGGCGCTGGCCTGCTGGGAGGCGGGTTCGCTAAAAAAGCGGCGGATGCAGGCTATCGCGTGGTCAATACCAGCGGCGTCCACATCCAAATGCGTCACGAATCGCAAGCCAATCAGGCCAGTGGCCAGCACGCCATGTTGCTTCAAGGTAGCCAGCAAATCCGGACCTCGGCCATGGTCCACATCCATAAACACAATATTGGTTTGCGCCGATTTCACGCGCAGACCCTCCACACCCGCCAGCCCTGTGGCCAGCCGCAGCGCCAGCGCGTGGTCGTCGGCCAGGCGGTCGATGTGGTGGTCCAACGCGTAGCTGGCTGCCGCGGCTAACAGGCCTACCTGGCGCATGCCGCCGCCTGCCATCTTGCGGACGCGGTGGGCGCGGGCGATCAGTTCTTTGCTACCGCACAAGGCCGAGCCGACCGGCGCGCCCAGCCCCTTACTAAAGCACACCGACACACTGTCAAAGTGGCTGACGATGCGCTTGGCAGAGCCCAGTGCGGTTTCACCATCCTGGCGCGACGCCACGGCCGCGTTAAACAAACGCGCGCCGTCCAAGTGCGTGGCCAGGCCCTTCTCTCGGGCCAAGGCGGTGGCCTGGGCGAGGTAGTCGGCAGGCATGGGGTGGCCGTTCCAGGTGTTTTCCAGGCACAGCAGGCGGGTGCGGGCAAAGTGGCAGTCGTCGGGTTTGATGGCAGCGGCAATGTCGGCCAGCGCCATTTGGCCGCCTGCGTCCTGCGCCAGCGGCTGGGGCTGAATGCTGCCCAGCACGGCCGCGCCGCCGCCCTCGTAGCGGTAGGTGTGGGCCGACTGGCCGACGATGTACTCGTCACCGCGCCCGCAATGGGCCATCAGAGCGCACAGATTACTCTGCGTGCCGGTGGGCATGAACAGCGCGGCCTCAAAGCCCAGCAGCGCGGCAATTTTTTCCTGCAAGGCGTTGACCGTGGGGTCATCGCCAAACACATCGTCGCCCAGCGGCGCGGCCATCATGGCTGCGCGCATGGCCGCGGTGGGCTGGGTCACGGTATCGCTACGTAAATCGATTATTTTGGTCATATCAGGCTGGGGCCCAGGTAAAACATGCTTAAGTAGCTATGCTTTTCATAGCAAAAAGTTTTTCAACATGGCGTGGCCATGCTCGGTCAGGATGCTCTCGGGGTGGAACTGCACCCCCTCCATGCGTACCGCATGGGCCAGGCCGGTGTGGCGTACGCCCATGATTTCACCGTCGTCGGTCCAGGCCGTGATGGCCAGTTCTTTGGGGCAAGTGGCACGCTCAATGGCCAAAGAGTGGTAGCGGTTCACGGTGAACGTCGCGGGCAGGCCGGCAAACACGCCTTCTTGCGTGGTGGTGATCACCGAGGTCTTGCCGTGCATCAGCGCCTGTGCGCGAATGATCTTGCCACCCAGTGCCGCGCCCATACTCTGGTGGCCCAGGCAGACACCCAGAATCGGCAACTTGCCCATAAAGTGCTGAATGGCCGCCACCGAGATACCGGCCTCAGCCGGAGAGCACGGCCCGGGCGACACGACCAGGCGGTCCGGCTGGCGCGCCGCGATAGCTTCCAACGTGATCTCGTCGTTGCGGTAGACCTCGACCTCGGCCCCCAGCTCGCCAAAGTACTGGACGATGTTGTAGGTGAAGCTGTCGTAGTTATCGATCATCAACAGTTTCATGGTGCGGCCCCCGCTTCCGAGCCATTGCGCAACCGCACAAATTCCCGGTGCTCAAACGCGATGCAGGCTTCCATCATGCCGCGGTAGATGGCTTCCACCACGGCAGGCTCACCACCTTCGTCCACAGTCTGCTTGCGCACGCGGTCCACGATGGCCTGGATGCGTGCCTCATCGCGCACTTGGTGCACATGCTGTTTGATGCGGGCGGCCTGACTCATATAGCTGATGCGCTGCACCAGCAGGGGCACTAGCACATCGTCCAACGCGTCGATCTGGACCCGTACCTCTGGCATGGTGGTGCAGTGCACCAAGGGCGGCCGGTCTATCGACTCCATCGCAGGCTTAATCCAAGGGCTATTCAGAGTTTGCGTCATGTCTTATTCCAATCCTTCCTCGACCAGCTCGGCCGCGCGCAAGAGCGCACGCGCCTTGGCTTCGGTCTCGGCCCATTCCAGCTCGGGCACGCTGTCGGCCACCACGCCGGCCGCAGCCTGCACGTAGAGCATCTGGTTTTTAATGATGCCGGTGCGGATCGCAATCGCCACATCCATGTCACCTGCATACGAGAGGTAGCCGCAGGCGCCGCCGTAAATGCCGCGTTTGATCGGCTCCAGTTGGTCGATCAGTTCCATCGCGTGCACCTTGGGCGCGCCCGTGAGCGTGCCCGCCGGGAACGTAGCCTTGAGCACATCCATGCTGGTCATGCCGGGGTTGAGCAAGCCCTCCACATTGCTGACGATGTGCATCACATGGCTGTAGCGCTCCACACAGAAAGCGTCGGTCACTTTGACACTGCCGGTCTGCGCAATACGCCCAATGTCATTGCGCGCCAGGTCGATCAGCATCACATGCTCGGCGCGCTCTTTGGGGTCGTTGATCAGCTCCTCTTCGGCGGCCTTGTCACGCTCAGGCGTGGCACCCCGGGGGCGTGTGCCGGCTAAGGGGCGGATAGTGACCTTTTTCTCCGGCGCGGCACCAGCCTGCGCGGGCAGGGTCTCTTGCCGCACCAAAATCTCTGGGCTGGCCCCCACCACATGGAAGTCTCCAAAGTTATAGAAATACATGTACGGGCTGGGGTTCAGCGAACGCAGCGCGCGGTACAGGCTCAAGGGCGACTGGGTGTAGCGCTTCTTGATACGTTGGCCCACCTGCACTTGCATAAAGTCGCCACTGGCAATCAGCTCTTTGGCGCGGTCCACAGCGGCCAGGTAGTCGGCCTTGGCAAAGTCGCGCTGGGCCGGGTAGCCCGTGGTGGGCAGCACGGCGGGAATCACCACGGCCTGGCGCAGCTTGGCTTTGAGCGCGGCCAGCCGTGCGGTGCCAGCCGCAAACGCATTCGGCACATTCGGGTCCACATAGACAATCAAATGCAACTTGCCTGACAGGTTGTCAATCACCGCCAGCTCTTCGCATTGCAGCAGCAGGATGTCGGGGCAGCCCAGCTCGTCGGGCGGGCAGGTGGCTTCTAGCTTGCGCTCGATGTAGCGCACCGCGTCATAACCAAAGTAGCCCGCCAAACCGCCGCAAAACCGCGGCATGCCAGGCTGGATCGCCACCTTGAAGCGCTGCTGGTAGCTGGCGATAAAGTCTAGTGGATTGGCGCGCGATGTCTCGACCACTACGCCATCGGTCACCACTTCAGTCACCGCCTGCGCTCCAAAGCCGCTGGCGCGCACCAGCCTACGGGCGGGCAGGCCCATAAAGCTGAAGCGACCAAAGCGCTCGCCGCCCACCACGGACTCCAGCAAAAAGCTATGGGCGGCGGGCTCGGAGCTGCCGGGCGCGCAGGTCAGCTTCAGGTACAGGCTCAACGGCGTTTCCAAGTCGGCAAAGGCCTGGGCCGTCAAGGGGATGCGGTTGTAGCCCTGCGCGTGCAGGGCCTTGAATTCAGATTCGGTCATGTTGTGGGCCAATGCCTCTCACTGTGTTGGCGGCCACTGGCAACCCGGGGCGCCAGCGTTCCAGGAAAACGAAACGGAGGTGGGAGGATGCCGCAAGCTTACACAACAACTCTTCCAGCTTGACCTGCTTCGGGTCAACGTGGAGCGCAAGTGTGCGTTAAGCAATAGCCACATCCATAACGGTCAGCGTACGCCAGGGCCAAGCCCCCCGGTCGCTACAACCCGTGATGAAGATGCGGTGGATAAACATGTCTGAAGTGTAGCAAACCCACTTTACAACTGCGCGAAAACCCTGATGCTCACGGGACATGCGAAGCCGCACAATGGAGACGATACTTACACGTGCACACAATAGGTGCCTCATTATTCGAATTGGAGACGTATGCGCTACCTTAAAACCCTTCTCACTGGTGCTGCCACCCTCCTCATCAGCGTGGCAGCCTTTTCTGCCACTGTGGAGCTGCATGGCGTAAAGATTGAAGAA
>JANYEE010000197.1 GCA_025363275.1 Burkholderiales bacterium | reverse complement strand
CCCGTATGCCACCAGTAAACTGAAGCGATTTGGGGACTACCCAACCGACTTGAAGCCAGAGGCCATACCGATTTGCACGGCACTGCCGCTATAAAATTTGATGAAGTGGCCGAATTTGCACGAATCTTACCGGCGGGCCTATCCCGGCGGGTTCGACCCGAGTGCGTACCCTGAGCCCTTTGCCAGCAGATACCGCACCCATTTGCAGCACCTCAAACTCAAAGGCCTTCAGCCCAAGACCATCGATGCCTATGCCCGCACCATCCGGCGCATGAGCCAGTACTTTGACCACCAGATCAATGCGCTGTCCAGCGCTCAACTGACCAACTACTTCAACGAAACTATGCCCTCCGGCCCTGAGCGCCCTTTGCACTGCCGCTTTCTAGGCAGTCAGACCGTCTCGCTGGTCGGTCCTAGTCAACTGTGGAAAGCGCACAGTTTGCGCCTTCCAGAAGATCTGCAAGGTGTGGACTTGGCGGTGCCAGGGCCACGCCATGCCGTACGCGCCCAGTTTGACGCGCTGTGTGTTTCAGCCGGAGTAACCCCACGCCTTCGTGCCGAAGTGGATGACATGGCCATGCTGCGCTTAATTGCGCGCGACAGTGGCTGGCTCACCGTATTGCCGGATGTAGTAGTTCAGGACGAGCTGCGTTCTGTCAGTCTGGTAAACTGTAGGGCCGCTTGCACAGCTGCAATAACGGTTCTACGCCATCACCACACCACGCCGCCACAGAACGCACATTGTGGATTGCCCGCTTTCCATGTCGCCGACAGATCTCTCGCCCGACGGGGGCGCAAAACAAGGTAACCGTATCACCGCCGTAATCTGCACCTTGACTGGGAACGCCCAATGAACGTTGACACGTTTACCCTCACAAAGTTGACAGATTTACCGTTCGTCAACGGTTTTTGAGCGCGAATTGCGTCAAAAAGAATATCTCAACAACGTCATTCAGCACAGCCACTAGTTGACCCACAGCGCGTCGACCTAAAAAAGGCCTTTGGTCGTATCGGTTCAGCGCAGCATCAGGCAACACGGCGCAAAGCATTAGGTGCTGAGCGCAAAACACCAAACAAGTTTTTTGGGTCGGCCATTTCAGGTATCAAAGCAATCATTTCTCCCATGCCTAACTCCAGTGCTACTCCCCTCATGAAGCGCAAGGCCGAGTAGTCTTCGAGTGCAAATCCAACTGAGTCAAACACTGTGACTTCATTTGCAGATTGGCGGCCCGGCAGGTTGCCCACCAGTACTTCCCATAGTTCAGTCACGGCAAAGTCGGCCGGCATATGCTGGATGTCTCCTTCTACTCGAGACTGGGGAGCGTACTCGACAAAAACACGGCTCATGCTTAGCACTTCAGTGTGCAATTCGGTTTTGCCTGGACAATCACCGCCCACGCCATTGATATGCATCCCAGGTTCAATCATCTCGGGCGTAATGATGGTCGCATTGGTTTTGTCGGCAGTCACGGTAGTGATGATGTCAGCCCCCTTGACTGCCTCTGCGGTACTTTGGTACACGGAAAGCTTCAGGCCAGAGTCCTTGAGATTGCGAACTAGTTTTTCGGTAGCTGCAGGGTCTACATCAAACAGACGTATTTCTTCAATGCCCACTATGTGTTGGAAAGCCACAGCCTGGAACTCGCTTTGCGCGCCATTGCCAATCAGCGCCATGACACGGCTATTGGGACGCGCCAGAGTTTTGGCGGCCAAGGCAGAGGTAGCTGCAGTGCGCAAGGCGGTAGTTAGTGTTAATTCGCTCAGCAGCAGCGGTACGCCAGTGTCAACGTCAGCCAACACGCCGAAGGCCATCACGGTCGAGAGGCCGATACGGGTATTTTTTGGATGCCCATTGACATACTTAAAGCTGTAGAGACTGTTGTCCGAAATAGGCATGAGCTCGATCACACCGTCTTTGGAGTGATTGGCAACGCGCGCAGACTTGTCAAACTCATTCCAACGCGAAAAGTCAGCACGAATGTTGTCCGCAATACCGGAAAGGCATGCGTGCACGCCGATGTCATTAATTAACTGGGCCATGACTGGTGCACTAAGGTACAGAGTCGCAACGGTAGGTTGTGGCGTGATTTGGTTCATGGCTGTTGTTCTTGTCGAAATGGGTTGTGTGGTGAGTCTGTCTACAGTGCTTGAGTCTGAATGGCCAGCGTGACAATTGAAATCGTCAAAAATATGGTGTTTTGGATGATTATTGACATAATGGCAGATTAAATTGACAAAAAGATAGATATGGACGAAACGGATCGCGCGCTAATTGCAATGCTGCGCCAGAACTCCCGCATGAACGTGGCAGATTTAGCCTACAAACTTAAAGTGTCTCGAGGCACCGTAACCAACCGAATTCGAAAGTTGGAGGACACGGGCGTGATTCAAGGTTTTACCGTCAAGCTGCGACCAGACTCCCAGCCCGACCGCATTCGCGCTTGGATGGGGGTGTTGGTGGAGGGCAATCAAACGCGCATAGTGATCGCAAGTCTCATGGGTGAACCCGGCGTGGTGGCTCTGCACGACACCAATGGCCGCTGGGACTTATTGGCGGAGCTGGAAGCTGCCTCCATGACCGATCTCTCCCAAACGCTCGAACGAGTGCGCCTGATCAAGGGTATCAGCAGCACGGAGACCAATATCCATCTGGCAACTTACCGCTAAGCGCTGTGAGGCAGCGTATCGGACTTAACTCACCCTATTTACGCAAGTGCGTCGCGGTCACAAGAGCATCATGCCGTGCGTCTGAAACGCTTTGGCAAGGAGACTGATGTTGCTATCACTGCGGGCCACATCTAGTCACCGGCGAACGACAGGTATCTGAAAACGAAAGAGCTTAGCCCAATGTCAAAACGCGGGGCGCTACCCGGCCCCCTACACATTCATTTGCCTTCGATGTCTTGGCCTCGCAAATACTTCCTCGCCGCTTTGTTACGCTCGCTGCGTGGCAGTTGTCTTAGCCAGACATTAACGCTGTTAGTTGCAAAGGCGATATTCAGCAAAAGCTGCCCAGCTATGTAGGCCCGATTCACCTGCTGACAATCATGGACTTGGCTTGTTGTGCATGCAGTTCAGCGTCGCTGATATTTGTTTAAGTGGTTGATTTGCATCTTCACTTTGGCACATTACGATGCCGATTGGCTGGGAGCGTTCATCCTATTGAGGGGACCCCGTGTCGCATGCTCCGGCGGTGCTGTGCACGTACGCAGGTGACACCACCGGTGCGTGATGCCAAAGCATCGCGAGCTCCAGGTTTCAACCAGGCCCGCGCAGCACTGCCAGGCGGCGCGCGATCTCAGCCTTGAGCCAGATGGCGTCATGGCCCGGCGCTACCAGTTGCATACCCTGCGTCTGCATGGCGCGCGCCATCTCCGCTGTGCCGCACCAGATGCCCGTGACCTTACCCGCGGCTTTGCAAGCGTCCTGTATGCGCCGTATTCCGCTTGCCATGAGCGGGTGCTCGTAGCTTGCAGCTGGCCCCAAGCCCAGCGCGATGCCAAGGTCGCTCGGGCCAATGAACAGCCCGTCGATCTGCGGTACGGCGGCAATCGCCTCGACAGCGTCAAGTCCGGCCTGGGTTTCAATCATGGCCAGCGCCAGGATGTTGGCATTGGCATCTTGCGGATAGCTCGCACCGCCTACGAGCAGGCCGCGGGCGGGGCCGAAGGAACGATCACCTTGCCCACAATCCAGCGGATAGCGGCAGGCGCGGCCAAATGCCAGCGCCTCGGCAGCCGTGTTGACCAGAGGACAGATGACACCCCACGCGCCAGCGTCCAGCGCCCGGTTGATCTCGGCCAGGTTGTTCTGGCTGACGCGCACCAGCGGCACTGCGGGCGTGTGCGACAGCGCCTGCAGCATGGCCACCATCTGCGGGTGGCCAGCCATGCCGTGCTGGCAGTCGATCACCACAGCGTCAAAACCGCTGCATCCCACTATCTCCGCAGCGTAGGCGGAATCAATGCTCATCCATCCCGCGATGGCCGTCTGCCCGTTGCCGAATATGCCGAGCAGTCGATTGGTATTCATACAGCGCCTTGTTCGAGTGAGGTCAGGAAGTGGCGCAGGTGACGCGCTGCCAAATCCGGTTGCTGCATCGGGAATAAATGCCCGGCGCCGCCCAGTATGTGGTGTTCGGCCCGGCCGCTCGGTTGCACCAGGCTGGCGATCTCGTCACCGTGCGGTGGTGGGCACAGCGTGTCGAGTTCGCCGCTGAGGACCAGCAGCGGGCAGACCAGGGGCTGCCGTGGAGACAGCAGGCCGGGGCGGGCGCGGGCGTAGCCGAGCTGCCGCTCAAAGCGCACGAGGCCGATACCCTCGGCCTGAGCACAGAGCGATGCCGTGATGGCGCTATCGGCGCTGGTAGCCAGCCCATAGGCCGGTGCGAGGTCATCGCGCACCAACGCGGTCAACCCGTCGAGCTGGGCCAGTGCCCATTGCGCGATACGGCGATCCTCACGCGTTTCGCAGCCAGCCCGTGCATTGCTGCCCAACAAGACAAGCGCCGCAACCTTGTCGGGATGCCGCGTGGCGAGATGCAGCGCGACGATGCCGCCCAGCGAATGCCCCAGCCAGACAGAGGGCAATATGGCGTGGGAGGCCAATCGGTCCACTTCGTCGTCGAGGTCGGCGCCGTCGCCTAGGAGCAGGGTCTTAGCTGACAAGCCCGTGAGCATCGCAGCCAGGCTGCTGCCGTCTAGTAGGGTGCCTGGCAGTGCGAACAGCGGTGCCATGGTCACACCGTCATCGCCGGTGGCAGCAGGCTCTTACGCGCCAGCCGGCCACCGGCGTCCAGGGTCATGTCGGCCTGAGCAGCCGCAGCGTGCACGGCCGCGTCGAAGCACGGCGGCTTACGACCATCGCCGGCAATGACGAGCAGCGCGTGCGCGTCCTGGGTGCCGTCGTTGATGAACTGCCTCCAGCAACCCGGCGGCATCGACAGCGTGTCCCACGGGCCCAAGACGGTGCGCAACGCTTGGTCACCGCGATTAAAGCTGACCGCCAGCGGGCCGTCCACGTGCACGAGCACGGCCGCCTCATCGAGCTGAAAGGGGGCGCTGGACTGGCCTGCAGGCAGCTTGATCCACTCGACGGAGAAACCCTGAGGGTCGGTGACGGCCGGGCCGTGGTCGCGGTGTTGGCTGATGCCCCAGCCGATCAGTGGGGCTACGTGCCAGTTGTGGTCGGGCAGCGCTGTATCCAGCGTTGCGGGTTTGAAGTCGCGCTGCGATGGCCGCACGCAGCGCTGCATCAGCTCCCCGGCCGACCAGCGGCGCAGCGCCGCCACCTCTGTAGCGGGCATCAAGGGCAGAAGACCTTCTTCGGCGGGCGGAGTTTCCCTGGCGGGCACGTCGATGAGCTGGTTGTCGCGCCCCAGGTAGAGCCCGGTATCACGGGCCCGGCGCAGCACGTCAGGGCTCCAAATGATGCCTCCGGTGTCGTCGCCGCCCAGCACCGTCATCAGGAAGCCGTGACGACTGCCGCAGTTAGAAAAACCGCGGAACATCCAGGTCGGCATGCAGATGACGTCGCCCTCCTCCAGTACGGCTTCGCCCTCGGTGCCGTCGGCGCCCCAGCGCAACTTGAAGCAGCCCTCGCAAGCGATGAAGACCTCGGCCGTGAAATGCAGGTGCAGGCTGTTGGTGATGCCTGGACCCATGCCCGCCGCGCCAATGTTGAAGCCATGGGGCTCGCGCAGGTTAACGACCTGGCTGACGTTCTGCGTCACACCGGGACCGACGATTGAGTAGTTTTCCTTGGGCGTGCTGCCGGGCAGGCGCACGTCGACAAAGGCTTCGTCACAGGAGACGTATTGCGCGCGCCGGATATGGCGACGGGCGAGTTCGGTGGTGGTCAGGATCATGGATGAGGCAGGGTTTTGATCAGGAGGGAGGCAATCGGGCCGACGTACGGGACACCAGGCGGATGGGCACCACCACGTGGTCACGCGTGACGGCGTCGTCTGCGAGTTGTTGTAGGAGCATGCCCACCGTAGCCTCAATCATGGACACGGCGTTCTGCGCAATGGTTGTCAAACTGTAGGCGCCCCAGGCGGCCTGGGGAACGTCGTCGAAGCCTACCAACGACACATCTTCCGGCACGCGCAGGCCCAGCGAGCGCAGGGCATCCATGGCGGCGAAAGCCATGTGGTCGCTCGCGACGAACAGCGCATCCGGCCGGTCGGCACTGGCAACGAGGCCGCCGAACAGTTCACGCGTGGCCTGCGCCGCGCGCTCGAATTCATAGTTGCCTACCGCCCGTGCGACCACGCGCAGGCCCCGCTCAGCCAGGCCCGCGCGCAGGCCGCTCTCGCGGTCCTGGTTGGTGGACGAGTCCTCGGCGCCGGCCAGATAGGCCACGCGCTGGTGCCCGCCCTTGGCCAGGAAATGGGCCACCGCCCGGCCGCCCCCGAAGTTGTCGGAGCTGACGGTGCTGATGCTGCCCTTGCTGCTGGTACGGTTGAACATCACCACCGGAATGCGGGCGTCGGCTATCTGCTGGGCCAGGCCCGAGGACAGATGGGTCGACGCCATGACAATGCCGTCGACTTGGTAGCGCATTAGCTCCAGCAGAAGTTCGTCGGCGTCCTCGGTCTCGGTGATGAAGAGCAGGACGTGATAGCCGTCTTTTTGCAAGCGCTGCGACAGCGCCTCGACTACCACTGGGTAAAACTGGTTTTGCATGTTCGACAGCACCACCGCAATCATGCGGCTGCGCCGCGAGCTAAGCGTGCTGGCAATGGCGTTGGGCCGGTAGCCCAGCTTGCGCGCGGCCTCCAGAACGCGGGCACGCGTTTCCGGGGCGACGCTGGCACCAGGAGTGAAGGTGCGGCTGACGGCGGACTGCGACACCTCGGCTAGGCGGGCGACGTCAATGGAAGTTACGTTGTGTTTGCTCACGGGTGGGGCCGGGGGGCGCTGTGGTCTCGGGGTCATTATCACGACGCCGTCCATCCGCCGTCCACCATCAGGGCTGAGCCGGTGATCAGCGAGGCGGCGTCGCTGGCCAGGAACACTACGGGGCCCATCACATCCTCTACGCGCCCTACCCTACCTATCGGCAGCTTGCTAAGCACCTGCTCTCGGAAGGCTGGCGTGGCTAGCCAGTCATGGGTCATGGGCGTGTCGATGAAGGTTGGGCAGATGGTGTTGACGCGAATGCCGTGCGGGCCTAGTTCCAGCGCCAGTGCCTTGCTCATGCCCTCCAGCGCGTGCTTGGTGGCGCAGTAGATGCTGCGATGCATGCCTCCCACATGGCCCATCTGCGAGGACATCTGAATGATACTGCCCGGCAGGCCTGCCCGCTTGAGGCCGCTTGCAACCGCGCGGGCGACGAAGAACGCAGCCTTGGTGTTCAGTGCGAGAAGGGTGTCGACGTCGTCTTCGGTGACATCCTCGAAGGGCTTGGGTCGGTTGGTTCCGGCATTGTTCACCAGCACCCGGAAAGGGCCGTTCTCCCGGATGGCCTCGGCCACGGCGGTTGCGTCCGTCACGTCCAGCAATAGCGCGTTGGCGCGGTCGCCGCGTGCCCGCAGCTCGGCGGCGGCGGCCTGCACTTCGTCAACGCTGCGCGCCGCTAACCAGACCTCGGCGCCGGCCTCGGCGAGAGCCGCCGCACAGGCTAACCCCAGGCCCCGACCCGCGCCGGTGACGAGCGCGCGGCGCCCGTCCAAACGCATGCTGGGGGTACGGGGCAAGGCTGTCGTCATATCGGCTCAGCTCGTTGCTGCGACAGGTTGGTACCAGGGAAGGTCGGGCTGGTTACCGTAGCGGCGTACGCGCAGGTTGGCCTGTTCGCCATGGCCGGCGAAATTCTCCATGTGGCACAAGCGCGAGCACACCGCTCCGATAGCCGCACTGGCCTCGTCGGTTAGCACGCGTTGGTAGGTACAGGTTTTGATGAACTTGCCGACCCAAAGACCGCCGGTGTAACGCGCGTTCTTGTTGGTCGGCAGCGTGTGGTTGGTACCTATACATTTGTCGCCGAAGGCGACGTTGGTTCGCGGGCCGAGGAAGAGCGCGCCATAGTTGGTCATGCGCTGTAGAAAGTAGTCGGGGTCGCGGGTCAACACCTGCACGTGTTCGCTGGCAAGCTCGTCGGCCTGGGCCAACATCTCTTCGATAGTGTCGCAGACGATGACTTCGCCGTGCGTCTCCCAGGCCTGCTGAGCAATGCCCGCTGTAGGCAGCTTGAGCAGCTGGCGCTCCACTTCCGCCATCGTGTCGCGCGCCAGCTTCTCGCTGGTCGTCAGCAGCACGGCCGGCGATGTAGGACCGTGCTCGGCCTGGCCCAGCAGGTCGACGGCGCACATCTCGCCATCGACGCTGTCATCGGCAATCAGCAGCGTCTCGGTCGGTCCGGCGAACAGGTCAATACCGACGCGGCCGTAGAGCTGCCGCTTGGCCTCCGCCACGAACATATTGCCCGGGCCGACGATCATGTCGACGGCCTTCACACTTTGTGTGCCGATGGCCATCGCAGCCACGGCCTGTACGCCGCCAAGCACGAGGATCTGGTCCGCACCCGCGAAATGCATGGCCGCGACGATGGCCGGGTGTGGCGCGCCCTGGTAAGGCGGCGCTGTGGCGACGACCCGAGACACGCCAGCCACCTTCGCCGTCAGCACGCTCATATGCGCAGAGGCGATTAGCGGGTATTTGCCGCCGGGCACATAGCAGCCCACAGCGTTGACAGGAATGTGCTTGTGACCCAACACCACGCCGGGCAGGGTCTCTACCGCGACGTCCTTCATCGAGTCGCGCTGGATCTGGGCGAAGTTGCGCACCTGGGTCTGGGCGAAGCGGATGTCTTCAAGCTCGCGCGAGCTCAACTGCTTCACGGCAGACTCGATGGCAGCCTGCGACAGCGTGAAGTCGGCTGGGTCCCACTGGTCAAACTGCTGGGAGTAGCGGCGCACGGCATCGTCGCCGTTGGTTTCGACATCCTTGAGGATGCCCTCGACGGTGTGGCGGACCTTGGCGTCGGCCTCGGCCAGGGAAGCGGCGCTGGCGCCGCGCTTGAGATAACGAATCATAGTCTTGTTCTCGTGATGTGTAGTGGATTGACTGAGGGTTACTTGACGGGCTTGAGCGCCAATTAGTCTGGCCAACGTTGAAGACTCGGATCGGCGATGTAGCGCAAATCGTCGAGGACATCCAGACCGGCTTGCTGGCAGATGTGCAGCAAATCCATCATGACCCAGTTGTCGATGATCTTGCCGTCGCGGTCGGTACGGTACCAGTCGGCAACGCGCATCTCAACGCGCTTGCCTGACGGGGCCAAACCGAGCCATTGGCCGCCCAGGTGAGTGCCATAAAGAGACGGCCAGCCAGCAGTAACGGCGAAGTGGCCATCGCCCAGGCGAATGTAATGTCCATGTGCGTCCTCGAGCCCACTGTGGTCACGCACGATGCCTTCCCGGTCGGGGAAAGCCTGGATGAAGAGTGCACCGTGGTAGTCTAGGAAGCCACGCTGGCCCCGGCTGCTTCCGATGCCAGCTGGGCCGTACCACATCATGTTTTTGTGCCAGTGTGGGCTGTGCTTACTGCGCGTGTTGCCCAGTTTCTTCAACTCGTCGCCCTTAGCTAAACCCATCTGCATCTCGCGCACGTTCGCCAGCGTCGTGGTGCCGAGTTCGAGGTCAATGCCTTCTGCGGTGGCGCCGCTGTCAACGGGTGGGAAAGCCCAGGCCTCGGCGGAGCCGGGCATACGGCGGAACGGATATACGCCGGCCTGGCGCATCAAGTCTGGGATGTCCAGTAGCACATACACCTTGGCGATCTTGCCGTCACGGAACACTGCGTTGAGCCCTAAGCGCAGTGCGCTCAGGCCGTGTGTGGCCGGGATTCCCAGCCAGGGCTTGGCCAGATTGCCCATCAATACGCCCCAGGTGCTCACGCAATCGCGGCCCTCGTACTCACCGGCCAGCATGAAGGCCATTCGGGCTTCCCAGTCAGGAAAGGCCTCGCGCAGCGGCGCCCATAACTTGGCGCCGGTTTCGGCAGTGCTGGCCAGGTCGTTGAAAGGGTGGAAGACGCGCCAGACGGCATCGGGGTGGCAGAAGTCCGCCAGGGTCTTGTCGATGGCTGCGCCGTCCGATTCGGACAGGCGATACAGCAACTCGGCCAGGCGGCGCTTGTTGTCGGTGTGGTGGTTCATACTTTTTGAAGGGTTGAATGTTTCGGGTCTTGGTCGGTCTGCTTGCGCGCGTCGATAGCGGCACGGGTCGCATCGTGGGTGGTGCGAGTGACTTTGAGCATCCCGTAGAACACGCTTGCCACTACGCCCGGAATGACAGAGAGCATGAAGGCCATGGCCAGGCCCGCTAGCACCGGCTCGGGCACCTGACCAGGGATGGCCTTGACCGGGAATGCAATGACCGATAGGACCCAGCCGGCCAACGCGGTACCCAGCGCCTGGTCGACCCTGGCAAAGAACGTGCGTGTGGCGTAGAGGGTTCCTTCTTGGCGCAGACCGTATTTCAATTCACATTCATCGGCAATGTCTGCCAGCGCTGAGTAGACAGTCGTGGTCATAATGCTGTAAGGGGCGTGCTGCAACAGCGAGAAGGCAATCAAGATCACCAGCAGCCCTGGTGTCTGCGCCGAGAGCAGGCCGAAGTAGCCAAGCGCCATTGGTATAGCCGGACCGACGCAGTAAACCAGCAGTGCGAGCATTCCCGTCCATCGTTTGTCGAAACGCTCATGCAGCCGTTTGACGCAGAATGCCGCAAATAGGTAACCGAACAGACTACCGACTGCAAAGAACGCCAACTTGTCATTGCTGAGCTGCCAAAAATAGGTCGCGTTGTAGATCCACAGCCCTCCGCGCACGCCCGTCATCAGCGACAGAAAAAAGAACCCAATCAGCAGCACGACGTAATTGCGGTTGCGAAGCACGCGCCAGATGTCTCGCGCCCACTCGCGCACGCTGAAGCCAGGTGTGGCGGGGGCGGGCTGCACTAGGTACGGAATGCGGCTCTTTGTGACCTGGCTGGAAAAGAACAGGCACAACAAAACAATGCAGGCTATCGTGATGGAGAAGAGTGGCCAGCGGCTTGGATCAAGCGCGCCGTTGGGGAACTCGGCAGATGCTCGAAAAAACACCAAGAAGCACAACAGCCAGCCCGTTGTATCACCGATCCACAAGAAGAACGTGTTCACGTTCATGATGCTGGTACGCTCAAGGTAGTCATCGCTCATCTCGCCGCCTAGGGCCAGGTGCGGGGTGTGGAACACCGTCATCGCCTGTAGCAGCAACACGTTAAAAATAGCGAGCCAAAACAGTTGCCCCGTGTTGTCCAACGAAGCAGGCGGATTGAACAGCGCGTAGAACAACAGCGCGGCGGGCAACATCGACGCGAACATGAATGGATGTCGACGCCCCCAACGGCTGCGCGTTCGGTCCGACCAAGATCCGATCAGCGGATCGAATACCGCATTAAAAGCCAAGCCGATGGCAAGCGCAATTCCGATCATGGCTGGGTCAAGCCCGCGCACCTGGTTGTAGAACAGCATGAGAAACATGCTGGTCGTCGTAATGACGATCGACTCGGCAGTGCTGCCAATGCCGAACGCATACTTCATGCGGTAGGTGATCGGCGGGGCGATGGCACTCGTCATGCTGTGTGGCTCGACTTGGGACTACTGGATATTTGCTCGCACCTAGATCAGAAGCGCACCGCAAGGCGTGCGCCGTAGCTGCGCGGCTGTGCATAGCTCACCAGAAGGGAGCGGTGGTTCCCGTACACGGCGCGCGAGATCGTTGCCTCATCTTCGATGTTGTTGACGTAAAGCTGAAGCGTATAGTCATTTTTAAGCGTCCGGTATGTCAGCCGCAGATCAGTCTTGGTGAAGGCCTTGTTGTCGCCATAGCCCGGTGTCAGATCGGTGAGGATGTAGCCGGAGTTGTAGTAGGTCTGAAATTCCGGTGTCAGCGTCCCCAAATTGCCCAACTGCAGGGTGTAAGCCATACCGAACTGGATCGTGTTTTTGGGCGAGAACGCGCGCTGGGCGGTGTACGTAGTGCCGTCACGCCCGGTGCCTGCCAGAACGTAGCGGAACTGCGGAACTCCACCCGTTATAACTTGCACACCGTTGGCATCGACCACCGGCACAAATCGATTCGGATCGGTGCTGGCATTTGGGAACGGCGTGCCTTGCACCGTGTTAGCCTCACCACTGCTTGCTACGCAACTGGGCGTGATGCCGCAGAAGCCGGCTCCGCCGCCGAAGTTGAATGTGTTGACGCCGTAATCGAGCTGCTGGGCATCTAGGTAGTTATAGGCCACCGACATACGCAGCTCACGCGTGGGACGAAACACTGCTTCGAGGTCCAGACCTATAGCTCGATCTTTGCCAACGTTCTGCACCAAAGCAATGACCGAGGTTTGCGGTGCGTTCGGGTTGGGGATCGAAGTCTGAGCGTGCAGATCAGTGTAATTATTGATGTAGGCCGCAACGTTGAGCGTTAGTTTGCGATCCATTAACGTGTTCTTGGCACCCACTTCGAAAGCTTCAACCCTCTCTGGGGCGAACGGCAATAGCGTGGGCACTCCGGCAATGCCGACCGGACCAGAATTGAATCCACCCGCATGCGTTCCTGTCGAGAAGCTGGTGTAGACCATGTGGTTAGCGTCGAACTTGTAGTCGGCGGCCACGCGGTAGTTGGTATAGCTATACACGTTGTCGGCACATACAAAGTTGTAGGCCTGAGCCACCGCTGTTGCAGATTGAGAAACCGAGGCGGAGTTCGCAGGAATGAAGCCGCCACAGGCGTAGTCGACAGGATCATCGATGCTATGCACGAAGTATGCACCGGGTCCCGTCGGGCTGGTGTTGAAGCGTGAGGAAAGCACTTTCTTCTCGTCGCGCGTGTGGCGCAGCCCGCCGGTAAGCGTAAGCTTGTCCAATAGCGTATACGACAGTTGCGCGTAGGCTGCAGTCGAACGCGTCTTGTTCTGGAACGCGCTGAAGCTGTCGAAGGCGGTGGACTGGTTGAGTCCAGTTCCCGAAGGCAGCTGCGAGAAGCCAAACGGGTAGTACTGTTGCCCAGCAGGTGCGTTGGCGGTAACGTAGGCGCGGTTGACGTTGGTGACGCTGCGATCAGCCGCCGTATCATCGAAAAAGTAGGCTCCGACGATCCACTGCAACGCATCTGGCTTGTCATCCTTAGACAGCACCTGGAACTCCTGCGTGAGGGTTTTAGCCAGGGTTTGCTGGTAGGAATAGTTCAGCAGGACGGGGGTCAGGCTGTTGCCAGTGCGGGTGAGGTTGAAGTCGGCAAAGCTTGAGATCGAGCGAAGCCGCACGGGGCCGGCGTCATAGGTGAAAGTAGCGCCAAGGGTCTTCTGCGAGCCGCTTCTGTATATGTCGCCCGCGTAGTTCACCTCGTAAGGGTTATCAGACACGGGGATTCCGACATCGGCGCCGTTGATGTCGGGAATGCCATCGCGAAAACGCGAGTCCACCGATAGTGGCGTCCCGGTAAAACTATTGCCGTTAAAACCGTTGGGTAGTTGGTAGGTGATGCCGTTGTAGGTCAGCGGCTGTCCAGGCGCGCGGATCAGGCTGCGATCGACCAGCGTGCCCTTGTACTTCTGTCCAAAACCACCCTGGCCCTCGCCGCCAAGGTCCTGGGAACTGGCGCGCAGCAAGATCTCCAATGCGGGGACTGTTGGCGGTGCAATGCGCAGCGTGCCACGGATAAACTTCTGCGATTCACCGCCGACGTCGTTGCCGCTGCCGACGTTCTTGATATAGCCCTTGGTGCGTTCGGAGAGCGTGGCAAAGCGCACGGCGATTCCGTCGGAAATCGGTACGTTGAGGAAGGCCTCGGCGCGGTGGTTGATAAAGTTGCCAACGCTCAGGTCGATACCGCCCTCGAGCTCGTCACCGGGCTGCGCGGAGTGGAACACCAAATTGCCGCCGAAACTGTTGCGGCCATAGAGTGTGCCTTGTGGGCCCTTTTGAACCTCAACACGCGCAAGGTCGATGATCGGCGGGACCTGGCTAGTGCGCGACTGGTAGACGTCGTCAACGTAGATACCAAAACGCGGGTCACTGGTGGCCGAGACGTTCTCGGTGTAGGTGCCGTGCATGGCAGGCCGAACGTCAGAGCCGGAGCGCCCCATTCGCAGGCCGGGAACCAGCTGCTCCAGCCGTTCCGATGAAGTTACATTGGCGTTCTTGATCTGCTCTGCAGACAATGCGGTGATCGACAGCGGTACTGACTGTGCTGTCTCTTTACGACGTTGCACGGTAACGACGACCTGATCGAGTGCCGGCTCGGCGTCTTGTGGTGTAGCCGCGACAATTGCAGCTGGTGCCACTGGCTGCGCCACTGATGGCGCGGCAATCGTGCACGCGAGAATTGCAGCCAGCGCGGTCGGGCGCAGTGATGGCAGATGGTTGGTTGAACGCAGCATGATTTTCTCGCTTTAAAAAAGAGGATTGAAAAATGTGTCAGAGCAAGACAGTCTCTGGCGCAGGCCAGGGATCGGAAACAGCAAGGCGGCGGTGCAGAAGGGTGCCATCGGCGCCTCTACGGCCGACCGCGAGAGCCCAGCGGCGGTGCGCCAGGCGCGGCAAGCCGGGCGACAACACGCGCAGCGTGTACAGCGCAGCGAAGGCATCACCACTGCTGAAGGCGCGCACGACGACCGCCCGGCTGCTACTGGATGCGGCAGGTTCGCTCACGTCCTGCAGCGCTGCGGCAGCGCCGGCCTCGACATGGGGCCATGCCGCGGCGTCCAGCGCGGGGTGGTCGATCGCATCGCCGGCGCAGGCCGTGCGGTCCTGGCTTAGGAAGTCGTCGCTAGCGACCGGCACGGTCGGCTCGGTGGTTGCGTCGCCGGCCGTTGGGCCAACGACCCATAGCCGTGCCAGCACACCGTCTGCCACGTCAGCGAACACTCCGATGGGCAGACCGTCCGGCGTCACGTCCAGCACCGCTAGCGCACCGGGCGCGGCCAGCACATGCGGCGTGGCCGACAGCGCCAACGGGTGGCGGGCGAACAGATCAAGCGCATCGGTGCGGCCAAAGGTCTCGAACCCCCAGGCGTGGAGAGTTATCGTGTTGGCCAGCGGTGCCGTGCTGCCCGGCATACCACGCAGCAGCGCGGTCAGTTCGGCCAGTAGGCGGGTGGTAATTTCTGTGTTGCTCATTGCGTAGCTCCCGGCAGGGAAGCACCCAGGCCACCCAGTATTTGGCGCAGAACGGCCAGTTCGTCAAAATCAGTCTGGTCACGCACGATGCGACCGTTGCGAAGTACGTAGTGGCTGCTACCGGCAACGAGGATTTCGCGCCCGCTCGCTGGCCCCCAGGCGCCCTGGCTGGCATGCGCACCGCAGCCAGCCCAGCGCAGCGCCACGGCCACTTCGCCGTTGGGCAGCGGCCTGGCGGCCCAGTGCTCCACGTTGAAGTGGAAGTCATGCAGTTGGGCGCGCAGTTGCACCAGGCAACCGATCAGGTAGCCGCGACCCCAGCCGCGGCGGCCGGTGGGCCAGCGCACTTCGATGCTGGGCGACACGGCAGCGGCAGCCTCGCCATACAAGTCGTCCACCCAGGCAGCACGCAGCATGCGCATCGGCGCTTCAGCCGGATGGCCGGCCTCGGGCCAGGCCTGCTGAGCGCTGCGCACCTTGTCCATCCACTGGCGGCGCCAGGCGTGGCGCTCTGGGTCACCGGCTTGGTCGGCTTCAGCTTGGGCGAGCGCCACCGCGCGCGGCGCATGCCCCATCTGCAGTGCGGCGCGGGCATTGTCACGGAACAGCCATTCCTCGACGATGCGGTTCTCGCGTACCAGGCAATCTGCCACCGTGGTAGCCATCTGCGCCGCGCCGCTGGCTGCGCCGTAAAGGGCATCACTCCCTTCGAGTGTGGAGCGGCTAGTGATACGGTGGGATGAGTAGAAGGCGGCAGGTGCGTCTTCGCTCCAGATCACGTCCTCCGCAATCACCTGCCGGTCCGCATAGGCCGCCAGCGCGCCTAGCGTGCCCTGTACGACGGACGCGCACCCCCGGGCAGGGCCAGCGAGCGTGTGCATGACCACGTCGTCCGCATAGTGCGTGCGGCACAGGCCGATGTCCTTCTCTTCCCAAATGCGGTGGGTGCAGCGAACGATGTAGTCGACGAAGTCGAAGTACACATCGTCGAAGCCGTCGAGCGGCTGGTGGCGTGGACGCAGCGCTAGCAGGTCGCCGATGGTGCGGCCCACCGGCGAGCGCACCTGCGGGTGTTGGTTCCAGGGCAATTGAGAAGTCATTGGATAGGTAGCGTTGGAAATGTCAAGGCGGTTTGGCATGGCGTTCATGCCCACCGATGGGTGTGGCGTAAAGTACGGACTAGGCCGCCGTAAGCCTTCAGGCTAGGTTTGGGCGTTCTCTCAAAGGTCTTGCGATCGACCGCCACCAATCCGAAGCGTGGGATGTACCCCGATGACCATTCGAAGTTGTCGAGCAGACTCCAATGCAAGTAGCCCAGCACGGGGATGCCCGCAGCAATCTGGCCGACCAGGCCGTCGATGGCAGTGCGCAGGTGCTGGATGCGCTGCGTGTCGTCGTTCGTGTTGTTGCCGTGCTCCGTGACAAAGATAGGCACCTTGGAATGGGTGTAGGCCTCCAGGACCGTTGCAGCTAGAGCGCCCGGTTGTGTCGGATAGCCAGACATGTCCTTCATCGCGTTAGCGGGTGCGGGCAGGTAGTCCTCGGGACCCATCTCGAACTTGTTGTAGGTCTGTACGCCAAGAAAGTCATCCTTCGTGGCGGCAGCGTAGAAAGGGGCTCTAGCCTCCGCAAAAACCCTTCGGTACAGCGCTTCGCCGCCGGGTGCGGGGGTCAACTCCTGTAAGGCCAACGTCATTCCGACCCGGGCACTGGGCACCGCTGCCTTGATGGCGTCGCGCCCCTTGGCGTGTGCGGCGAGACACACGTCGCGCACCTTGAAACTGTCGCCAAGGAAGTACATATGGAACCGATCGGAACCAATGGCCCGAGCAGCAGCCGCACGCAGCTTCGGCTCGATGGCCCAAGGTTTGCGTTGCAGCACCTTCGAAGTCACTTGCGCGTTCGGTTCGTTCATCGTGCAGAACCAGTCGACGACACCCGCCAGCGCGCGAGCCGTTCTTTCCGCAAAGCGTGCGAATCGGTCCACCACGGCGAAGTCTTCCCAACCGCCCATGCCTGCGACCCAGCGCGGACTCGTGAAGTGGTGCAAGGTCACGACCGGCGTGATACCTGCCTCTCGGCACTCGATGCAAATGCGCCGGTAGTAGGCGAGCGCAGCCTCAGAGAACTGGCCGGGTTCAGGTTCGATGCGAGCCCATTCCACGGAGAACCGGTAGCAGTTGAGCCCGGCCAATTTGATCAACGCGATGTCTTCGCGCCAGCGGTTGAGGCTGTCACAGGCGTCGCCCGAAGGTTCCTTGAAGTATGTCTCAAGCACGTGCTCCATGACCCAGTAATCGCTGTTGGTATTGCCACCTTCGATCTGGTGGGCGGCGGTTGCCACACCCCACAGAAACTCGCGCCCGGGAACTACGCCGACGCCCACGGCGGCGCGCGCAAATGCTGGCGCGCTGGCGACGCCAATCCCGGCCAGCAGGGCAAGGCGGCGATTAGGGTTTGGCGGGCCCCCAGTAGTTGCTTCGTCACTCATGCGCGGTACACCTGAACAAGGGCGCCGATTTCGTCAAAGATCATCCAGTGCTCCACGACGTGCTCACCATTCAGACGCAAGTGGCTCATGCCGTTGAGCTGCACCGGCTTATTGGCCGGGCAATCGCCCAAAAGCGCTCCGGGCTGGCTGCTGCCTTCGAGCCGCCAACGCACCGCTACGATGACGCCATCGGTCTCGTCCGACCAGGTGACCTTGTCGACCTGCATGACGGCGTCGGGCATGGCGCCCATGACCAACAGCATCAGCGCTTGCTGGTTGCGCAGCCCTGCGGCGATACGCCCTCCCCCCGCATGGCAGATGGAATCCGTGCTGAAGTAGTTGCCGATGCGGTCCAGGCGGCGCTGGTTCCAGAGCTGGTCGAACATCACTCGCACCCAGCTGTCCACGCTGTTGTCTGCCGCCTTCAGGCTGGGCCGCGGCGCCTGCCCAAGCAGCGGGGTCGGGCTCGAATGCACGCGCTGGCTACTGGGCTGGCCCTCGGCAATACGACGGGCCACGACATGCGGGTCCAGTCCCAGTTGGCGCACGGCGGCGCCGTTGTCGCGCACCAGCCATTCCGTGTGAACGAAGTTGTCACGCGTGATGCAGTCGGCCACAAAGTGAACACCGATGCGCTTGCCGGTGGCCGGGCCCCAGTTCGATGCACCCAAGTTGGTGGATCGGCTGTAGCCCAGATGCGAGGTGTAGAAGCCTTGCTCCGCGTCGCCGTCCCAAGCCACGTTGACGTGGTGTAGCTCCCCGTCGGGGAAGCCATTCAGCGTCGTCACCGTGGATGCAATGACCTCTTGCACCGAGCGCACCACGCCGTAGGGCGAATAGATGACGCAGGCATGGTCGTAGGTCTCGTAGATGCGTCCCACGGCACGATCGACCCAGATCTCTTCGGTGATGCGGACGATGAAGTCGACGATGTCGGCATAGCCCTCGTCGAAGCCTGCCATAGGCTGAAGCGATGCCGGCTTGGCCTCTCGCAGCGTTAAAGCATCAACCTGCCGGATCCGCGTGACTTGGGGGCGCTGCGGCAACTCGAAGGGCAAGCATGCGCGCTGCGTACTCGTATTGATTTGGGTCATGCCTCAATATTACATATTCGTTGCATACGTATGCATCAGGGCAAACCCTAATATAGCTTTTTTTTGGGTTGTGATGCATCGATAGGGGCGAGACTGTTGCTGCCGATAAAGAATTGACCTCGGGGCCGACAGTGGAGTGATCCATACAGATGCGCTATAAACGCCGACGTAGCAGCGATTTCAAGGCGTTGCCCTAGGTCAATGAAATCTCGGCAGATCAATGTGCGTCGGCACCAACATCAGCGGTCACGATCACCAGAATACGCACCTGACTACAAATGTGCATATCCACTACACGCACATCTACGCGTCTTGGCTCAACCAGGTGGAGATCTGGTTTGTCAAGATCCAGCGCGATGTGATCGCGCGTGGCATCTTCCCCAGCACCAAGGACTTGAACGAGAAAATCATGGGCTACATCCATGAGCACAACAAAAACTCCAAGCCAATACGATGGAATTAGGCCCGCCGGTAAGATTCGTGCAAATTCGGCCACTTCATCAAATTTTATAGCGGCAGTGCCGTGCAAATCGGTATGGCCTCTGGCTTCAAGTCGGTTGGGTAGTCCCCAAATCGCTTCAGTTTACTGGTGGCATACGGG